>NZ_JBZFLM010000002.1:0-547622 GCF_058448965.1 Limnobacter sp. G6BE5S
GACTCATGATTTCTCCTTTTCTGGCCAATATTGTTGGCCCAAAAAGCAGAGCTGTCATCTTTTATCCACCTGTCCGAATTTCCGAGGCCTGCTCTCTGTCCCTTCTTGGGTGGGTATTAATGGAAATCTTCTGATAGTGTTTTGCCCAAGGTTAAGGGATTTGATTTTCCAACGTACTGTATCCAGACGACCTTTTAGTTCAACATTAGGCGTCTTCCAATTCCACATACATTTTTCAGTGGATTGAACAATGAACTGGATTCAAAAGTTAGTTACGAGCAGCTTCCGACTTTCAAATTTTCCCGGCATGGTGTGTCAACATTAAATACGGCCCAATGCAAAGCAGGGCGATTTAAATGTTTTTTTGCTTTCAAGGAAATTTGAGTGTTTAAGAATCCCCGGTTACGCCTCGGCGTAGCCCTTTGGTTGGCCGGAATGGCAGGTGTTGCTGCCATATCATTCGCGGTAATTCCTCAGCTGTTGCTTTCTGCACCTGAACAGGTACCTGCCGGCCTGGCAATCGCCGCAAGTTTGTTGCAAAGTGGGGCTTTACTGGCATTGGCTGTGTGGGTTGGCGTTGCGCTATCCAAGCCACTTGGTCTTGGTTCACCTGTGTTTGAGGCTTTCGTCCTCGGTCGAAATTGTACCGATCCCCTAAGGCGCCAACTGCTCCCTGCATTGCTTGTTGGTTTGCTTGTGGCAGCCTTGCTCGTCTACTTGAATGGGGCGGCTCCTCCCGAAATTCAATCCTTGGGTACCCAGTTCCAAATTCCCCTTGTCGCCAAGGTTCTCTACGGCGGTATCACTGAAGAAATCTTGATGCGTTGGGGGTTGATGACCTTGCTGATCTGGCTGCCTTGGCGCTTTCTGCAGCAGCGCTCGGGGCCCCCGCTAACAGCATTTATTGTGTTCGGTATTGTTACCGCAGCCCTGTTGTTCGCGGCGGGGCATTTGCCTGCTGTGGTGGCCATGGGCGGTGGGCTGAGCGCACCAGTTGTTGCGTATGTCATGCTTGGAAACACCTTGCCCGGAATTTTGTTTGGAGTGCTGTACTGGCGCCTGGGCCTGGAAGCCGCCATGCTTGCGCATGCAACTGCCCATTTGGTTTCAGTTGCCGTGTTGCAGTCTGCATTTAACACTTAACTTTGCGAGCAAGCACATGCGAAAAATATTAATTCCATTGCTGCTGTGTATTGCTAACAGCGCTTTTGCACAAGCGCCCACCGCGCACCCAATCGACACTTGGTTGCAGCAAACCCTTGAAAAAGATTACACCACCATGGGCATGCGGGCTGCTATGAACACAGCCAGGGAAAAGTGGGATCAGGAAATGAACCAAATCTACACTCGGCTGATGTCTCGATTGAATAAAGAGCAGCGAGTCTCGTTAAAGGAAGCGCAACGGGCTTGGTTGAAGTTTCGCGATGCCGAGGGCAAAGTAATTTCAAAAATCATCGCATCGAAAGAAGGCACCATGTGGCAAGTCACAGCCACCAACGAAGGCATGGAATTGGTTCGAGCCCGCGCGCTTCAGTTAAAGGAATATGAGGATGCTTTAGGGGAGTGAATAGCGTCTGAGTAAATCGCTAATCGACAATACAAAATATCCAACTCACACAACAAAAAAGCCAGGCACTTTTCAGCACCTGGCTTTTTTACTTCCAACCGCTAAATCAACTTAAGCAGCTTTCACCTTCAAGCGCCATGCGTGCAGCAGTGGCTCGGTGTAACCGGCAGGTTGTTCCATGCCTTTGAACACCAAATCACATGCAGCCTTGAACGCGGCTGATGTTTCAAAGTTGCCAGCCATGGGCTTGTAAGCGGGGTCACCGGCGTTTTGCTGGTCAACCACGGCGGCCATGCGCTTCATGGTTTCCATGGCCTGGGCTTCAGTCACAATGCCGTGAAGAATCCAGTTGGCAATGTGCTGGCTGGAAATACGCAGTGTGGCGCGGTCTTCCATCAGGCCCACGTTGTTGATGTCGGGCACCTTCGAGCAACCCACACCTTGGTCAACCCAGCGAACCACATAACCCAAAATACCTTGGGCGTTGTTGTCCAGTTCCTGCTGCTTTTCTGCATCGCTCCAGTTGGTGTTGGTGGCCACTGGCACTTGCAACAAGTTGGCCAAAATGCCTGGGCGTTCTGCGTCGGCATCAATCTTTTCCAGCTCGGCTTGAACAGCCGCTACGCTAACTTGGTGGTAGTGCATGGCGTGCAGGGTTGCAGCCGTTGGGCTAGGTACCCAAGCGGTATTCGCACCGGCTTTGGGGTGGCCAATTTTCTGTTCCAGCATCGCCTTCATCAGGTCGGGCATGGCCCACATGCCCTTGCCAATTTGCGCACGGCCTTTCAGGCCACAGCTCAAACCAACCAGCACGTTGCTGCGCTCGTAAGCGGCAATCCACGCGCTGCTCTTCATGTCGGCTTTGCGAATCATTGCGCCTGCGTGCATGGCAGTGTGCATTTCGTCGCCAGTGCGGTCCAAGAAACCAGTGTTGATAAATGCCACGCGGCTGGCCGCAGCAGCAATACAGGCCTTCAGGTTAACCGATGTGCGGCGCTCTTCGTCCATAATGCCCAGCTTCACGGTGCTGTCGGGCAGGCCCAGCAGCTTTTCTACATGGGTGAACAACTCGGCAGCAAAGCCCACTTCAACAGGGCCGTGCATCTTGGGCTTCACGATGTAAACAGAACCCTTGCGGCTGTTGCGAATGCCGTTCACGCCATTGCCTTTCAGGTCGTGCAAAGCGATGGTGGTGGTCACCACTGCATCCAGAATGCCTTCGGGAATTTCTTTGTTGTCGCCCCACAAAATGGCAGGGTTGGTCATCAAGTGGCCCACATTGCGCAAGAACAACATGGAGCGGCCATGCATGGTCACTTTCTCGCCATTCACGCCAGTGTAAACACGGTCGGCATTCAAGCCACGGGTGAAGGTTTTACCGCCCTTGCTCACGCTTTCTGTCAGCGTGCCTTTCAAAATGCCCAGCCAGTTTTTGTAGGCCACAATTTTGTCTTCAGCGTCTACGGCTGCAACAGAATCTTCCAAGTCCAGAATGGTCGACAACGCTGCTTCCAGCACCACGTCGGCCACACCGGCTGCATCGCTAGAACCAATCGGTGTTGAGCGGTTAATGATGATGTCGGCGTGAATGCCGTTGTTCACCAGCAATACAGAAGAGGGCGCTGCTGCGTCGCCTTGGAAGCCAACCAGTTGCGCGGCATTCTTCAGGCCAGCAGTGTTGCCGTTTTGCAATTTAACCTGCAACTTGCCACCAGCCACTGCGTAGCCAGCTGCGTCTTTGTGTGAAGCACCTTCCAGTGGGAAGGACTGGTCCAGGAAGTTGCGTGCAAACTCAATTACTTTCGCGCCGCGCACGGGGTTGTAGCCACCTGCGCGTTCTGCACCGCCTTCCTCGGAAATTACATCGGTGCCGTACAGTGCGTCGTACAGGCTGCCCCAACGTGCGTTCGCAGCGTTCAGTGCATAGCGTGCGTTCAAAATGGGTACAACCAACTGGGGGCCAGCTTGTGTGGCCAGTTCGCTGTCTACATTGGCGGTTGTGGCTTGCACTTTGGCAGGCTGTTCAACCAAATAACCAATCTTCTTCAGGAATTCCTGGTAAGCGGCCATGTCGGCAATGGGGCCGGGGTTGGCTTTGTGCCACGCGTCCATTTCCAGCTGAATGCGGTCGCGTTCGGCCAGCAGGGCGGCGTTCTTGGGCGCCAATTCGCTCACGATGGCGTCGAAGCCTTTCCAGAAACCAGCCTGATCAATGCCGGTGCCGGGCAGCACTTCATTGTTGATGAAGTTGTACAGTGGGGTGGCTACTTTCAAGCCATGCACGGTGGTGCGTTCTGTCATTTTGAAACCTCGAGCTGTTGGAATAGGTGATTAGCCTGTGATTGTAAAGGAATTGGGTATCATTCTGACATGCTTGGAATCGTCACAAGCGCGGATGATTAGTCATTTCATCTTTAACTTTTTTGCAAAACTCTGGAAAACCCCAATCCAATCATTGCAGCGTAGCGCTCCACGCCATTTCGATGCTGGTTACTATCTAGAAATCAACTCGGGGTAGACATGCGGACTTTTGATTACATTGTGGTGGGTGCGGGCACGGCAGGTGCTTTGATGGCCAACAGGCTGAGCGCCAACCCAAACAATTCGGTGTTGCTGCTGGAAGCGGGCGGCAAAGACAACTACCACTGGATCCACATTCCGGTGGGGTACCTGTATTGCATCGACAACCCACGCACCGATTGGCGTTTTAGAACCGAGCCCGATGCAGGCCTGAATGGCCGTTCCCTGATTTACCCGCGCGGCAAAACGCTGGGCGGTTGTTCCAGCATCAACGGCATGATCTACATGCGTGGTCAGGCCCGTGATTACGAAAGCTGGGCCGCGCAAACTGGCGACACCGCATGGAACTGGGATAATTGTTTGAAAGATTTTCTGGCCCATGAAAGCAACTGGCGTTACGACAACCCGCATGCCGAATTGGCCGACACTGAATTGCGCAAGTTTCACAGCGGCCAGGGCGAATGGCGCGTGGAAAAGCAGCGTTTGCGTTGGGAAGTTCTGGAAGCCTTCTCACAGGCGGCGCAGCAAGCGGGCATTCCGGCCAATGAAGACTTTAACCGTGGCAACAATTTTGGTGTGGGTTACTTTGAAGTGAACCAGCGCAGCGGCTGGCGGTGGAACACGGCCAAAGCCTTCTTGCGCCCCATCATGAAACGCCCGAACCTTACGGTGTGGACCCATGCGCAGGTTAAAAACTTGTCCATCGAGCGAAACCCAAGTGGCGAGCTGGTGTGCAACGGCGCAGTTGTGATCAAGGCTGGCGAAGAAGTGGTGGTGAAGGCCGTGCGCGAAACCGTGCTGTGCGCAGGCGCCATTGGTACGCCGCAAATTCTTGAACTGTCGGGTATAGGGCAGGGCAGTTTGCTGCAACAACACGGCATCGACGTGAAGCTCGACAAACCTGGTGTGGGCGCCAACCTGCAAGACCACCTTCAAATTCGCGCGGTGTTCAAGGTGCAAGGTGTTAAAACCCTGAACACGCTGGCCAACAGCTTGTGGGGCAAGGCTCAAATTGGCATGGAGTATGTGTTCAAGCGCAGCGGGCCCATGAGCATGGCACCCTCGCAACTGGGTGCTTTCACCAAAAGCAGTGCTGACCGGCCATACCCGAACATTCAATACCATGTACAACCGCTTAGCTTGCCCGCGTTTGGCCAGCCTTTGCACAACTTCAATGCCTTCACGGCCAGTGTGTGCAATTTGAACCCCACAAGCCGTGGTGCTGTGCACATCAAGAATGGCAATTTCTCCGATGCACCTGCCATTTCTCCGAATTACCTCAGCACAACAGAAGACCAAAAGGTGGCGGCCGATTCCCTGCGCGTAACGCGCAACATTGCGCAACAACCCGCCTTGGCCAAGTACCAGCCCGAGGAGTTCAAGCCTGGTGTGGAGTTTCAAACTGATGAGGAACTGGTAAGGCTGGCCGGCGACATTGCCACCACCATTTTCCACCCGGTGGGCACGGCAAAAATGGGTGCAGCCAACGACCCCGCTGCGGTGGTTGATTCGCGCTTGCGCGTCATTGGTGTGAAGCATTTGCGAATTGCCGATGCCAGCGTAATGCCGACCATTACCAGTGGCAACACCAACAGCCCCACGTTGATGATTGCAGAGAAGGCGGCTAGGTGGATACTCGAAGGCTGATACACTTCGGGCATTGATCGCAAGGAACATTTCGCCATGAACGAAGTCATCATCAACAAAGAACCCGTTGAGCTATACAAAATCCTGAAGTTTCAGGGTTGGTTGTCCAGCGGTGGCGAAGCCAAGAACGTGATTGCCGACGGCCACGTGCTGGTCAACGGTCAAATTGAAACCCAGAAGCGCAAGAAAATTGTGGGTGGCGATGTGATCGAGTTTGACGGGGTGAAGTACACAGTTAAACTGGGTTAAGCGTTTAAGTTCTACGCGTTCTCAACAGTAAGGCAGTACGGTCATGGCAGTAAAAGACCAGGCAGTTTCAAATCAATCCCGGTGTGTTGAAGTGTATTTCGACGGCTCATGCCCCATGTGCCGCCGCGAAATTGCGGTGTACCAAAACATGACCCCCGATCAGCCCATTGCTTGGGTTGATGTGTCCAAGCCCGACACACCACTTCCCCAAGGCCAGTCCAAAGAAATGCTCATGGCGCGGTTTCACACGCAAACGGCGCAAGGTGAGTTGCTCAGTGGCGCGGCTGCCTTCGTGCATGTGTGGGCGCAATTGCCGGGCTGGCGGGTGTTGGCTTGGCTTGCCAAAGTGCCTGGCATGTTGTGGGTGATGGAAAAGGCCTACAACGGTTTTTTGCCTGTGCGCCCGAAAATTCAGCGGTTCATTTTGAAATTCGACACCAGCCATTTGCCGCCAGCATTGGTGGCCGATATTCGCACCGACCACGCTGGTGAAACCGGTGCAGTGTGGATTTACAAAGGCATTTTGGCGGTGTCCAAAGACCCGGAAATTCGCGCTTTTTCCAGTGAACACTTGCAAACTGAACTGCGCCATTTAAATGCAATGAATGAACTGCTGCCCGTGTTCAGGCGTAGCTGGTTATTGGTGCCTTGGCGCATTGCAGGATTCATCACAGGCGCTTTGCCAGTGTTGTTTGGGCAAGCTGCGGTGTACCGAACCATTGCCGCAGTGGAAACTTTTGTGAACCTGCACTACCAGGAACAAATCGAGAAGCTGAACGCATTAGGTACTCACCAAGCGCTCAAGGCGCAGTTGATTGAGTTTCAAATGGACGAATGCGCGCACCGCGACGAAGCCGCCGCAAAAACAACAAAGCCCGGCGGTTTATTCGCCAGGCTTTGGGTGGGTGCCATTGGTACAGGCTCCAGGGTCGCGGTGACCTTGGCCCGCTTTATCTGAAAGGTCTAGCCGATCAAGCGGCCAGCGCCGGTTTTTGAACCTGGCGTACCAAGGCTTGCAAGCGCTTGCGCTGCAGGCGCATTTCAACTTCCATGGCCTTGAATTTCGCTTTGTACGCTGCCAATGTGTCGCCGTTCTTAATGGCGTTTTTGGTGTCCTGGTACCAGGCTTCTTTCAGCTTGGCCCATTCTTGCAAGGCTTTGCTGTAGTGCTCATATTCCAGCGCCAAGCGGGCTTTCATGGCATCCACGTGTGCTTGCATGGTAGAAGGGTGGGCCAGCATTTTTTCTTCGGCACGCTTGAATTGCATCGCAATGCGTGCTTTTTCAATGGCGAATTTGTCGCAGCGCTTCAGGTTTTTGGTCAAACCCACATACGACAAACCGGCGATCAGCCATTTCGTGGGGTCAATGTGAAACCACTTAATGCCGTTGCGGTAGTCGTACTGAAACAGGTGGTGGTAGTTGTGATAGCCCTCACCGTAGGTGAAAATCGCCAGGAAATCGTTGTCGCGGGCTGTGTTTTCATCGGTGTAAGGGCGGCGACCCCAAATGTGCGCCAGCGAATTGATGAAAAACGTGGTTTGGTGGGACCACACCAGGCGGGCCAGGCCACCCAGCAGCACAACACCCCACAAATCGCCCACCAACAGGCCAAGCAACACTGGCAAGACGAAGTTGATGCCCAAGGCCAATACGGTGTAGTGCTTGTGCTGGAACATCACCAGCGGGTCTTTCAACAGGTCGGGTGAATTGCTGAAATCTTCTTTGCCAGATTCATATTTGCGGATCATCCAGCCCATGTGCGAGAACCAGAAACCACGCTTGGCCGAGTAGGGATCATTTTCCGTGTCGTCCACATGGCGGTGGTGCGTGCGGTGGCCCGAAGCCCAAACCAGAACGCTGTTTTGAACGGCCATGGTGCCAAAGAACATCAGCACGAAGCGAACCGACCAATGCGCCTCGTAAGTGCGGTGCGCCCAAAGGCGGTGGTAACCGGCAGTAATTGAAATGCCATTCAGAATTGCCAATACAACGAACGACACCCAGGCAGCCGTGCTGTAGTCATTGAACCAGGCGTAGGCCGGTACAAGAATGAGTGCAGCGATGGTGGTTCCAAACAGGGTAATTGCGCCGGGCCAGTGGATCGGGCTATTGGGGTCAACTCGAGTGGTCATTGAAGGTTGGTTTTTACCAGTTGGTTCAAAGGATGATGAATCATACTGATTCTTGGCCTTCTGATGAACCCCAATTTAAATATTTAATAATTGTTCTTATTTGTTGAGGTTCTGCCGCAACGAAATCGTAAATTTCGATGCGGCAAAAAGTAACACTTGTACACTGAATGTCGGAAGATTACCGGGGTACTTGTTAATTCGCGCCAGTCAGTTCACCGCCCAGAATGTCGATCAAACCGGGGATCAACTTGCGCAATTCGCCGGTCATCAAGGCAAAGTCCGAATCGAAGGCGTCGTCATCAGCGCTCAGGGCGGCTTGCTCCTTGATCACATCCAAAGGCGCAACCCGTTTTACCTGCAGGTTCTCATGCAGTACAAAAGAAACCTTGTCGGCCCAGGTCATGGCCAGTTTGGTTACATCCTTGCCACCCTTGATGTGTTTGGCAATTTCCTCGGCTTCCAGTGAATGCTTCACGTAGCGCACGGTGGCAGCCTGTTCGCCACGGCTTTTCAGTTCGCAGTCCTGGTCAATGGTAAAGGGTGGGGGGTTGTCATTTTCGGCCAGCCAGGCGGTCATGGCCACCGTGGGCGATGTTTTGGTTTTCACCAAGGCCATGGCCACACCTTCTACGCTTTTCATCAGCATGCCCACCAGTTCATCGGCTTTGGCGGGGCTGGCTGCATCAATCACCAGCCATTTGCCCTCAGTGTCGATCCAGGCATTGATCCGGCTGCGAATTGCGAAGGCACGGGGTAGCAACTCATCCGTCACGCCTTCCTTGATTTCTTTCATTTGCTTGCGGCCGGGCTTGTAACCCTCGCGTTCTTCAATTTCAGCGGCACGTGCCTTGGTGAACTGGTTGATCACCGTGCTGGGCAGCAGCTTTTTTTCCAGACCCAAAGAAATCAATAACTGCTTGCCACTTTTGTGTACAAAAGGCTCGCCTTCGGTTTTGGGAGAAACCCAGCCGCGTGTTTGTAAATCCATGCCGCCGCAGGCTTGCAGCGCTTGTTTGGCCAGTTTGTCTTCCAGCGACTCGGGTGTTTCTTCCCATTTGGTAAGGCGAAAGATGAACAGGTTTTTAAACCACATGCTTAGGATCCGTAGAGTAAAGATTGGGGCACGCAGTGTAACGCAAAACAAAGTTGCGGGTGATTTCAATTCCAGTACTATAAGGGCGATTTCTAACCTTCATTTGCGGAGATTCCTTGTTGCCCAGTTCTGGCTACGGCCCCCAACGCATTGTTTGCCTCACCGAGGAAACCACCGAATGGCTTTACCTGTTGGGTGAAGAACACCGAATTGTTGGTATTTCCGGTTACACGGTGCGCCCGCGCAAGGCACGCCTTGAAAAACCCAAGGTTAGCGCATTCCTTACCGCCAAAATTGATCAAATTCTGGCCTTGAAACCCGATTGTGTATTCGGCTTTTCTGATCTTCAGGCTGACATTGCCAGCGCCTTGATTCGTCATGGCGTTCAAGTCACGGTGTTCAATCAACGGTCTGTGCCTGAAATTTTCAGCATGATGTATCAGGTCGCAGCCATGGTGGGTGCTGCCGAGAAGGGCTTGCAGTTGATCGCCGACATTCAGGCGAAAGTAGAGGGCATCCGGGCGGAAACCCGCCAATGGGCAGTTCGCCCCAAGGTTTATTTTGAAGAATGGGATGAGCCGCCCATTAGTGCGATTCGATGGGTCAGCGAGTTGGTTGGAATTGCCGGGGGTGATGATTGCTTTCCCGAACTGGCCACGCAAAGTTTGGGTAAAAACCGAATTATTGCCGACAGCGCAGAAATTGTTCGTCGAAATCCCGACATCATCATTGGTTCATGGTGTGGAAAGAAGTTTCGCCCGGAAACCGTGGCTGCACGGGCAGGGTGGGGCGATGTGAATGCCGTGAAAAACAGGCAGATTGTCGAGGTGAAATCGCCTTTGATTTTGCAGCCCGGGCCTGCGGCACTTACAGACGGCTTGGCCGCCCTGCATGAAATCATCAAACAATGGCATTTCCTTGAGCAAAGGAATGCCTTGTAATTTTTTACAGAAGTTGTAATGTTAAATGCCAAGGTGCGGAGGATTGCAGCATGAACGGACTCAACCCGACAAGGCCACGGCGTTCAACACGGATACTGGCGGTGATTTTTACCATGGTCGCTGTATTGGTGATTAGCTTTTGCGCGGCAGTCATGTCGATTATTTACATGCATGCCGATGAAAATGGCATGGTTCCCAAGGCGTTTTCGCTTAGCAACCAGCTCTCGCAACCCGTGATTACTATTATTCCGTCACAGCAACCGGGTCCTGACGTGCCCGGGCGTTCGAAGCCCCAGTACCAAATTTAGAGGATGATTTTGTCCGGGTGCGGGCCGATTTCATGCCGATTGGGTTGAGCGTCCAGAATCGTGATCCGTTCAGGATCAAAGCTGGCGATAAAGTGGTGCTTGCCTTCCGGCGTGGTCGTAAAGGCAACCGGGTGCACCAGTACCGAGCACTGAAGCAAGTCGAATACCACTGGCAAATGTTCGGGACATTCCGGCATGAAGCGGAAGGGTTTGCGCCAGTCCACTTCGTCATCGGGCAGGTTTTTAAAAGCGCTGCACGTTCTGTAAATGTCGGCAACCTCAGACACCACCTCTTTGGACACGCGCGACAAATTGACAAACTGGGCGCCGGTTTCCTCTCCAATGTCTTCAAGATGAACCACACCGGGTTTGCGAGGCGTTTCTATGCCCACGGTGATTGTGGCTGTTGAAAAATAATGTCCCGATTTTTGAGCCTGTGCCAATAGCTCGCCCAAGGCCATGTAGGCATTGCGGTTGCCATACAGCGCATTGAAGTAATTCTTCGGCATGCGGCCTGCAACCGGCAACTTGTAATCAGAAAGTTTCAACTGGCTGGGTGGGGCTTGGGGGCCGCTCCACACTGCAATCAGTTTGACCTCGGTGTATTCCATGTTGTGTTCATGACGCCATGTGTTTGTATTTGAGTGGATACTTCTGAATCAATAACTTCACTGCGTCTGTATCACTAAGCGGTGGCACCTGATTGCGTGCTCTGTACTCTTGATGAACAATATCCAGCCACAAGTAACACACCTCGGGTTCTTCCATTCCGCTGGACAACATGTGATGCAGCCTTTCCAGCACAATGCCGACTTGCGGTGTGGCATTTCCAGACCCGTTTAGCCACCTGTAACCTGAACCCGCGCTGCGACCCAACAATTGACCAAATGTACTTTCAGTCACTTTGGTTTTTCCGAACACCCTTTGAAACATTTTGTAGGTGTCTTCCAGGCTGAGTTCATTGTTCAAAGGCACCAGAGACTCGTGGGTTTCGTACAGCCGTAAAATTAATGCAACGGTTGGATCTAGCAATTCATCGCTTGAACTTCCCACCGCAGGGCGAACAATCGAATTGAATTTCGCCTGAGTACTAATGCCGAACAAGGCACACATTTTGGATACGGTTAAACCGTATTTCTGTTTGAACAGGTTGAGATAGGCACCTGTACGTGGTTTGTTTTTATTGTTAATTTGAGGCATGACGCGTGATAAAGCAATCTCGTTGGTTAGTAATGATACGGAACTCGGGCACTGAAATTGTAATTTGAGTTAAAAAAGAATATTTAACACAAATAGACAATGCATCATGTCGCTTCGTTGTTGACTAAAAATCGTTCAAGTGGATGAAATAAATCACTTTTTTGAGTTCCAGTGCACCACTTTTTCTCGAATGTCAAAATGTACATGGCTGCGATAAATCCCAACCCCCCCGAATGCGGGGTACTGTAGGATTTTAGCCAATTGATCAATATTCACACCAATTGGTTTAATGTCCATGGCAAAAAACTGCCCACCGGCATCGGGCAGATGTCGGGAGTTTCTGGCGGCGCCTTCCACTACGGAATTGGTCTGTTGGGTTCGCAAACCCGAGGTAACTTCGAACACGGTGTAGGCATGGTGTTCAGCCAAAACTACCTGGGCCCATGCTGCCAGTTGCAACATTTCAATGTTGGGTATTCCAACACGATTTGCTCGAATGTCCCTTAACAACCAGGCCGCGGTGCGAAAACCCTCTTGTGTGCTGAAATCGATTTGAAAGCGCTCAGAACCACGCTGAACATCCAGCAGCGTGTAGCTTGGGGATTGTGTGGCCCACGCCAGTTTGTCCAGGTGTACTGCCAGCGAAACCGAACTTGCTGCAGCAAGAAACTGTCGCCTGTTCATGATTAAGGCACTGCGGGTGGTGTGCAGGCCTGGTTACCGTTCTGACAGCAACTGCTAAGAATGGACAATTGCGCTGGCGGATTGGCATTGGGGTTGTACACACAGCGAATAAAGGCGCTGCCGCCAGCGCCTGCGCCACCGCCTGTGTCGGCGTCCACTGCTACAAAGCGATAGCCAACAGGGGTGTCATTGAAAATGATTGTTGTGCACGCAACTCCGCTTTGTACCCAGTTCAAAGTGCGGTTGCCCCGGCAAAAGTCAACATCGGCAATGGGATTACGTACATCGTACCGGGAGGCCAGTGCGCCCACTCGAACTCCGGGCAAACCTGCCGGTGTTGTTGAGTCGGTTACTCGGTCACCATCAATGTCCAGTGCCACTGTAAAGTTGCCGCCAGCACTCACTGCAGGAGTATCAGCTTGCAATGTGACAAAACCATTGCCGCCCATGAAGCTCAGCATGTCACCTGCGATGTCGTTGTCGAATTCGCCCGCAGTGGGATCTTGCGCGCCAATGGTGACTGCCTGGCTCAGCGTAATGTAGCCCTCAATGCGGCAGTTGTCTGCTGCGACCGAACAGTTGGCCGGAAGCACAGACAGACGGGTAATAAATTGACCATTCGATGCAGCAGGGCGGTTCACAAAACTTGCAGGCAGCAGACCTACATCAATCAGGTTTTGCATTGTGGGAGTCAATTTGCTGCCTTCGTTACCACTGACCGGGTTCTCGGGAATGGTCACGTCGGTAATGCCGTCGTTGTTCAGGTCGACTCGCAAATCGCCTGGGGCGGACAGGCCACGCCGGTAAAGATCAGTGTAAGAATTCAGTGCGTTGCCAACCTGGTTAAGCTGGTCGGCTTGTATTTTTGCGACAGAGGATTTTGCAGAACGTGCTTGTTGTTGAACCACTGCAAAAGCAATGATTGCACTGATGATCAGCACCAGTGCCAACTCAATGCTGAGAAAGCCGGTGTGGTTTTTGTTGCTCTGTTTCAGTGAGTCAAGCATGTGCAAGCCGCCTTGATTCAAATGAACAAGGGGGCAATGCTGCCCCCTTGAGTATTTCAATTGATGTGATTAACGACGACCGAAGGTGAATGTCAGGGCAATATCTTCATCACCGGCACCGCAAAGTGTGGTGGCATCAGCCAAAGTAATTTGACCGTTGGTAATCGTTACGTCACCAGTTACCGTTGCGCCTGCGCTGGAAATATTCGTGACACCGTTTGCCACTGCCAAAACGATGTCTGAGCACTGGTCACCTTCAACGCTGTTCCAAACTAGCGTTGTTGTATTGCCCGTGACATCGTCTCCATCCATAGTGATAGCACCGTTGTAGCTGTTGGGTAATGGTGCGCCAGAACCGTCAACTTTCAAGATGGCTAGCTGTGCGGCAACTGTGTGATCAAAACCAGTGTAACCAGAAGTAGAACCGACCTTCTGTTTGGTTTCGCTGATCACTTCTGTAATCTGCTTAATGTTGTCCTGCACTTCAGTACGGCGCGCATTGTTCTGGAATGCGATAAAGGCTGCAGCAGCAACAATCGCTGCAATGATCAGGCCGATTGAAACTTCAATCAGGGTAATACCGCTTTGTTTGCGGCGGGCATTCAGTGTGTGTGATGTCATCATTTTTGATTTCTCTCCGAAGGGAAATTGTGTAGTACGTGTTGGCCCAAGCATTCCGTATATATACCAACAGACGAATTAATTGTAGATTAAATGCGTGCTGTGTCAAGCACTTATTTCAACGCATGCGTTGCATTCTTTTCACAGGGTCCAGTTCTTCGGTCATGCTTTGGCTGATCGACAGTTGCCCCACGTACAAAAACACCACCACAGCTGCTGCAACGCTCAGTAAAACAGCATTCAAACCCTTGGCGGTGTTGCCAATTTCATTGCGAATGTCCTCACCACCCTCAGTGCCAAGCTGAATCAGAATTTTGTCGAATTGCGGGTTGTTGCGTATGGTGGTGGCCAGGCGAGCCAGCAGTTTCGGGCTCATCAACCCCTTGCTGAACGCAGGAATGTAATCGGTGGGGGCCACGTTCAAGTGGTTCATGATCTTTTTCAAATGCCAACGCATCCACGGGTCGGCGTTGCGTTTCAGTGTGTCGAGTGCTGAAGACAGGGTGGCACCACTTTTCAACAACACCGCCAGTGAGGTGACCAACAAGCTGACCTGAAAGTCGCGGTAAATCGACAGTGGCAACAAAAACGGCGCAACCGGAAACAGCAAGAAACCCCAGCCTTGCGGTACTTGCTCTAACTGGCTTCGCAAATTGCCTTTCCAGCGGGGCAGCGCGTAAGTAAATGCGGCGATAGTGCCAATGATACACAGCACAATCAAACCGCCATGAGAGGCAACAATTTCCGACACGATTCGGACTGACATGTTGAACGGTGTCCACACCTCAGGCGGTGCCACTTTCACAATAATTGGAATGGATTGCGTGGCAAGTACATAGCTAAAGCCCGCTACGCCCGGTATCAGTACCATGGGGGGAAATATCGCTTTCCAGATCACGCTTTTTGCATCTTTTTGCGATTTAATTGCGGCGGCCAAGGCACGCAGCGTGCCTGGTTTGTCTTTGGCTTCATCCACGGCGGCAAGCATCATGCGGTCGTTCTGGGGCATAACCGCGCCCAGAATTTGACTGATCAAAAAATCATCGCCTAGGCTGAGTTTGCGAACCATCAGCTTCAACGCCGCTTCCCGGCTGCTGTTGCGTGTTCGCTTGTGGCGCGCAATTTTCAGTTCTTCTTCAAGGAAGGTTTTGAACTGTTCTTTGTTCTCAATCGACTTGGCGAGTTGCTCATAGAACGCCTCACGCTTGCCGCGAAAATCCATCAAGTTGATGGCATTGAACAGGTTGGTCAGTTTCTTTTTGAATGTCATGTTCAGGTGTAGCAGGCGGTTTCGGCGCGGTCAGCGTCGTTCATGATTTCGAATCGGTCAAAGCTGTCAAAACGTTCGCAATGACGTGGATCCACTTCGCCCAGCAGTGCTTTGTACAGGGTGTGTTCAAACACGGTTTTGCCGTCCATGTTTTCCGATCGGAAATTGCCGTCCGATTTGGAACGGTAATACATCATGGCCTCGTAGTCCTTGCCTTGGCGTATCAGGTTCAGCCACTTTCGGTCGGGCGTTAAAATTTCAGCCACCACGCTTAGGCCCGCAGTTCCCCGGTGTTTGCAATGTGGGCAGCCACCCTGTTTCTTGAAGTAAAACAGATCGCGTTCCAGTTGAAACCGGTTTTCCAGCGTGTCGAGCAGTTCAAACACATGCTCGGCGTCGGACATGCCTTGTTGATAAAGTCGACCACCTATTTTGCAGTGGGGGCACAGTTTGGGCACCAAGGCCTGGTAAACCAGCAAGGTCAAAATATTCGGGTTGGTCAGCACATCGCGACTCATCCCGATTTCCTCATTGGTCAGGCGGGGCACAATGCCCGAGATCAAATGCGCATGCACTGTACCGCAGGCCATGTGGCCCGTTTCAACAATTTGCTGGGCTGATATCGCAGTGGCCGGGTCACGAATTTCACCCATCAACACACAGCCAGGGTCGGCACGCATCAGGCCGGCAACCACCTCCGCATATTTCGCGGCTGAACCTTTGCGGTCCAGCAAATCGCGCTGAATCGGAATTTGGTGTACACCCCGAAGCGGATATTCCACGGGGTCTTCAATGGAATAAAAAGCATCGGTGCCATTGCCCGGATGGGTTTCAATAAAAGTTTTTAGCGTGGTGGTTTTGCCGGAGCCCGTAACCCCCGCAAAAATGATAGTGCCGGAAGGGGTGTTGGATGCGCTCTTTAACTGCTTCATGTGCGAGAGCGCATAGCCCAACTGTTCATAGCTAAGGGTTGGCGCATCGATGTCCACGTACAGCAAACGGCACACCACCTTGATGCCCGCCCAGCCGCGAATGGATTGATAACGCATGGCCACGCGTTTGCCACCCACTTCCCGTGCGGCGATCATGCAGTACAGGTTTTCGCCGACAGAAAACTGGCTGTTGCTGTTGGAGCCCTTGCCCGATGCGTTGTTGTAGGCCCAGGCCACGGCACGCTCAGCTTGAAGGGGGGTGTACACGCCGCCTTGCTGGTCGCGCAGAAATTCCAGTTCGCCGTCTACACGAAGTTTGACTTCAGCAATATTGTTGACCACCTGCACGTGAATGTCGGTGGCTCTTTCCTGCACGGCCAATGCGACCCAGGATTCAAAAATTTCCTTGGCTTTGGACTGTGCCAAGGCGGGGTCTTCTTCCCCGTCGGTGTTGTCTGTTTTGGTTCTTGAGTTTTCGATCAGGTGTTCAATAACACCGCCGCCGCAGCCAATTTCCGGCCGTTCGAACGTAAATTTTTCAGCGATCAGTTTGCCGCGCAGGTGGGATATGAAAGGGCGGACCAGCGCAACTTTTTCGGCGTCGTACAAAATGATTGCGCGTTTTACGCCGGTTTCAATGGCGCACACATGTTTTTCTACCGCCGCTGGCAGCTTCAACAAAGCCCCCGCACTGCCGTCCGTCAGTACGCGTGAAAACGCGGGCAACTCGCTGAGTTTTTCAACTTTCAGTGATTTGTCCGCCTGCGTGGCCAACACATTCAGTGCAGGATCTCTGTTCATGATCAAAACCTCACTTGCGCACCCACGGAGACATGCTGCGTGTTGCCGTTGCTTGCGATCAGTTCAAGTCCATTTTGAGTAATTCGTTTGATATTGAATTTTCCCAGTTGTTCGCCTTCACGAAGCGTGCGTACACTTCGGCTGGCTGTTTGTACTTCCGCTGTCATCGCGCCTGCTGTGCCGTATACGCCCAATAGCGTATTGGCTGAAAATGTACTCGCCGGTTTTCTTGCAGTGCGCACGGGTGCAGGCTCTTGCCTGGCCGGTGTAGCCGCAACCGGGGCGGGTTGGGGTTTGGTGCTTACACTGGTGCTTACGCTACCGCCTGCCTTCAACGCGGTTTGAAGCTCTTCACGCAGGGCCTGTTCTTCCTGCAGCCTTTGAATTTCAGCCAGTGTTTTTATATTCAGTGGTACATAAACTCCATTGAGTTTGATATTTTCAACGGGTGTTACCGCAGTTTTATTTTCAGCTTTGGCTTCTACTTTGACCGGTGTGTTTTCTTGCGCATGTACTCCGCTTAAAACCAGCAGACCAGCCGTGGCCAGAAGGGCCCGAGTCAAATAATTAGTACGCATAAAGTGCTCCCTTCAATGTCACCATCACGGCAGCATCCAGGTTTTTGGGTTCAATTTTCATCGAAATCTGATTCCAGTAAATTCCGGATTGGTAACGATCCAGAAAGTCTTTCATTAATGTCAGGCTGCCTGTCACCTCTGTGGCATGGCGATTCACCGACACGTTCGGTGGAATGCTCTTGAAGCCGGTGGGCCAGGTTTGGCCTTGCGTATCCACCTTGAACTGAATGCCGGCTTTTTGCCAGGCTTGTTGTTCCAGGTAAAGCAGCTCACTGGCTTCCTGTTTTTTTGGCAAGTCTTGTAATTGCTGAATTCCCTCGGGGGCCATCTCGTACGAGAACGAGAATTTCAACTTGTTGACGTCTTTGGGGTCTGGGCTACTTTGCTGATTGTTTAAAAAACTCACCAGCTCTTGCGTGTAACCCCCTTGCGATTGCCATTGGCTGGTGCACTTGCCCAGGTTGCACTGAATACTCTCCAGCAACCAGCCGCGCGCCATAAAAGGTTGCTCGCTCAACAGGTTCAGCATCTCGACGACATCGGTATTGGCCAAGCCCACATTGCGTTGGTCGGTCGTCAACTTTTTCAGATACTGCGGTGTTTGTATATTGGACTGCGCCTGTTTCAGGCGTGCCTCGCGTGCGCTGGCTTCCAGGTACTCATTGCCGCCATACACGCCCCCTGCCAGCAACAAAACAACAGCAAGCATTCCCGATGTCTTGATCAGGTCTGTTGGCAAGCCAGTCAGTGCGTGTTTCTTGTTGAAGCTACCCAGCTGGGTTGCGATTTCAAGGGGCAGGGCACTGGGAAACAGCTCGGAGGCATTGCTGTACACATGGTATTCCGAGCTTTCAATCGACCCATTGGTGTAGGTGTTGACAGTGCTGAGCACCTCGGAATCGCTGCCGATGATGTCCATCGTCGGCGCGCCTTGTTCAATCACCACCAGTGCCAATTGGCCTTTCTTGATTCCTTCTTCTATGCGAATGGCATAGATGGCGTGCTCTTGCTCATTTCGTGTGACCAGCATGGCAGCCAGGCTGTACACCTGGCTCGTGCGTTCTTCGTCTGAAATGTCAGGGTCAAAGTTGTACAGACCCAGGTATTCGTTCTGATTGCCTTTGAGCAGAATATGCTTGGTGGCGTCGATGCGGTCTGCAAATTCCCGAATATCGGCAATTCGTTTGCTGTAGCCGGAATGAGCCAAAGGCTGCCAGTTCAGGCCAGCAATGTAGGCTTTCTTGCCTACCTGATGAACTACTGCAGACTGCTCAGCCATGGTGTTGCCCCGCTATTTACAGCACCACCGCGCGTACAAGAACAATAAAGTTCTCGCGCATGGTCGACAGGTTGCGGGAACCACCAGCCAGCAGCGGCGCCTGTTCAGTCAGCTTGCGTTCCTTAAAGCCGGAAACATCGCGCGACAAACCGGTAATGGCCATGACTTCGCCGGGGCGAAGTGCAATGGTGTACTGGTCGGAAATACTGCTGGTGTTGGGTGTTTGAACGCGTTGCAAGGTTTCGCCAGAGCCTGTGGTAATTTCCAGCAGGCTTGTAAGGTCGGACAAGCTGATGCCCATTTTCAGCATGATGGTGTTGTTCTCCAGAATAAACGGCATGGCCGCAAACTGGTCACCAGTCGTGATTTCATCGGTCGTCAAACCGGGAACACCTGTACCGCCACCCAATGCGCCCGAGGAGGCTGGTTTGGTTTCTGACAAATAGCCCGTGGTGGTCAGGCGTGCCTTGCGCGCCCATTGCCTGTTAAGCGCCACCAGCGAAATAGGGCGATGCTGCACATTGTCGCCAATTTCGTTTAGCGCTTGCACAATGGCTGAACTGGCGCCGAATCGCTGATTGGTGGGGCTATTTGGCAATCCTTGGCCAGGAATAAAACCCTGCAACGCCTCGGGAATGGTCAGTGCTATAAGACCGGCTTCGGGGGCCACCAGCGAATCGGGTGACAACACACCAATACCGTAGCGCTGAGACAGGCTTCTGAAAAAAACATCCCAATTCACACCCTGTTGATCATCTTTTTTGGACATCACCGAGTAAATATCGAGTTGTACATGCACCTGTTTCAGCATGTTTGCATTCTCGGCGCGGATCAGATTTCGCACTTGGGTTTGCATGTCACGGCTTGTTTTCACCATCACACGGCCCGTGCCTTCGGCCACAATCACTTCCGACCCGGGTACCGAGGCTACCATGCGATTGATCACTTCCAGAATGCTGGCCTGGCCGTTGATTTTTCCTTTCTCGGACACGCTCAAATTTGAATTGCTTTGTACTTCGTTCCCGCGAACACGACCTTGCGTGCCGCTGCTCATGGCGTATTCATAGCCGTTGGGAAATGATGCCAACTCGTACATGGCGGTGGTGTAACGCATGATGACAATCGAGTTGTCCCGGTATTCCCAGGACAAGCCCAACTTGTCGGCGGTGTTGTTGAGGAAATCAATCAGTGTGCCGTCCCAATTCATGAACACGGCACCCACTGTGGTTTGCGGAGCCAGCGCAACGCTGTCCGTCACTGTCGGGGTGGAGGGGGGCGGTGCCGCTTCAGCCGGTGCATTGACCGGTGGCAACTGGCGTGCACCCCTGCGTGGCTCTGCGCTTACGGGCGCACTGAAAACATCTTGTTGAATCCGTACGGGAATGCCGACCATTTGAGTCAAGCGCGCAGCCACCATGTTCAAATCCACAGGGCGACCTTTGTCCGCGAAATTCATTTTGTAGGTTTCGTGGAAAACTGCCGGCAGTTTGTCATCGTCATTCACATGCACAAACGTGCTGCCAATCCAGCTTTTGCTGGCACGCTTCAGAACCTTGGCGTTTTGCTGTTGCCTGGCCTGTTCCTCGGCATACTGACTGCTGCCACGAAATGAACCGTTGGTTGGCAAGGTGCTGTTGACCTGATCAACTTTGCGGACTCCATTGTCGTTGTCCGCTTGTACTTCTGCACGGATCTGTGGGCCAGTACACGCTGCTGTTGCAAGGCACAGCAGTGCCGCAATTGCCGTACTAACCAATGTTCTGTTCAGTGGTGTCTTCATGTTTTATCGGCACTCTTCTTTTTGGTCGCCCAGGCGGGTAATGCGTAGCAGTGGTGGCTCGTTGTTGTACACACAAGCCTCCAGTGGGTATTCACTGTTCTTGATTCCTGGTGTTTCAAGTACTTGCTCTACTGCATACTCAAAAGTGCCAGAGAAGGTCGTGCCCGCTGCAATCATCACGTAGCGATCGGCATCCCAACGAAATGTGTAACCAGCCTCTTTCGCCCAGCGGCGAATGGCTTTGTCCAGTCGACCATCTTCAACACGCAATTCCCATTGAATGGCGCGTGGTGTCACCACCAGCCTTGCACTTTCCTGCTTTACAGGCAGAGCAGCCAGCTGTTCGGCTTCCCGAATAACTTTCGGTGGCAGGTCAACAATGAACACGTCGGAGGAAGGCGTTTGCATGGCCAGCTGAATGTTGCTGGTTTTGCTGGAGAGTGCACTTGGTGATTTGGGTTCAAGAGCAGGTTGCGCCACTACAGCGATGTGCCTGGCTTGCGGCATGGGGTCGGGAGCGTTGTGCCTGGCCAGTTCAACATTGCGTGACAGCAGCTCATCGGCGAAATACGGGAGGTTCTCCTCACGTTTATCGACCACCGCTGAGTAAGTGGGTGCCGCCATTGCTACAGTGGCGCTTGTCTCCCCACTTGTTTCTCCGGTTGTGTTCCATGCCATCAGTACGATGGCAAGACCAAGAGCAAATTCCATATTCGTTTTACCTTTCTCGTTTGGATCGGTGTTTCAGCAGGTTTGCATTTTTTATTAATTCGAATATACATCAATATACGAAATATTTTCACATGCAGCAATCCCCAAATTATTCAACTGCTTCAGGGGCTTGTTGGCTGGCTCAAATCAATCTTGATAGATTGCTTCCAACCATTGCTTGCCTTCATGTGGGCTGTAGTGGACCAGAAGGTAGGCCGCTGTTTCAAGCACGGCCAGGCTGCAGGCTTGTGCCTCATCGAAAGCTTCATGATTGATCGCGTCATATTCATGAATGCAAACTTTCAATAGTTCGCCAATCAGGCGAGGCGTGGATTCGATGGTTTTAACCTTGGGGCGCAGTTCGGAATACGCTTTCATCAGGCCACGGAAATAGTGCCAGGTGCTGCCTTCAGTTTCGGCCAAGCCTCGGAGAATAAAGGGCAGGCTCAAATTCAGCAGGCCCGTGTCTTCAATGTGTGCTGCCAGTTCACTGTATTCACAGTCGTCGGGATCTACTGGATGATGCGCCCTGAAATATGCCATGCCGGTGGCGACCGGGTTGCGGGCAGAAAGGCCCGTGAGCATTGCTGCTGTTCTCTCGAATGGCTTTGTGTGTGCGACCATATTTTTCTTATTCACTCGTTGAGTTAATGAATACTTGCCCGAATTTATTTTGCGAACAAGTGTTGACTGAACAAATGTTTGAAAAAAATCACATTTTTTGTCATTTCATGTAACAGTACCTACAGAAAATGCGACAAATTCTGAGTATCAACTTGAGGTGATTCCCCAAGGTTCCTGATTTATAAAGGGTTTAATTTCCCTCTATATTTCATTCAGGTGATAAATTCGTTGCAAATTCTTGCAGTCCTCTCTGAGCTATTTTCGGTCTTTGGCCGTTTTTTGATGTATTCAGAACCCTCCCACCTAGGGTCCCCTCAATGTGGTCTTGAAACAATCACATCAAAGGGTGGGGGTGGGGGGGTAAAAAGAGGGGGATTAACGGGACAGCACCACTCTAAAGCGGGGGCTTCCATGGCGTACTTTGTCCAAGGCCTCATTAATTTGATCAAATGAGTACGATTCAACAATCGGCTCGATTTTGTGAAGACCCGCAAACTTCAACATGTCGGCGATCACCCGTGGGCTGCCCACTGGCGACGAAGAAATGGTTCGCTGTTGGCCCATCAATCCAAACACGCCAATGTCCAGTGGTTCCAGCACAGCACCCAGAAAGTGCAGCCGCCCCTTGGGGGCCAGGGTGGAAATGTAAGCGTTCCAGTCAAGCTTCACATTCACCGTCGACAAGATCAGGTCGAAAGATCCTGCGGCTTTTTTGAGTGCGTCGGGATCTTTGCTGTTCAACACATGGTGTGCGCCCATACCCAATAGCTCGTCGGTTTTGGATGGATTGCTGCTAAAAGCAGTGACCTCGCACCCCCAAGCCTTTAAAAACATCACGGCCATGTGGCCCAAACCACCCACGCCAATTACAGCCACTTTGCTTTGCGGCGAAATATTGAATTGCACCAAGGGGTTGTACACCGTAATGCCACCGCACAACAGCGGGCCAGCCGTGGCAGGGTTGACACTCGCAGGAATTTTGACAGCACTGATCGCTTGTGCGCGCACTTTGTCGGCAAAGCCGCCATGCCGACCAACAATGGTGCCTTTGGCTGTGCTGCACAGGTTGTGGTCGCCGCCCATACACATTTTGCAGCTTTCGCAATAACCTGCGTGCCAACCCAGACCCACCACATCGCCAATGGCCAAGTGGCTTACATGACTACCCACCTTGCTCACGCGACCGATAATTTCGTGGCCCGCCACCATGGGGTATTTGGCTCGGCCCCAGTCGTTGTCCAGCATGCTGATATCACTGTGACAAATACCGCAGTGGTCCACATCGATCTCAATGTCGAATGCGCTTAATTCGCCAGGGTCGTATTGAAAGGGTTTCAACGGGCCTTTGGCCTCGAAAGCTGCGTGTGCATTGATCATGTTGTCTCCTTTAGATCACTTGATGGTATTACACCTTCGCCAGTAGTATGGGGATATAAGTAATAAACAGAACATTCGGGAGACATCGATTGCAAACCTATCGCCGTGCATGCCATTTGTGCGAGGCCATTTGTGGCCTGAAAATTGAAGTCGAAAACAATCAGGTTGTTTCCATCAAGGGCGATGAACAAGACCCGTTCAGCCGCGGACACATTTGCCCCAAGGCTGTGGCATTGAAAGACATTCAGGAAGATCCGGATCGATTGACCAAGCCGATGAAGAAGGTCGATGGCCAGTGGGTAGAAACCACCTGGGAAGATGCAATCGAGCTGGCCTGTGAAGGCTTGTTCCAGGTGCAACAAAAATATGGTGCGAACGCTGTGGGGGTTTATCAAGGCAACCCCAATGTACACAACTGGGGCCTGATGACCCACAGCGCCAATTTTCTGGGTTTGCTGAAAACCCGCAATCGTTTCTCTGCAACTTCGGTCGACCAGTTGCCCATGCAGTTGTTGGGTTACTGGATGTTCGGGCACCAGTTGCTCATCACCATTCCCGACATTGACCACACCAACTATTTCCTCATGTTGGGCGCCAATCCGATTGCCTCCAATGGCAGCCTGATGACCGTGCCCGATGTGGCAAAGCGAATTAAAGCCTTGCAGGCGCGGGGTGGAAAACTGGTGTTGATCGACCCCAGAAAAACTGAAACCGCGCAGATCGCTGACAGCCATCATTTCATAAAACCGGCCAGCGACGCTGCCTTTGTGTTTGCACTGATCAACACAATTGTGGGCGAAGGCCTGACCCGCATGGATCGTTTGGCTCACCACAGTGAAGGCTTGTATGCCGCCTTGGGTGCCATTTCAAAGGTAACACCGGAAGTGGCGCAAGCTGAATGCGGCATTGATGCTGAAACCATTCGCCAAATTGCCCGTGATTTTGCCAATGCGGGCAAGGCAGTTGCTTATGGACGCATGGGTGCATGCACGCAGCGCCATGGCACCTTGGCGCAGTGGGGAATTCAGTTGCTGAATTTTGTAACAGGCAACACAGACCGGGTGGGTGGAAGCCTGGTGGCCAACCCCGCGCTTGACTTGATCGCTGCACCCAACAGCAAGCCAGGCAGTTATGGCCGCTGGCACAGCCGGGTCAGTCAAAAGCCTGAGGCCTTGGGCGAGTTTCCCAGCGCCATCATGGCCGAGGAAATTCAAACAGAAGGGGAAGGGCAAATCAAAGCGATGGTGACCATTGCAGGCAACCCGGTGTTGTCCACGCCCAATGGTCAGCAGCTTGACAAGGCCATAACCGGGCTTGATTTCATGGTGTCAGTGGATTTGTACATCAATGAAACCAATCGCCATGCCGATGTTATTTTGCCCACGACTTCGCCCCTAGAACATGATCACTATGATTTGATCTTCAATATTTTTGGCGTGCGCAATCAGGCCAAGTACAGCGCAGCCACCTTGCCCAAACCTGAAGGCAGTCTGGATGACTGGGAACTGATGGATAAGCTGGCTGCCTGCTACAGCGCCAAACTTGGAAAACCAGCCCGGCCTTCCATGCCGCCGCAAATGATCCTCGACATGGGTTTGCAAATGGGGCCTTATGGCATGGCCAGTGAGCACAAACTGAGTTTCGAACAATTGAGGCAGCGACCTGAAGGAATTGACCTGGGGCCACTTCGCCCCAGTTTCCCGGACCGCTTGCAAACTGCCGACAAGAAGATTCAATTGGCACCCGCCGAGGTACTTCAGGCTGCAGCAAATTATGTGGATGATTTGCTGGATGCCAGCAAGCGCGCAGGCACAGAAATGATGCTGATTGGAAGGCGTCACATTCGCAGCAACAATTCCTGGATGCACAATTCAGAACGCTTGGTGAAAGGCAAAAACCGCTGCACCGCCATGGTAAACCCAGCCGATGCAGCACGCTTGAATTTGCAGGAAGGCCACAGCGTGCGGGTGCGCAGCCGCGTGGGCGAAATTACATTGTCCGTGGAGATTTCAGAGGATGTAATGCCCAGCGTGGTCAGTATTCCCCACGGCTGGGGACACGACAAATCGGGGATTCGCTTGCAGGTGGCTGCTGCGCATGCAGGCGTGAGCTGCAACGATTTAACTGACGAACAATGGCTGGACGAGCCCAGTGGCAATGCAGCGGTGAACGGTGTACCGGTCACTCTGATTCCAGTGCCTTAGCCATTGGATATTAGCCAGGCTTTCTTTCCCACACGGTCATTTCTGCAAGGCTGTGCTGGTATTTGCGGGCAGTTTCGCGAATCACAAACGGAACATTCATTGGTTCCCGAACCTGTGTGAAATGGGGTGCAAGCACGGCTTGCATACCCTGCAACATGGTTTTGGGGTTTCCGTTTTCTTCAATTCCGCCGAGCCAGTTTTCTTTCGGGGTGTACTCTGTCAGCAGCGTGTAGGGTGAGCTGATCACTAACAGGCCGCCGGGCACTACGCGGTGGGGCATGTCGTTTAAAAATTCGGTGGGGTTGTTTACCCGGTCAATCAGGTTGCCCGCAAATATCAGGTCGTAGCCGGTGTGTTCTGGCCCCAGTTTGCAGGCGTCGCCTTGCGAGAACGCCACGCGTTGGTCACAACCACCATAATCAAAATCGCCAAGCGACACTTGCATGGCTCTACCCAAATCGCCTTCATCGTGCAGAAAGTAATTCAGCGTGTTGCCTTGTTGCAGTTGTTGTGCGGCATGAATAAAACGGGCGGAAAGATCGACACCAACGGTGGCATCGAACCCCAAGGCCAGCTCGAAAGTGCTTCGGCCAACGGCGCAACCCAGGTCGAGCGCTTTGCGGCGAGGCCGATTCCCCATGAATTCCAGGCAAAGTTGCGCACAGCGCACCGGATAGTTGGGAACATCAAAATAATCAATGCCGTAGTGAAAAGCCAGGTACTGGTTTAATAACTCGTCGGTTTCGTAAGGGTTGTACATATAGCCTTATTGGGCGCAGGTTCTAAAGCCGACAAACACATCGTTGCGGTCGGGTGTATAGGCTTGGCGGTAGGTGCCGCGAATGAGTATGGACGAAGTAGCACACGAGCCACCGCGCACCACTTTGTGGTCGCCGAATTGCAAAGTCGACATGAAGGGGTACATGTCCATGGTGAATCCGTCGTATGGGAAAAACAGGCTGTTGGTCCACTCCCACACGGTGCCAATCATTTGTCGGCAGCCAAACGGGCTGTCACCCTTGGGCAGGGCGTTTACTGGCAGCCTGGCCAGGTTGGTGCTGTCCATGTCGACCCAGTGTGCTTCCATGGTGTTGCCCCACGGAAACTTGTTGAACGTACCCTGTTCACGGTTACCCAACGCCGCAACTTCCCATTCAAACTCAGTGGGCAGGCGTCGCCCGGCGAACTTGCAATAGGCTTGCGCTTCCCAATAACTGATGTGTTTAACCGGTAGCTCGCCCTGAACAGGCAACCATTGGTCGAAGCAGCGTTCAAACCAAACACCGTTTTCATGTTTCCAGAACAAGGGGTGCCTGGCACCGCTGCCGTTGCGCCACTTCAGGCCCGCCATGCTCCAGTATTGGTCGTTCTCGTATCCACCAGCCTGAATAAAGGAAAGGTACTCGGCATTGCTCAGCAGGTTTTTCGAGATTCTGAATGCTTTCATGTCAATCACAAAGCCGGGCTTTTCATTGTCGAAACAGAAGTCTTCTGTTGCGAAATGTTCAGAATCGGGCGGCATACCAATGCGGTAGCGGCCTGCGGGAATTTCAATGTCTTGCGTAACAACTGCCTGCGCGGCCAATTCGCCCGTTTCACTGGTGGAGTAGGGGGGCGGCGCATAGCCCAGGCTTTGGCGCGCCCACACCATCGACTCAATGTGCATGTTCAGGTGAAAAATGGCGTACTTGTACAGATACAAATCACGGTCTGTCAGCGGCTTGCTTTCAATTCGCTGCCTTACCTTGTTGAAGGTGTCGTCAAAGTAGCGCAGGGTGTCGGGTTTATCCGGAAAAAGTCCTTCCTGCCAGCGGTCTTCGTGCTCCAGCTCGAAGGAATCCCAAATATCGTCCAAGGCGGGGTTGTACGCGGGTAGCTTGTCCAGGTTTTGCAGAATGAACCGTTCGAAGAAAAAAGCAGCGTGCCCAACTTCCCAAATGGGCGGGTTGATTCCCGGCAAATAAGGCACCTTGACCTGGTCTGCATTCAAGCTATTGAGTAATTCGAGCACGCGCTCGCGGCTTTGTTGTAAAGAAGCGAGTAAGGATTGCTTGTTATTCATCGTGGTGGTACTACTAATGGGTTACACATAATTATAGGTTACCCATGCCCATTAAATCGATATTGCGCACCTTGACTGTTGCATCCACCGCACTCTTGATCGCCAGCGGCAGTGCCTATGCCGAAAAGCCTGAGAAAGGAAACGGCAACCAAGGCAAGAACAAAGAACAAAATGAACAACGCGGGCAAAAGGAAAACCGCAAAGGCGGTGGTAACGAGAAAGGCCAGCGTGCTGAAGGCCGAGATTCTGGCCGAGACGGTGGTGTGTCGGTGTCGTTTAACTTTGGCAGCACTGAAACCCGCATTGTGCGGGATTACTACGGTGGCCAGGTCGCCAAAGGCAAGTGCCCACCCGGGCTGGCCAAGAAAGGCAATGGTTGCCAGCCCCCAGGGCAAGCCAAACAGTGGCAAAAAGGCCGCGCCTTGGGCAGCGGTGTTCGCTATTACGACATTCCCAATGAATTGCGTATTCGCTTGCCCGTACCACCCTTGAACCACAAATATGTTCAATTGGGCACAGACCTGTTGTTAATTGCGGTGGGTACAGCCATTGTGGTGGATGCGATTGACGGGATTTTCTAAACAATTGTTTTGAGTTTGATTGAACTGATTGCCTACTCACTTCACTTATGAAATTGATTGCAAGTCACCCCATTTGCCGCGTTTTGTTGGTTGCATTTTGTTTGGTGTTTTCGTCGCAAGCCTTGGCTCGCGAAATCGAACCCAAGCCCATGCATTACGAGTTGCCCAATTGGTTCAAACAAACTTTTCTTGAAATTCCTGTTGATATTCAAGATGCAAAGTCACGGGGAAAAAAGCTGTTGATTTTCTTTCATCTTGACGACTGCCCTTATTGTGCTTATCTGCTTCAGGAAAACTTTACGCAAGGTGCAAACCGGGAATTGATCGAAAGCAAGTTTGATGTTGTGGCGATTAATGTTCGTGGCGACTTGCCAGTGAACTGGATTGACGGCACGGTCTATTCTGAAAAACAGTTGGCCAGAAAGCTGGGTGTGTTTGCCACCCCGGCTGTGCTGGTGCTGGGGCCCAAACCCGAGGTAAGCAAGAAGATCATGGGTTACAAAAAGCCCGGAGTTTTTATGGAGCTTTTGGGGTTTGAGGGGGCGGTTCAATAACCCCACAATCTGGGTTAAAACAACACGCACGTCAAACCCAAACCCATTGCCGCAGCTTCAATCGCTGAATCATTGGTCGAAGTGATTAGTTTGGGTTCAAGCCTTACAGCCACATTTCCATCCTCCCCGCCAAACCGCCATTCCTGCACAGGATTGAGCTGCACTGGAGCAATCAAGGTGTGGTTCAGCAAATCTTTGGGGTGCTTGGACTTTAATCCGCTTTTTCCGCGCTCAAGCAAAATGAGATTGCGTCTTCCAGTCGATCATCCCCCCAAAAAAGTTGATCACGAACAATCAAAGTTGGAGCACCAAAAATCTGAAGTCGATCGGCCTGCTCAGTGATCTGTTTCAGTCGGTCTTTGGTTTCTTGGCTACTTGCAAGTGAAAGTATTTCCTGAGGGTCGAGGCCCATTTGCACGAGAATTCCCTGGATAGTTTCCTGAATGGAAATATCTTTGTTGAATACGAAGTAGGTTTTGAATACATTTAGGCAGAACAAATGAAGCCATGGGGCATCCGAAAACGCTGTGGCAATCCGCGCTGACAAGATACTTCCGATCGGGAACTGGGTTGGTTGCTGGAATTCAATTGAATATTTGTTGGCTTGGCGTTTCACGTCTTGCCACATGTAGGCAAGTTTTCTGGGTTGAGCCAGAAAGGGGCTGGATTGCCAACCTAGCCTGTTAAAAATTGCGCCAAGCACCACAGGAATTAGCTGAACCTTGATGTCATTGCTTGATACGAGACTATGGATCCTTGCGACAGCCAGGTATGAGTATGGACTAGAGAAGTCAAAGTACAGATCAATTTGCTTGTTCAAGGGCTGCACTCCCGGAAATATTTGGTAAGAGGGTGCAGTGATTTCAAATTTAATTACATGCCATGTCAATCTAAAAAACTGACATTTTTTGTCACAAAACAAAAAGGCCGATCACCGTTAAGTGATCGACCTTTCTGAGTATTTGGTTGCGGGGGCAGGATTTGAACCTACGACCTTGGTTATGAGTATTTTCTCTTTTAGCGATCACAAGCGGTGAAATTCGATAAGTATCGGGATAAATCGAGGCGTTTGCTACGCCAGTGCTGGCTTTCCAGCAATTCTCTGGGGTGCCAATTTAGATCGCTTTAGTCCTATTGTATTAAGGTGCCCCCCTGGGCACACGCACTCAATTTCTCCGCTTTGGTAATTTTTAAGGGATTGAATTGACCTTCAGGCTTTAAAAATCGACTGCATCATCACCAATGAATTTCTGCAATTCTTGGGAGGCCGTCTGCCTATAGTTGCGCGACTTTTTCAGGCCACGTTTTGGGGGCTGTCTTTTTCATCCAGATCAGATAAATTGAATCGGGCGAACCCCCATTTTATGGAGTCACAGTTGCCCGAATCATCATTTCAAACGGTTAGCTTTTCCAGTTACCTCAGCTCTGTTTATAAATCCACTCTGTTCGAGCGGGTTGGCTTGATCAGAGCGGGAGTTCCATGTGGGTACTTTTATGACACAGCCCAGGCTATGGGAGTCAGCTTGGCTGATTTGGCTCGAAGTTTGGGTGTGCCCCTATCGTTGGTCTATTCGATCAAATCCAAAGGTTCGACCAACCAGAAAAAGAGCCTATCTAACCAGATTATTGGAATTCACCTGTTGATTGGCCAGGTACAAAACTTGGTGGAAGAGTGTGGTGATCCTGTTGGATTTGATGCTGCTAGATGGCTTGGCGATTGGGCTTTCAGTCCAAATGACGCGCTTGGTGGAGTGCGTCCGGCAGATTATTTCGACACCGTTGTGGGTCAAGGGGTAGTAGCGGATTTGTTAGCAGCCATTCGCCACGGCAATTTTCAGTAGCCAACTGTGAATCAGTCCATCGGAATCCATGAAAAGCCCTGAATGGATGCAAAGTCCCGAATTTTTAACTCTGATGGTGCCTTCGGCTATTACTAAACTTTGATTCGAGCCATGTTGGGAAATAAAAAATTTGTATAGAGAAAGGGGTGATGCAGTGAGGGTTAAAAATTAAAGAGATGAAAAATAAAAACTGGAAATTCTTTGTTTATACATTTCTGCTTATGTTGTCGTCTTGCACTACGCTCACACCGCATGAGAATTTTAAAGAACATATGGCATCTAGCTTGGGGGAAAGTTTAGATTCAGCCATTTGGTCAAAGCTCTACATAAAACCAACAACTGTCAGAAATCTATCGAACGGCAATATTGAGAATGAATATAAATGGAGAGGTACTTGTAAGTATTTTTTTGAGTTTGATCCTCAAACACGGATCATTGTTAGTTGGCGTTTTACTGGCAGTGAAGGAGACTGCACCGTTGCGCCTTAGATAGCACTTGAGTCGTTCCCTGTGCTAACCAAACGAACTTTCTGAATGCTCTGTAGAGTTCTCATGCAACATAGATAAAATAGAAAATCCGTGTTCAGAATCAGAGCGCCCCATCAGCATTGAACTGAGATTTGAGTGGTGCCCATTGGGCCTAATCAATAAGATGCTCCTAGGTGGGGTCATGTGGACAGATCAGAAATCTAACCACTATAGGTTTAGATGAACATAAAGGAAGAGAGAAAAAACTCATGAAAGGTCGTTTAAAGTTCTGTTGGGTCCCCTTGGTGTTGCTCATCGGCGGATGCTCCACCTATGCGGTCAACGACATTTATTCGACCTCAGGTTCAAACACGGAAGTCTTTCACTCTGTAAAAACCGATGCTGTTGATTTGAAAGTTTCTCTTGCTCCGACTCTTCGATTTTCCTCAGTTGGCATGTTGGGTGTTCCAGTGGTGCCCATGTATCTGGATTCAAAAGACAAGAACGAACTCAGGCTCAACATAGTCATGTCCCTAAAAAAAGATCTCGACTTTTCGTTCGCCGGGAACCCCTGTTTCAAACTCGACAATCAGAGAACCTTATGTCCAAAGATGGCGGAGGTGTCTGCAAAGGCATATGTTTGGTCAGACGAAATGCATGGCAAAGACTTCACCACTAGGGTGTTAAAGGATATCGGTAATTTCTATGGAAAAGACCGCCCCAAGCTGATTGTGCGTTCGCAGAAGGCTGAGGGTCGATTTTCTCGTGCTGACATCTATCAACACTATGAGGCGTATCAAGGTGAGCCAAAATTTGAGCGGTTTGAGTTGAACATCGATTATGTGTACGACTGCGCTGGCCCGTGCCCAGAGAGCTTTCAATTCAATACAGATGGCCTCATGGCAATTCAGGATCTTCAGATTGAATCAAAGACACTGGAACTGAGGCAGAAAAAAGCTGGAAAATTGGATCTTTCTGTCCCCACAAATTAAGTCTTATCCAATGAGATGGCTCTTAAAATCCAAGCGTTTAACTGTTAACGCTCTATATCTTAGATATAACTATTCCCAGAGTTCTGCACTGCTGCTGCTTGAATCCCCTAGCTTTCACTAGGCACTTTTTACCCTCACGTGGGCGACTCGCCTCGAAGTGCGTCAATGATTGTCTTCAATTCTGGTGTACTCCTGACCAAATTCATGTGCTGTTCAAAAGTCCACGTTTTTGGATCGATCTCCTCTCCGAAATGGGTCAAAATTTTTAAATCAATTTTTGAATACCTACTAAGAGGAAGATCTGGTTTATTACCCTTTTTTGCCAATCCAGCCATGGTGAGCTTGTCATTCGCTTCTTTACTGATCCGCACAACCGGGTAAAAAATGAGCTCTTGGAGTGGAATGTTTTTCTGTGAGTACAGTTTTACTAATTCAGATACAGGAATAGCGTGGTCACAGATTACTGGCGGTTGCCCCTTCTTTGGTGTCCACTTTTCTTCTAGCTTTTTTTCCCGGTACAAGCATCCATTCTTGAAATTACCCGCACATCCCAAGAGCCCATTGCAATCCCGGATGATAGTCGCAACTGTGTCATTCACTTTTCTGCCTTTGTTAAATTCCGCCTGGCTCCATAGTTCAATAATTTTCTTTCCAATCGAGATGTATTGAAGAATTAAATCGCTTGGCTGAGCGTTTGCGATTCTGGAGGTGGGGAGTTTGATGCCCATGTGAAGTGACCTAGATTAAAAGTTGCGTGGGCTACCCCAAATAATTTTTACCACAAGATGCTGGCTCTCCCACCTAGTGTATTTGTTTTCTATCCTTCTTAATTATTGCGTGCGACACATTACGTCGCACGTCAAGCCATGATTATGGTTCCGGCTCACTGTGTTGACAAATCATGTTCAAACTGAAGGACCCTACAACGATCGTTTATCAACCGGCCGACGGGCAAATAGTAAAGGAATTTCGTCTACCGGTCGAACTTACAGAAGAACCAGCCAGCCAAATTATTGGGCAATTTGTTTATTTCACGACTATCGATACACGCTTTGTTTTTAGCCTTTCCGGAAGATTTGTCTTTGCCAGCAGTCTTGATCTAATGATCCCAGTAGCACACATCAATGAAGGTCCACCGCAGCTTTGATGACAAGACCTATAGCCCAGTAATACGAGTTGTTCCTGAACTCATTAGTGTGTCAAGATCAATTCATAACTCTAAAAATTGCCAAAAATGACATTTGAGACAAACTATTCCGCCCCACACTTTTTCTTCCTTTGTCCCGATTCCGAGTTTACTCGGGCTCTCAGACGCCACCTTGCTATTAGTTTCGGAACTGTCCTTGCAGAAGTAGGCACTGTCGATCAATTGATTGAATGTGCATATCAAAAACATTTCCTGAATTTAGATCCTGAATTAAATTCCGGGCCAATAGATCGATTTTTTGAGCTTTTGAGTTCATTAAATACCTCAGATGATTCGAAGTATTTTTGGCAAAAGTCTTTCAATGTCGATCCTGTAGGTGTGAAGAATGCACTAGCTGAGTCAATTTTTAAAATTTTGGATACAGAGAAAGGGGCAGGGAGCTGTGTTTGGGGCAATGAGGCCAAAGATTTGATCACAAAACAGCGTTTGGTTGATCTTCAATTACTATTCGAAAGATCAGAGAAAGCCAAAGCCTTACCCCCCAAGCTGCAAAAAATAAGCAGCATCATTGAATGCGCTGATCCACCCGTAACACCCATCCAAGTTATCACATCGTCACTTTATCCATTAAGAAGCAATTTGATCGATCGTCTTCTGAACAGACTCTCCACGAATTGTCTCTTTAACGAAGAAACCCAAGCGTTACATGGTGAATATCAAAAGGCATTTGAGGAGTTTGTTCAAGGCTATAACAAACCCAGGGCGGAAAGCGGAAGTAATCTGAGAACCGCAGCGTGCCATTTATTTAGGCCCAATCAAAACATCAGCCCTCCTTGGAATCAGAGGGATAACACACTTCAATGGCTTCGCTGTAGGGATCGGCTCGAATCGATTGAGATCATCCTCGGCATGATTCAAAAGCAAATAGTTTTGGATTCATCTTTGCGTTACGCTGATTTTGCGTTGTTGCTTCCTCATAAATTCGAATCGCATAATCATCTTGCTCGGCTATTCGATAAGTTTGGCGTGCCGCTGGCAAACCTGCAGTGGACTGATTTTGAGAGAAACCTGGCTGGTGAATTGCTTTCGAGCATCCTCTTGGCTCTCGAAGGGGCAAGTCCGAAGTTGTCACTAAAATCTCTGCTTACCAATCCACTTTTGCCATGGAGCGCAAAAATCGGTAGCTCTTTGGCCGATGGTTTGGATCAATATGGTTTCTCCGTCAAAGTCCCAAAAGAGTTTCCAGGGAATTGGCGAGCTGTCACAGATTTGTTTAAAGGTATTGAGAGATCTGAGCTTGCAAGTGCTCTGAAGCAGATATTTGCCATCCTTAAGCTTGATGGGATCAACGAAGTTCAACAACAAAATACGAAAAATTTGTTTGATACAACGATTCAAGCAGCGGGGAACCTGGCCCTTGGTTTTGATGCAATTCGCAGTTTAATCCCAATAGCGCCACTGCAAGTTGAGAAACAGATTGGCCCCTTTGTCGATGGCGTGACTGTTCTGTACGAAGAAAAGCACGCTTGGAGACCCGTTAAATTCTTGTTTGTTGTGGATTTTTCGGAAGGATCCTTTCCCCCAGATTTTAATAATCCGGCCGTGCTGTCCGACGCGCAATGGAACAAACTCAAGGAGAATTGGACAACTCTAGCGTTATCGATGGATACGCGCGCTCAAGCACGTAGCTTGTTCATCACACAGCTCAACTGTGTGGAGAAGAAGGTTACCTTCTTTTGCCCTGCCTTTGATGAAATGGGCAAGGGGTTAAAACCTTCAGACAGCCTAGTTGATTTCTCGCTCCTTGCAGGGGAGACCGGATCACCAGAAAAACTGATTCTCGATATCACTGACGAGATCGATCAACAGCAAATTGAGCAACTGAAATACAGCCCTTTACCAGTTCTACCTGTCGAGCGCTTTGTTGCCACTTCTAAAGATATTCGTTTGGACACTGATCTTCTGTCAATGTGGACCAAATCATCGATTGATGAGGTGACTGGAGAGACTGTCACTTCATTGAAATCACAATCTCCCAGCGCATTGGATGATCTACTGATCTGCCCTCTCGGCTGGCTACTCAAGCAAATTGGGGCAGAAAATCGAGTGTGGGAGCCTGACGGCTTTACTCCATTGACAAGCGGGCTAATCGCTCATGACGTGATGGAACAATTATTCGCTGTTGAACAAGGCGTTATTCCATCTCAGGCCATAATTGAGTTCAAGGTTTCAGGTTTATTTGAACAGGCGATCAAGAAGAAAGCCCCATTCCTCACCACTGCGATTTGGCAAGTGGAACGCAAGAATCTCTTAAGTATTATTCGGCGAGCTGCACTTGATTGGGCTGAGCTACTCAAGCGCTTGAATGCGCGTGTTGTAGCCCCTGAATTGTGGCTTCAGGGCACTTTTGATGGTCACCCGATACATGGTCAAACAGACAGTGTCATCGCTTTGCCCGACTCTGGGGTACTTGTGGTGGACTTTAAAACTGCAAAAGCCGACAAATACGAAAAGCGCATGAAAGCACGTCTGGATTTACAGGCCAGTTTGTATGAGCAAATGCTGCATTCCGGGGGACCAAAGAATCCTAAAGATGTGGGAAAGGCCAAGCATGCCAATCTTAAGAAGCTCAATGGGGTTGTCTACTTCACATTAAAAGATCGTCTCGCCACTTCGAATTTCGTGCCACAGCAAGCCATCAATGGATGGCATTCCATCGAGCCTGTTTCTGAAGACGGCGAAGCCATGCCGTGGAGCCAAGATGTTTCATCTGCTGCCATGACACTTCTTAAAACGCGCTTTGACGAACTCCGGCAAGGGGTTATTCCCGCTATCAAGGTTTCAGAAATGCGTAATTTTCAAAAGCAGGGGTTCGGAGGTTATGTGTATGAATCCTCACCGCTCATCAAGCTCGGGATCGTGAACGATCTGGGCGATGAAAGCAACGAGGAGGAAGAATAATGGATCAGTCACTCAACATTATTTCGGCCTCTGCTGGCAGTGGTAAAACCCACACGCTGACCGAAACTCTGCTCGGTAAAATTAGCTCTGGCGAGCTAAGCGCAACAGAATTAGTCGCTGTAACCTTCACTGAAGCAGGCGCTTCAGAGCTCAAGACCAGGATCAGGGCTGCGCTTTTGAGTGCAGGCTTGTATGAAGCTGCACAACAGGTTGAAAATGCATACATTTCGACCATTCACGCTTTTGGAAACCGGTTGCTCAAAGAGCTTGCTTTTGATCTTGGTACTCCATTGAGTACCCGAATGCTCAATGAGGACGAACAAACACAACTTATTCGTGCCTCAATGATTGATTCAGACGCGCTCATTCAAATGACTGAAAATTTGGATCAGTTCGGCTACAAAATTACTAGAAGGGGGAGCAAGTTCGTTTCTGCTGAGGACGCCTTCAGATCTCAATTAAAGTCTTTTATTGATTTACTTAGAAGTACTGGGCGTCAGCAAGCGGACCCAAATTTTCTGACTCGAAGCTTATCGTGGCTTGAGAATTGTTATGGTCCAACAGAGACCAATCGCACAGAAAATGACCTAGCCAAGATCATGCACTGTCACGTTAAGGCTTTGCTCGATCAATTTCCAATTTGCCCTGTTGAGTCATTTGGAGTAACGGGTGCTGGACCTGTGGCTGATTTTCGAGAGTCGTATAGAGCACTGGAATCGGCCGCTAAATTTGAACCACTTCTGACAGATTGGGCTCTTTGGGGACAGCTGTGCAAGTTAAAAGTTACTTTTAAGGGTTCAGCCAAAGCTCCAAACTACAGTAGATACAAAGAATTGGCTGATGCGGTAGTTAGTGCGGCAAACGAGCTTTTGGTCATTCACCCCGGTCCGTTAAGGCAAAGTAGGGAACAGCTTGCGGGATTGATCAATGGGGCTGGCCAAACTTTAGATGGTTATGCAAAGCGAAAGCAAGAAGCAAAGCTCATGGATTACACCGACATGGTGGCTTCAGCGGAGATTGCTTTACGCCAGCACGAACTTCAAACCCGACTTGCGGATACGATTCGCATGGTTGTGGTTGACGAGTTCCAGGACACCAACCCGATCCAGTTCGCATTTCTTTGGCACCTAATCGGAGCCGGTATTCCGTCAATCTTAGTGGGCGATGCCAAGCAAAGCATTATGGGCTTCCAGGGTGCCGACCCTCGGCTGTTTGAAGCGTTGTTGGTGAATCCAGCCGCAAAGGTCAGTAGCCTTGAGAGCAATTGGCGCTCTCAACCTGCACTTTTAGACATCATCAATAGTTTTACCCAGGGGCTGTGTTCTGCTGAGGGTATGAATACCTCTTATGAGCCACTTGGGCCTAAAGGCACTACATCTTCGCTAATTCCGTTTCACATGGTTGTGATGGAAGATAAACCGAAGTCCAATCGACGCTCGAGTGATCAAGAGGTAGACGATGAGGTTCAAGTTCATCCCTCTGAGCGCGAGTGGAACGCCTACCAGTTGGCAAAAATTCTCAAGCGTAAGTTGAATTCCGGTATTGAAGTGATCGACCGAAAATCGGTTAATGCACGTGCGATCCGAGGTTCTGACATCGCCATACTTTGTCCAACCAACGGTATGTTGGGGGTCTACGCAAGAGAGCTCGAGAAGCTGGGTGTTTCAGTGAATGTCGAAAGGCAGGAGTGGTTTGAGAGCGCTGAAATTCAAATTTGCTTGCAACTCCTGAAATTATTATCCAATCCCGAAGACAAGCACGCACGATTGTTTTTGGCCTGTTCAGATTTCGGACAAATGGATCTGCAGCAAGCGTTGGAATTGGAGCTGCTGGGTGAGGGCATCCATCTACCTGTTTTTGATACTTTGGAAAATTTAAGGGATAGCCACCGCACGCTACCGATTAAAACCATTGTTGAGTTGATGCTTGAGGAAACGGGTTTATTTGATCTGGCAGCGACTTGGCCTGACGCTTCTCAAGCACGTGCCAATTTGATCAAATTGATCGGATTGGCCAAAGAGTTTTCGTCTGCGCCCGCAGAGACACTTGCCTCGGCTGGTTTTCACGGACAGGGAATTGGTACCTTCATTGGTTGGCTTCATTTTCTCAAAGCAAATAGAAATGAGGACTCCTGCCCCAAGGCAAGTTACAGCGACACGGATGCGATAGAGCTGACGACCTGGCACAAGTCCAAAGGTCGTGAATGGCCCATCGTGGTTGTGTGTGGCATGGATAAAAGTCCTAAAGCGGACCTTCCTTCAGCAGGTATTGGATATTCTGACTTTGCGGACTTCTCTCAACTAATTCAAAATAGCCGAATTGAATTCACCCCCAAAGTAGCGCTTGAGTCAAAGCGAGAATTGATGGCTGAACCATTGCGCCGTCAAGCTGAAAAAGTCGCAATGCGTGAACTCTACGTAGCCTTGTCGCGGCCGCGGGAGCAGCTGGTTTTGGAGTGGCTGCCAAGTCATTTGGATTCAAAGGCGAAAATAAAAAAACGAATTCAGATATTGCAAGATCTGTGTGATGTTCAGGTTGCTGAAAACTCGGTTCAAATATTGGGGAGTTCCTTTGATGCTGAAATCGACCGCGTCAAATATCAGTGCGAACCTAAGGAAAATGATCTTGATTTGGTTCTGCACGCAAAACTCGCAATAGGGCGTCGCGCATTGGATTTCAATACCTACTCAACTCCAAGGATTTCAGCTCAGCAAAATCCATCCGTGGTTGCTCATGAGAGGCAGCAAAACACCCAGACGAATAACAAAGCTCAGGTTACCGCGGTGCAGGTGAGCGAGCCTATTGATCTTGGGTATCACAAACGGGCGAACGAGCTCGGAACCCTGATACATCGGGCAATTGAGCTAGTGATGTCGGGCAAAAATTCTGTTAAATCTTACAAAAGCCGGTTAGAAGGTGCTTTGAGTGAGTTTCTTTCTTCACAACAGATCGAACAGATTTGGCTACACGCACATTATCTGAAAGATAACCTTAAATCGGCAGGAATCGACCGCTCAATTTCCGTTGAAGTGCCAGTAATTGGTCAGTTAACTGATTCAACAATAGCGGTTGGTTCGATCGATTTGCTTGCGACGGGAGAGAAGGTCAAATTCATCATTGATCACAAAACCGATTCAAAAATAGAAGTCTTGGATGATGTTTGGGCAGCCCATCGATCGCAGCTTGAGGTTTATCAAAAATTATTGCCTGAATATGGCATCGCGCTGAACCTGGTGCGATCGGGGCAAGTGATACTCGGAATGGAAACTTGACCATGCCCAAGAAATCTCGCGGTACATTGCTTAGACATTGGGAGATGTTAAAACTCATTCCCAAAGAGCCAGCCGCAATCTCCACCAAAGGCTTGTGTACCAAACTTAAGGAATGTGGATACACAGTCACCAAGCGTACCGTAGAGCGTGATGTGAACAGTATGGTCGAGGCTGGCTTCCCTCTGGTTGTCGACGATTCTGAGCACCCGCACCTTTGGAGTTGGTCAAAGCAGTCCAACGGATTCCATGCTCCAAGAATGAGCATAAGCGACGCTCTGTTAACAGTGATGGCAGCAGACACCCTGATCGACCTGCTGCCCAATGTCGTTTCCGAATCACTAATGAGCTTAAGAGTGGAAGCTGAACATACACTTAACGCAGCTCAATCTTCCAACCAACTCGTAAGTTGGCGCGAAAAAGTCGCGATCAAAAGTCCCTCTCAGCACCTGATTCCACCCAAGGTAGACGATGCGGTTAAAACGATTTGTTACGAGGCTTTGTTATTCGATGAGCAGATCAAAATAAGCTATTTAAATATCAAAAGCGACACGCCAGCCGAACACGTAATCAACCCTCTTGGCATGATTCAACGGGGTTGGATGTCATATCTCGTGGTGACGTTTTCAGGGCATCACGATTTAAGGTTGATCGCACTGAATCGCATTAAAGAAGCAGAGCGTACGTTTGTTCAAACCGCTAAACCCACGGATTTCAGTTTGGCAAAATATGTCGAGGACGGATTTGCCGATTTTGGTCGCGGACAGATTATCAATGTTCGTGCGGAGATCAGCCCTTTGCTGCATAAATATCTTCTGGAATCGAAGTTATCGGAAGATCAGTCATTTGAACAAGCTGACGGAAAGATTATTTTGAATGCCAAAGTAGCCATGACCCCTCAGTTCGCGTGGTGGTTGAAAACGTGGGGGGGCGATATAAAGGTCGTCTCGAACGCACCGGTTTTAGAGATTATTACCAAGTGAATCGTCTCGTTTTACCTAGACACTTTCGTTTGATACTTCATTTTTCTTTTTATGGCCCTTGTTGGCTCAGAAAACAAAAAAACCAACCACCGCTAAGTGATTGGTTTTGATGATAAAAATTTGGTTGCGGGGGCAGGATTTGAACCTACGACCTTCGGGTTATGAGCCGCCGCGAGCAATGGCCGTGGCTTGTCTCCCGGTGATTTAGCAGCTTAAGAGCCTCTCCAATAAGGCAATCATCACATATGTGACTGACAACTTTTAAGGAGGCCTCATGCCCACTATCGTTCAAAAAAACAACCGTTATTTGTCACGTGTCCGCATCGCAGGGCACAAAGGAATCTCATCTACCTTTGACTCATACCATGAAGCCCTGAAATGGGGTTTGCAAATGGAAGCTGAGTTCAGGCGAGCTACGCCCGAACGTCAGCGCTTGCTGGAAGTTGCTACCCTGAAGGCTGCGATGCTCCGTTATCGGGAGGTAGTGACTCCAACCAAGAAGGGGCACGTTACCGAGCGTAGCAGGATCGATTTGATCATCAGGTTCTATCCCACACTCGTTAACCGCAACCTTGAAGACATTGAGGGTATGCACATTGCTGATTTTCGCGATGCTTTGGTAGGAAGTGGTTATGCGCCCGCCACCGTGAAGCGATACATGGAAGTGATCAAAGCAGTGTTCAAAACCGCGAAGTATGAGTGGGGCTTCCGCAAGCTGCTCGACCCAACCGAAGGTGTGCGAATGCCCAGCATTCAAAACGCCAGGTCTCGTCGATTAACCCCACAAGAGTTTCAGGTCTTGTTGGCCTCATGTGATGAGCATCCAAGCTACTGGTTGCGCCCGTATGTTGTTCTTGCCGTTGAAACTGCCATGCGTCGTGGTGAGCTGGGTAACCTGAAGTGGGTTGATGTTGATTTTGAGCAGCGGTGGGCACGCCTGGATGCAACCAAGAATGGGAAGCGGCGTTTTGTGCCGTTGTCGAGAAAGGCGCTGGAACAACTCGATTACCTGAAAGGGTTGTCGTTTGGGGAGCGTGTCTTCCCCGTGCAAATTGACGCGATCACGGGTGCGTTCGGCACTGCGGTGAAGCGAGCTCGCATTGTTGACTTCCGTTTGCATGATCTGCGGCATGAGGCGGTTTCACGCTTGATTGAACGTGGCCTTTCTGTGTTCGAGGTCAAAGAAATCACGGGGCAACTCACAACCACGATTGTTGAGCGTTACACGCACTTAAGAAGGGATGACCTCCTTAAAAAGTTGGATTAACCAACTTGATACGCCGTCGGTGGTTGTGGCTAAAGCAACCTCTGATTTACCCTTGAGTAAATAAAATGCTTGCTTGCATTTACAATTTTGGTATGCTTGCAAATGCAAGTATAGATAAAAGGAAAATGCAAGCATGATGAAAGATGAATCAAAGGTTGTCGGCGGGTTAGCTAGATCTGAAAAACTTTCAGCGGAGGAGCGAAGTCAAATCGCAAAAGTTGCTGCATCTGCGAGATGGGGTGCTCCAAAAGCTACGCATCGTGGGGACGTTACGATTGGTGATGTGTCGATTCCCTGCGCAGTGCTTGAGGATGGTCGTAGAGTTTTGACGGAAAATGGGATTACCAACGCACTCCTCGGTTCTAGAAGTGGTGCTTCAAAACGACTGAAAAAGGTGTCGTCCGCTAACGGTGCCCTAACACCAATATTTTTGGCTCCCGAGAGGCTCAAGCCGTTCATTTCAAAAGAAATGTTAGATGGGCCCCTTCAGCCAGTGACTTACATCGATGGTAAAAAAACGGTTGTCGGGTTCGATGCGACCATTTTGCCCACAGCATGTGAAATTTGGTTGAGTGCTCGTGACGCCGGAGTTCTTCAGGAGCAACAACGAGATAAAGCTCAAAGAGCGGAAATCCTTATGCGAGGTCTCGCTCATATCGGCGTAGTTGCTTTAGTTGACGAAGCAACGGGGTATCAAGAAGTCAGAGATAAGCAGGCGCTTCAGGCGATTCTCGATCGCTATCTTGCCAAAGAGCTGGCAGCTTGGGCGAAACGCTTTCCTGATGAATTCTATAAGCAAATGTTTAGGTTGAAAGGGTGGCCTTTTGACCCAACTTCCGTTGCTCGGCCTGGTGTGGTGGGTAAATACACTGTTGATGTTATTTACGAGAGGCTCGCGCCGGGTTTGGTCGATGAGCTAGAAAGACTGAACCCCAAAGAAGATGGTGGGCGGAAGTCGCGTCATCACCAGTGGTTATCAACAGATGTGGGTCATACCGCGCTTGCCCAACATTTACATGCGGTAATTGGTTTCATGAGGGCTTGTTCAACTTGGGAGCAGTTTATTGATATGTTGGATAGGGCCTTTCCAAAGAAAGGGCACACCATTCCGATGCTTTTTGATTGATTACAGACCGAGCCCGTATCGGAAGGGTTTGCTTGTTGTATTTTCTCGCTCAGATTTGGGGCGGTGTATGATTTATTAGCCTGCCTTCGATTAGTCGATGGAAGGTTATTTGTATCGATTGCCCGAATTTGTTTTGGCACTCGCTCAAGCTGAAATTTCACACTAGGTGACAAACACCCCGCCCGAAACCGGCATTTAATGTCACAAAACAAAAAGGTCAATCACCGCTAAGTGATTGACCTTTCTGAGTATTTGGTTGCGGGGGCAGGATTTGAACCTACGACCTTCGGGTTATGAGCCCGACGAGCTGCCAGACTGCTCCACCCCGCGTCTGGTAAGAACGAAACTATAGCGGGTTTCCGCCTTGTGTGCAAGTGCACAAACGCAGTTCAACCCACAAACATCCCCTCAAAAACCTTTATCCTACTGAAACCACAAGAAAAATTCGCAGCAAAAAATGTTTAAAAAATTTCTGAAAGACCTTTCAAACAAGCCCGAGTTCATGCGCAGGGCCATGAATTTTTATGCACCATTGCGCGGTGCGGGCATTCATGTTCATCACATCAGCGCCAATTTCGACGAAGTTGAAGTGCACATGCCGCTCACGCGCCGCAATAAAAACATCATGGGAACTCAGTTCGGCGGCTCACTGTATGCCATGGCCGACCCCTTCTTCATGCTTGTGCTCATGAAGCGTTTGGGCAGTCACTACCATGTGTGGGACCAAGAGGCGAACATTCGTTTTATTGCGCCAGGCAATTCACTGGTCAAGGGCGTGTATCAAGTCAATGATCAAACGCTCAGTGAAATCAAGTCCAAAGCAGCCACGGGCGAAAAGGTATTGCACACATTCGAGGTCGACATTACCCACGCCGATGGCTCGGTTGTCGCACACGTCACCAAAGTGCTCTATATTCGCCTGAAGAAGCAACACCGTCCCAACTCCAACTAAAGTAGCAACATGTCAAAACCTGAATACGCCAACCTGCCCGTGTGGCCCGAAGCCGATACCCCCTGTGTGGGATTTTGTTCAACCAACCTTGGCGACGACGTTTGCATGGGTTGTGGTCGTACGCTCGACGAGGTTGATGGGTGGTTGTTCAAAAGCGATGAGGAAAAAGAGGCCGTCTGGAAGCGCATCCGCCAAGCGGGTGTTGGCTATCGTTGGGAAAGCTGAAATAGCAAGCGCGGTTGGTCTCTAGAGCGCATGCTCAGTTTTTAATCAAACAACCAAAAACTGCACAAAATCAACGGGCTGAAAATTTTATCCACAGCGAATCGGGAAGGTTTTCCCCGCCCAGTGTGGATAAGTTCCACAAGCCTCGGGGTAAGCCACAGTGGGGATGTTCAGCGCACCGAATCGGGGCACACTGTAAATGTCTCCGACCCTCCATGGGTTACTTTCAGATACGGCTCGCCCAGGTGAGCCGTTTTTTTTGAAATTAATTGTGTGATCAAGTGGTTGCTGATCGGTGGATAACGTGGTTACAATGCGCCATCGGTTTATAAAATGCCCGTCGCGCAACTCGTTTCACGCTGCGCCCCTGCACCCCGCTGGCAACAGCCACCTCGGCCTGCAGGACCAATCGGCACTATTTCCCTATCAACACCTGAATTTCTTAAAGTGAGTCCGCCTGGATGGATCCCCAGCGCGCTAAAAACATATTAGAAGCAGCTCTGCTGTGTTCGGTTGAGCCCATTGCGGTCAAAGAATTGATGCGTCTGTTCGACGATGCCATCGACGCCTCAGTGGTTACAACGCTATTGGAAGACATCCGCCGCGACTGGACCCACAAGGGTTTGGAGCTGGTGCAGGTTAAAACCGGATGGCGCTTTCAAACCCGAGATGACGTTAAACGTTACCTTGAGCAAATGAATCCTGAAAAGCCCCCGAAATACTCAAGGGCTACCATGGAAACCTTGGCAATTATTGCCTACAAGCAGCCGGTTACCCGGGGCGACATCGAATCCATTCGTGGTGTCACTGTGTCTACCCAGGTCATGAAAGCACTTGAAGATCGCGGCTGGATCGAGTCAATCGGTCACCGCGATGCACCGGGGCGCCCAGCACTTTGGGCCACAACGCCCCAGTTTTTAGCCGACCTTAATTTGGTCAGCCTAAGCGATTTGCCTGCACTGGACGATGAAAAAGACCAGCAGCTGGCTGATGAGTTACAAAAAGTCATTCCATTTGATGTGGATGACAGTGATACAGCGGAAAACGATGAGAACCAACAAGCGCAAAGCAACTGAAACACTCGATACCAACCCGATTCCTGAGCAAGTCATTGTCAGTGTCGACAGCGAGAGCCACGACATGGAGTGGGGCGAAGTACTGAATCAGGTTGAAGGGCTGAAGTCTGAAGAAAATGGTGGCGCAGGCAAGAATCGCAGCAAATTGAATGTGCGGCTCGATCCCGAGTTGGCGCCCAAGTTGCACAAGGTGCTGGCCGATTCCGGCATGGGTTCCCGCCGTGAAATGGAAGAACTGATTGTTGCTGGCCGGGTTTCGGTCAATGCTGAGCCTGCCCATTTGGGTCAGCGGGTGTTGCCCACCGATCAGGTCCGTGTGAACGGCAAGCTGATCCAGCGTAAAAACAAATCCAAGCCTCCACGCGTGCTCATTTATCACAAGCCCGCAGGCGAAATTGTCTCAATGGACGATCCCCAGGGTCGAGCCACCGTATTTCAGAAGTTACCCAAAATATCCAATGGCAAGTGGATTGCGGTAGGCCGTCTCGACTTCAACACCGAAGGCCTGTTGTTGTTCACGTCCTCGGGCGAGTTGGCCAACCGTTTAATGCACCCCCGCTATGAAGTTCAGCGTGAATATGCAGTGCGTATTCTTGGCGAATTGACCGAAGAACAACGCCAGCAATTGCTGACAGGTATTCAACTTGACGATGGCCCTGCCAAGTTTCTCTACGTCGATGCCGCAGGCGGCGAGGGCGCCAATCGCTGGTACAAGGTCGGTTTGAAAGAAGGGCGCAACCGAGAGGTTCGCCGAATGTTCGAGGCCTGCAAACTTACCGTGAGCCGTCTGATCCGCACCCGGTTTGGTGACATTTTGATGCCTTCCACGCTCAAGCGTGGTCGTCACATGGAAATGGAAGCGCTTGAAGCCATGTCGTACATGCAGTCCCTGGGCTTGAAGGTGGATGAGTCCGCCCAAGAAGGGGCCATTCGCCGTGACAAAAAGAACATTGGCTCGAAAAACAACAAACGCCGCAATGGTCAGCCCTTGATTGATCCAGGCCTTGCCTTCACCACACCCACGCAAACCTACCTCACGGTTTCCGGTGCGACAGCGGCGGCGGCTTTGAGCAATCAGAACAATTTGTCATCTGCCGGCGGCTCCGCCCGCCGTGGAAATGGTGGTGACCGCAATGGCAACAGGGCGGGTGCCAATGGCAACGCCAGTGCGCCTGCCGGTAAATTTGCAGGTGCGGGAAAGCGACCCGCCGGGCCACGTGGCGCAGGTGCCCGCACTGGTGGGCCTTCAGCAGGGCGTGGTCCAGGTCGAGGCAACGAAGCCGGAAACGGCGCGCCCCAGAAACCGCAGCAGCGCAGACGCAGGAAAGCCCCCACCATGTAGTTCCCCAAGCTGGAAATTACTTGAAAATAAAGGCAGTTTCGGTTATTCTCTGAGGCTGCCTGAGCGCCCACTCCAAAAAGGGTGTCTCAAATGAAGTGGGCTTACAGGCCCATTTTTTTTTGGTAAGGCGGTTTTGAAGCAAATTAAAAGACGAAGCAAGCGAATTAGTAAAGGCGAAGAAGCGAAGTGATCAATCCTGAAGAGTTTGTTGGCAATTCATGGTCTGGCGTGTGGTCAGAGTCCTGGGTAACGGAAGCCGACGCCGTGATTGTCTCGCTGGGTTTAGAGGTTGCGGATATCGAGCGTGAGGGCAATGGCCTGTTGCGTATCATGATTGATTCGCCAGCAGGTGTCACTGTTGAAGACTGCGAAAAAGTCAGTCACCAACTCACCCACCTGTTTACCGTCGAAAATGTCAACTACGAGCGGCTCGAGATCTCCTCGCCGGGCGTGGATCGCGTGTTACGTCGCAAAAAAGATTTCGAACGGTTTTTGGATCAAGAGGTGTCCCTGAAGTTTAAGCGGGCCATCAACAATCAAAAACAGTTCAAAGGCGTATTGCAAAAAGGCAAAGAGCAAACCTGGGGAGTGTTGGTCACTCCCGACGGAAAAAATGCCGAGCCGTACTTGCTTGATTTTGAAATAACTGATTTGGCGGGTGCCCGTCTGGTCCCCCATCTAAAGTTTTAGGAGCCCTGGAATGAGCCGTGAGTTGCTTTTATTAGTTGATGCGTTGGCGCGCGAAAAAAATGTGGACAAAGACATCGTCTTTGGTGCGCTCGAATTGGCATTGGCTTCCGCAACCAAGAAGCGCTTCGATGAAGAAGTGGATGTTCGCGTGTCCATCGATCGCGACACAGGCGACTACGACACTTTCCGTCGCTGGGAAGTGGTCACAGAAGAAGACTTCTACGACCCCGCCTATCAAATGGTGTTAGACCAAGCCTTGAAGCATGACGAAGAAGCCGAAATGGGCGACTTCATCGAAGAAGAACTTGAGCCCGTTGAATTTGGTCGAATTGGCGCCCAAGCCGCCAAGCAGGTAATTCTGCAGCGCGTTCGCGACGCTGAGCGTGAGCAAATCCTGCAAGACTTCCTTGATCGTGGCGACAAAATTGTCATTGGTCAGGTCAAGCGCATGGAACGCGGCGATGCCATCGTTGAAAGCGGTCGTATCGAAGCCCGTTTGCCGCGCGATCAAATGATTCCCCGTGAAAGCCTGCGTCCAGGCGACCGTGTACGTGCCTACCTCTGGAAGGTAGATCGCTTGGCGCGCGGTCAACAAGTTATTTTGTCGCGCACATCACCTGAGTTCATCAAAGCATTGTTCGCCATGGAAGTCCCGGAAATCGAGCAAGGTCACCTGGAAATTAAAGGTGCTGCACGCGACCCCGGCATGCGAGCCAAAATTGCAGTATTGGCCCATGACCGTCGCATCGACCCCATCGGTACTTGCGTGGGTGTTCGTGGCTCTCGTGTTCAGGCTGTTACCCAAGAGTTGGGCGGTGAACGCGTAGACATCGTATTGTGGTCCGAAGACCCAGCCCAGTTTGTGATTGGTGCTTTGTCGCCAGCAACCGTTCAATCTATTGTTGTTGATGAAGACCAGCACGTGATGGAAGTGGTGGTTGACGAAGCCGAGCTGGCGCAAGCCATCGGCCGCAGCGGTCAAAACGTGCGTTTGGCCTCTGATCTCACCGGTTGGCAAATCAATATCATGACCCCCGAAGAATCGGCCAAGCGTTCCGAAGAAGAAATCGGCAAGTTGCGTGAGTTGTTCACCAGCAAGCTGGATGTGGACGAAGAAGTGGCCAACATTCTGATCGAGGAAGGTTTCACAGGCCTTGAAGAAGTAGCCTACGTGCCAATCGCTGAAATGCAGGAAATTGAAGCATTTGACGCCGATACTGTCGAAGCACTTCGCACCCGCGCCCGCAATGCTTTGTTGACCGAGGCCATTGCGCGCGAGGAAATAGTAGAAGGTGCAGGCGACCTGATGTCCATCGAAGGCGTTGATGGCGACTTGGTTGGCAAGCTGGCTGCTGCTGATATTTCAGACCGCGAAGGTTTGGCCGAGTTGGCCGTCGATGAATTGGTTGAAATTGCAGGAATTGAAGAAGACCGTGCTCGCGACATCATTATGAAAGCGCGCGCACACTGGTTTGAGTAATCCAAACCGTATTGAGTAGAGTCGAATCGGGCCACTCGGTCCGGTCAGTAAGGGAATTTGAAGGAATAGTAGATGACCAGTACCACAGTCGCACAGTTTGCAGCAGAGTTGAAAATGCCCGCCGATGTTCTTTTGGAGCAGCTGAAGTCTGCTGGCGTAAGCAAAACTTCTGAGGCAGATGCAGTTACTGAAGCGGACAAGGGAAAGCTTTTGGAAAGCCTGAGAAAGGCGCACGGATCTGAAAGCGGTCAAAAGAAAATTACCCTCACCCGCAAGCAGACCAGTGAAATCAAGCAAGCAGGCCCTGGTGGCCGTGCACGCACAGTTCAGGTTGAAGTGCGTAAAAAGCGCGTATTCGTGCAGCGCGCTGAAAAAGCAGGTGAAAGCGAGCCCGTTATGGAAGCTCAACTGGATCCGGCTGAACAGGCCCGCCGTGATGCTGAAACACAACGCCAGGCTGAATTGAAAGCGCGTCAGGAAGCGGAGCTGAAAGAAAAACAAGCCAAGCTTGAGCAAGAGCGTGAGCGCGAACTGAAGCTTCAGGAAGAAGCACGCCAGCGCGCCGAAGAAGAGCGCCTTGCCCATGAAGCGGTTGAACAGGCCAAGGCTGAAAACGCCAAACCTGCCAAAGCCGAAGAAGAAACTGATACCAAAGACGAAGCAGCCCAGGCAGCGCGTGCCGAGGAAGCCAAGGCCCGCGAACAACGCGCAGCCGATGCGCTGAAAGCAGAGCAAAAAGCCAAGAAAGCAGCCGAAGATGCGGCCAAGGCCAGTGCGAACCAAGAACGCGCTCGCAAGGCCGCGGAAGCTGAAGTTGCAGCAATTAACCGCATGATGTCCCAGCCCGCCAAGGTCATGAAGGCTGAAGAGCCTGTTGAGCCTCCCAAGGCTGCGGCAACCATTAAAAAGCCTGAGAAGTTGGCCACTGCTGCAGAGGATGACTCTGCAGGGCGTGCTCGCAAAGGTGTTCGCGCACCGGGTGCCAAGGAAGAGCCGGGCCGCCGTCGTGGTGGTTTGAAAACCCGAGGCGAAACTGGAGTTGGCCGCACTGGTGCGGGTGGCTGGAAAGGCCCGAAGGGCAAAAACAGTCGCCACAACCAGGAACAAAGCAACTTCAATCAACCCACCGAACCAGTGATCCGTGACGTTCATGTGCCGGAAACCATCACGGTGGCTGAACTTGCGCACAAAATGTCCGTGAAGGCCGCAGAGGTGATCAAGTGCCTGATGAAAATGGGCCAAATGGTCACCATTAACCAGGTGCTCGATCAAGACACGGCCATGATTGTGACCGAGGAATTGGGCCACAAGGCAATTGCTGCCAAGCTCGATGATCCAGAAGCCATGATCGAACAAGCTGGTGTGGCGCATTCTGAAGCGCCGTCAGTGGCTCGCGCACCGGTGGTTACCGTGATGGGTCACGTTGACCACGGTAAAACATCGCTGCTTGATTACATTCGTAGCGCAAAAGTGGCGTCTGGCGAAGCCGGTGGCATTACACAGCACATTGGTGCTTACCACGTAGAAACCGAACGCGGCATGATCACCTTCCTGGATACCCCGGGTCACGAGGCGTTTACTGCCATGCGTGCACGCGGTGCCAAGGCAACCGACATCGTTATTCTGGTGGTATCGGCCGATGACGGCGTGATGCCACAAACCATTGAAGCCATTCACCATGCCAAGGCAGCCAACGTACCTTTGGTGGTGGCGATCAACAAGATTGACAAGCCTGATGCAAATCCTGAGCGAGTCAAGCAAGAATTGATTTCTCACTCGGTTGTACCAGAGGAATACGGCGGTGATTCGCCCATGGTTCCTGTGTCTGCGAAAACAGGCCTGGGCATTGACGACCTTCTGGAGCAAGTGCTGCTGCAGGCGGAAGTGCTCGAGCTGAAGGCTCAGATCGAAGCCCCAGCCAAAGGCCTGGTTGTTGAGTCCCGCCTGGACAAAGGCCGTGGCCCAGTGGCCACCGTGCTGGTACAAAGCGGTACCTTGAAGAAAGGCGATGTGGTGTTGGCTGGTTCTGCATTTGGTCGCGTACGCGCCATGGTGGACGAAAACGGTCGTTCAATTGAATCCGCTGGTCCTTCAATTCCTGTTGAAATTCAGGGTTTGAGCGATGTGCCGGCCGCTGGTGAAGAAGTAATTGTGTTGCCAGATGAGCGCAAAGCCCGTGAAATTGCCTTGTTCCGTCAAGGCAAGTTCCGCGACGTGAAGCTGGCCAAGCAACAGGCCGCCAAGCTGGAGAACATGTTTGAACAAATGGCTGAAGGCGAAGTTAAACACCTGCCAGTTATTCTGAAAGCCGATGTACAGGGTTCACAAGAAGCCTTGTCACATGCTTTGCAGAAGTTGTCTACCGACGAAGTGAAAGTGCAGGTTGTGCACGCTGCTGTGGGTGGTATCAGTGAATCTGATGTCAACTTGGCGGTGGCCTCCAAAGCGGTGATCATCGGCTTTAACGTGCGTGCTGACCAAGGCGCCCGTAAAACAGCCGAGAACAACGGCGTGGATATTCGCTACTACAACATCATTTACGATGCCGTAGACGAGATCAAAGCCGCGATGACCGGCATGCTGACGCCTGACAAGAAAGAGGAAATCATCGGCAACGTTGAAATCCGCGAAGTGTACAAGATCTCCAAAGTGGGTTCTGTTGCAGGTTGTATGGTGACCGACGGCTTGATTCGTCGTGGTGCAGGTGTGCGCTTGCTGCGTGACAACGTGGTGGTGTGGACTGGCCAGCTGGCCTCGCTCAAGCGCTTCAAAGACGACGCCAAAGAAGTGCGCCAGAACTTTGAGTGTGGCTTGCAGCTGCACAACTACGACGACATCCAGGTTGGCGACATTCTGGAAGCATTTGAAGTGAAGGAAGTGGCCCGTACGCAGCTGTAATTGCTGCGTGGGTTTGAAAAGGAAAGTATGCGTCACAAGAAAAAAGCACCAGCCAGAGGAATTCGGGTTGCCGAGCAAATCCAGAAAGACCTGGCTGAGCTGATCCCCCGTGAGTTGAGAGACCCACGGCTTGGGTTTGTCACAATCACAGATGTGGAACTGACACCCGACTACGCCTATGCAACCGTGTATTTCTCGGTATTGACTGGTTCGGCGGAGACCACTGAAGAGGCATTGAATGACTCCTCAGGTTATTTGCGCAATTTGATTTTTAAAAAGTTGCACATTCACACTGTGCCTACCTTGCGTTTCAAACACGACCAATCGGTAGAGCGTGGGGCTGAAATGTCCCAGATCATTGACCGGGCGCTGAAAGGCGAGGGTGGTGGTGCCACGGATTCGGATGGTGGTGGCGACGGTGGCGGTGACTAAAAAGCAAAAACGTGCCTTGTCTGGTGTGTTGTTGTTCGACAAATCGACTGGTTATTCGTCCAATCAAGCCCTGCAAATCGTCAAGCGCCTGTACCGTGCTGAAAAAACCGGCCACACAGGTACGCTGGACCCATTGGCAAGCGGCTTGTTACCATTGATGTTCGGTGAGGCGACCAAGTTTGCGGCAGATTTGATCGACGCAAGCAAATCCTACCGAACCAAAGTGCGGCTGGGTTTTTCAAGCAACACCGGCGATGCAGAGGGTGAATTGACGAAAGTCAGTACCCGCGCGCTTGAAAGCATCACCGAGATTGAGGTAAAACAGGTGTGTGCGCAGTTTGTTGGGGAAATTCAACAGACGCCACCGATGTTTTCTGCATTAAAGAAAGACGGCAAGCCTTTGTACGAGTATGCTCGCGAAGGCATTGAATTGGACAGACCTGCTCGAACCCTTTTGATCCATCAATTGGATGTCATTAAAGTCGAGCACAATCAGCAAGATGGTGAACTTGGTTGCACCATTGAGCTGGAAGTAAATTGCAGCAAAGGCACCTACGTGCGCACCCTGGGCGAAGACATCGCCAAGGCATTGGGCACGGCAGGCTACCTCACCGAACTGCGGAGAACCGCGATTGGTGACTTGAAAGTGGAACGCGCGTACACCCTGGATGCACTCAAAGTGCTCGGTGAATCGGAAACCCCCTTTGACGCTTTGGATGCTGTGCTTTTCCCGGTGGATTCGCTTTTGGGCAGCCTGGGGAAAGTTGAATTGAACAATGAGTTTGCGCGGCGGTTTTCGCACGGGCAACGGTTGCCACTGGACTTGGTCAACGCCAAACCAGGGCGAGTGCGGGTGTACGGAGAAGCCCCCGCGCAGGATGTGAACACCGATGTAAGCAATACGGCCTTCAAAGGCAATTCCCTGTTTATGGGAACAGGCATTTTAGAAACGGATGGGAAGGGCGCCTTGCTTCGACCCGACAGATTGATTCAGGTAAATTTATGACACGCGCATTACGTAACGTTGCAATTATCGCCCACGTGGACCACGGCAAAACCACGCTGGTTGACCAACTCCTTCGCCAGTCTGGCACCTTCCGCGAGAACGAAAAGCTCGAAGAACGTGTGATGGACAGCAACGACATTGAAAAAGAACGTGGTATCACGATTCTTTCCAAGAACTGCGCAGTTGAATATGAAGGCACCCACATCAACATCGTTGACACCCCAGGACACGCCGACTTTGGCGGTGAAGTGGAGCGCGTGTTGTCGATGGTTGATTCGGTTTTGTTGTTGGTAGACGCCGTAGAAGGCCCAATGCCACAAACACGTTTTGTAACCCGCAAGGCATTGGCCTTGGGTTTGAAGCCCATCGTGGTAGTGAACAAAGTAGACCGTCCTGGCGCCCGCATTGACTGGGTAATCGATCAAACCTTTGACTTGTTCGACAAGTTGGGTGCAACCGATGAACAGCTGGACTTCCCGATTGTTTATGCTTCTGGTTTGAACGGTTTTGCTGGCGATACACCCGATGTGCGCGAAGGCACCATGCGCCCCTTGTTTGAAGCCATTTTGAAGTATGTGCCTGTGCGTGATGATGACCCCAATGGTCCCCTGCAATTCCAGATCACATCGCTCGATTACAACAGCTACGTGGGCAAGATCGGTATTGGCCGTATCAAGCGCGGTACGGTGCGGGTTGGCCAGCAGGTAACCTGTATCAACGGTCCAGACGGCACTCCATTTAATGGTCGAATCAACCAGGTGCTGAAGTTCCGTGGTCTGGAGCGTATTCAGGAAGAAGAAGCCCAAGCTGGCGACATTTGCCTGATCAATGGTATTGAGGAAATCGGCATTGGAACCACCATCTGCTCACCTGAAGCAGTAGAAGGTCTGGAAATTCCAGCGATTGATGAGCCAACATTGACCATGAACTTCATGGTCAACACATCTCCACTGGCTGGCCGTGAAGGCAAGTTTGTAACCAGTCGCCAGTTGCGTGACCGTTTGCAGCGTGAATTGAAAGCCAACGTGGCCCTGCGCGTTAAAGACACCGACGACGACACCGTATTTGAAGTGTCAGGCCGTGGTGAATTGCACCTGACCATCTTGCTGGAAAACATGCGTCGTGAAGGCTATGAATTGGCCGTGTCACGCCCACGCGTGGTGTTCAAGGAAGTTGACGGCGTGAAGTGCGAGCCCTACGAAATGTTGACCGTGGATGTGGAAGACTCACACCAGGGTGGCGTGATGGAAGAATTGGGTCGCCGCAAAGGTGACTTGCTTGATATGTCACCCGATGGCAAAGGCCGTGTTCGTCTGGAATACAAAATTCCAGCACGTGGTTTGATTGGTTTCCAGGGTGATTTCATGACCCTGACACGCGGTACTGGCTTGATCAGTCACGTATTTGATCAATACGCACCGATTCGCGAAGGTGGTTCTGCCGAGCGTCACAATGGCGTGCTGATTTCTCAAGACGATGGCGATGCAGTTGCTTACGCCTTGTGGAAGTTGCAAGACCGTGGTCGCATGTTTGTGTCACCAGGTGAAGCCTTGTACGAAGGCATGGTGATTGGTATTCACAGCCGTGACAACGACCTGGTTGTAAACCCCATCAAGGGCAAGCAGCTGACCAACGTTCGTTCATCGGGCACTGACGAAGCCGTTCGCCTGGTTCCTCCAATTCAAATGAATCTGGAATACGCAGTTGAATTTATTGCTGAAGACGAATTGGTGGAAATTACGCCGAAGAATATTCGCATTCGCAAGCGTTTCCTGAAGGAACACGAGCGCAAGCGCGCCAGCCGCGACGCAGCGTAAGCCGCAAGGTTGAATCTTAAAGGGGGCGTGGCTTTGGCCTCGCCCTTTTTATTTGTAAAATTCAAACCATGACTTTCAAACCCAGAACACTTTCTGTTGCCCCAATGATCGACTGGACCGACCGGCATTGCCGCAGGTTCCATCGAGCCATTAGCCGGCACACCTGGTTGTATACCGAGATGATCACCACAGGTGCCTTGGTGTACGGCGATCGCAATCGTTTTTTGGCATTCAACGAGGAAGAGCATCCTGTCGCCTTTCAAATTGGAGGTAGCGACCCGGAACATCTGGCAGCGTGCGCAAAGTGGATCGAACAAGCGGGTTACGACGAATTGAACCTGAATGTGGGCTGTCCATCGGAGCGCGTGCAAAAGGGGTCTTTTGGTGCCTGCCTGATGGCTGAGCCTGATTTGGTAGCCGACTGCGTCAAAGCCATGCGGGATGCTTGCTCAATCGACGTAACGGTGAAGCATCGAATCGGGCTCGATTACGATGAAAGCGAAACCATGCTGTACGAATTTGTCGGCAAGGTGAGTGAAGCCGGTTGCAACACTTTCATTGTGCATGCACGCAATGCGGTGTTGAAGGGTTTGTCGCCAAAAGAAAACCGTGACATTCCACCCTTGCGTTATGAGGTTGTAAAGCGCTTGAAGCAGCATTTTCCGCATCTTCAAATTATTTTGAATGGCGGAATCACTACCGTGGACGCTATCAAAAGCCACTTGGATTGGGCAGACGGCTGCATGATTGGTCGAGAGGCGTATTCCAATCCCTGGCTACTGGCCCAGTTTGATGAAGTCATTGGCCAACCCACGGATACAAGAACTCGTTTCAACGTGATTGATGAATTACGCGCCTACGCTGACCAGGAATTGCGCAAAGGCGAGAGCATTCGGAATATTACGAAATCCTGGCTGGGCTTGTTTCACGGGCAGCCGGGCGGCAGGCTTTACCGCCAGGTGTTGTCAGATTCAACCTTGCTGAAAGCCAACAATTGGCAGGTGGTTGAAGACGCTTTGGCGAAAATGCTCAAGCATGCTGCTTGAGTAGGCACTAAAGCAACACCAACTTGCCAGGGTTCAGAAGATTCTTTGGATCCAAAGCCTGTTTAATTGCTTTGAATGCCGCGTAGTTGCTTTTGCTGGTAATGTCCCGCAACAGTTCAGCCTTGAGTTGACCAATGCCGTGTTCGGCCGATACGGTGCCACCGCACTGCAAAATCGCGTTATGCACCAAGGTGTTTAACAAACTTTGGTGTTGTTTCAGAAATTCCGCAGAGTCACTGCCTTTGGGTGCAGACAAGTTGAAATGCAGGTTGCCATCGCCAAGGTGGCCAAACAACACCGGCCGAACATCAACCCCATGTTCTGCGATTTCATTTAATGCAATATCGTGAAATACAGGCAATTGTGACACCGCACACGCCACATCGTGTTTCACGTTCAAGCCCTCTTTGGCCTGTGCTTCGGATATGTTTTCTCTCAAGGCCCAAAAGGTATCAATTTCCCGCCCGCTTTGCGCAATTGCAATGTTGCGCACGCCTGGGAGTTCCTCGAGCAAGGCTTCCAGCGTTTTGGTGACCTGCTCGCGCAATGCGGTTTCGGGGCCCAAAGAGGTAAATTCCGCCAGTACATGGTCCTCCGCGCCCGGGCCAGTGGGTGCACGGCCTGGAAAATGGGTTTGAACCACCTCAATTGCATTGGCGTTCATCCACTCGTAGCTGCTGAGTTCGCCAAACAGATGGCTTTGAACAAACCCCAGCGCATCGACTGCAACTTGAATGTTGTCCACATTCAGCCAGGCCACACAACGGCTTTTGGGGGCAGGGTACACCTTCATGCACGCCGTGGTCACTATGCCCAGTGTGCCCTCTGAGCCAATCAACAAATGGCGCAAGTCGTAGCCGGTGTTGTTTTTGCGAAGTCCTCGCAAGTCACCACACAACTCGCCCTGTGCATTCACATATTCAAGACCCAGGCACAATTCTCGGGTATTGCCATAGCGCAGCACAGCCACACCACCGGCGTTGCTGGCCAAGTTGCCACCTAAGGTGCAAGTGCCTTCCGAGGCCAAACTCAAGGGGAACAGGAATCCGTGGGCACTTGCATATTCCTGAATTTCATACAAGGTGTAGCCCGCGCTGGCGGTCAGTGTCAGGTTGCTTTCATCCAGCTTCAACACCTCGCGAATTCGACCAGTTTTAAGCACCACATGCGGGCGCTTTGATGCGTCGCCCTCTGCTGTGGGTACGGCGCCACCCACCAACCCCGTGTTGCCGCCTTGGGTGGAAATGGCGACGTCGAATTGGTCGCACACCTTCACAATGCCCTGAATCTGCGCAGCGTTCAGGGGTTCAAGCAGGGCCAGTGCGGTGGTTTGGTAGCGTTTGCGCCAATCGGTGCATGCGTGGGCAATGTCCGTGGTGTCGGTCTTGACCGTCAAGCCCGGCACCTGTTTGCGCAACTGGTCAAGAAATTCGTTCATGCCTTCAGGCTACCTTGGTTTTTGGCACTTTGTAAGTGCGCGCAAACACGCTGACGCTGGCAAAAAGTGCGATGGTCAGAAACACCTCGAGCCCGGCCATTAACTGAGAGGCAAGGGCGGGGTCGGAACTGGCCCGTGTTGCGCCTTCTGCAAAGTACAACCACACCAACAGAGAAGTAGCCTGATAGGTGCGTACGCGTTGTTTGAATATGCCGGGCACCACCAATAGCAAGGGCAATACCTTCAGCACCAGCCAGCTGCCACCCGGGCGAATCGGCGCAATAAACAGTTCCCAGGCCACGCACAAGGCGATCAGGGCCAACAGGCTGGTTACGGTCGCCCAGTAGGCTTTGCTGCGGGTTGAATTCATGTCGGGGGTGCTGCTCATCAGGGTTTATCCATGTGTTGTAGTGCCAGTGCTGCTTTTGCCAAACGCACGCCTTGCGCCCTGGCCAGTGCTTTTTCGTGTTCGGAAAGTGGGTTGTGTCCTTTTGTCCCGGCCCAATGGGTCACGCCGTAGGGTGTGCCGCCGGTGGTGGTGTCGTGCAAGGCCTGTTCGGAATAGGGAATACCCAGCCACAACATGCCATGGTGAATCAGGGGCAAGGCCATGCTGGTTAACGTGGTTTCCTGGCCGCCATGCAAACTGCTGGTGCTGGTGAATACGCAAAACGGTTTGTTGATCAGGTCACCTGCAAGCCAGTTTCCCACTGTGCCATCGATAAAATACTTCATCGCGGCCGCCATATTGCCAAACCGGGTCGGGGAGCCAAGTGCCAGGCCTGCGCATTCTTTCAAGTCTGCCGGTTCTGCGTAAGGTGGGCCATCCGCGGGGATGTCTGGCTCTGTGGACTCGCTGTTGGCAGACACCCCGGGTACTGTGCGAAGCCGCGCTGAAACGCCCTTGACTGAATCGACGCCCAAAGCAATTTCACGTGCCAATTGTGCGGTGGTACCGTGGCGGGTGTAATACAAGACCAATACTTCAATCATGCTTAAGGGTTATCATGGGGGCTGTTGGAACCCCTATTGTATCGAAGCGCATGAGTTCAGCCGCACCTTCCGAAACAACTGAGACCAAGAGTTTCAAAACCGTCGGCAAACCCGTTGAGGAAAGCCAAACCCGCCGGGCCCGTTTTATGCGGGGTGCCCGTCGTGCATTCAGTGTGGCCGATGTGGAATTGTCCCCGCTGAATTTGCGCTGGTGGATTGCATTTACCCGCCTGGTCAGTCAGCGCATTAGCGAGCAACGTTTGCCCCAAGTGGCGGCCAGCTTAACCTTCACCACTGTGCTTTCGCTGGTACCCCTGGCCACTGTGGTATTGGCCATATTCACTGCATTTCCAATGTTTGACCGTTTGCAGTCGTCGTTGCAGGGTTATCTGATCGAGAGTTTTTTTCCGGAAACCTTGTCAGAAACCATTCTGACCTATGTCACACAGTTTTCTGACAAGGCGAAGGGGCTGACTGCCATTGGTATCGTGTTCTTGGTTATTACCGCATTGACCACCATGTTCACTGTGGATCGGGTGTTCAATCAGATCTGGAACGTGAAGCGTCAACGCTCGACTATCAACAAAGTGCTGTTGTACTGGGCTGTTCTGTCTTTGGCGCCAGTATTGATCGCTTTGAGTATCAGCGTATCGACTGCCTTGATTGGCGAGTCCATGAGTGGCATCAATCCAGTTCTTGGTGGTATGTTCCCGGCGCTGAATCTGATACCCCTTACCCTGACCGTGTTGGCGTTTGCATTCATCTATCGCGCAGTGCCCAATCGCGCCGTACATTGGAAAGATGCCTTGGTGGGCGGTGCGCTGGCAGCCATTCTGTTTGAAATTTCAAAGCGGGCCTTCGCGGCCTACATCACGCATTTCCCAAGTTACACCGCTTTATATGGCGCTTTGGCGGCGTTTCCAATCTTTTTGCTTTGGATTTATGTGAGCTGGATTATTGTGCTGCTGGGTGCTAGCACCGTGGCGGCGTTGCCAGTGGCCCGAACCGGCTACTGGAACCCCAGCAACCGCCCCGGTGAACGGTGGTTGCAAGGTTTGAGCGTGTTGGTTGAACTGGAAAAATCGCGCCAACAGGAAAAACCCGGCATGACCATGGAAGAGTTGAGGGTGTTTGCCAAAGTGCCACCTGATCAACTGGACGAGATCCTGAGCTTGCTGATAGACCATGGAGTGATTGGACTCTTGGCGATTGTAAGGGGTGATGATCGATTTGCCTTGATCTGCGACCCGGCCAATATCAGTGCAGAAGTGGTGGCAAAAGCATTGTGGTACGACCCTTCCTTGACGGCGGAATGGGCAGCCCGATTGCCACAATCTACGGCGAGACTTTCCGAGTTTCAGGAAGAATTTATTCGTCGGCCCCGCCTGTCTCAATGGCTTGAACTCGCGCCTTGCTAGGTGGGTGATGTCAACGGGAATCACTCTTCGGCGTTGGATTTGAACTTATTGTGAAAAAAGAGTGTCCATATCTACAAAAGAAGAGCTTACGTTTGGCACCCATAGGTGCTTTCTGTAAACTAAGCGTGACGAGCCAAAAGCTCTGACATTTAATAATATCAACACAGTCTGGAGCTGTTATGAGTAACAAAGGGCAATTACTACAAGACCCCTTCCTCAATTTGCTGCGCAAAGAGCATGTACCCGTGTCCATTTACCTGGTCAACGGTATCAAGCTTCAGGGCCAAATCGAGTCTTTTGATCAATACGTGGTTTTGCTGCGTAATACGGTAACCCAAATGGTCTACAAGCACGCAATTTCAACGGTTGTGCCTGGCCGTTCAGTTACATTCACCCCCGAGGTGAAGGAGTAAACTTATCTTCACTTTCCAATTTTTCCGCGGTTTGCAATGACGCGTAGTTCCCTGGTTGCACTTGACCTTGGTCAACACGAGTTCCGCGAAAGTGTCGATGAGCTGGCTCTACTGGCCACCTCTGCTGGTGCAGAGGTGATCGGCGTTTTCGTGTCCAAACGGCGTTCCCCCGACTCCGCAACATTCATTGGCTCTGGCAAGGTGCAGGAAATACTTGCGCATTGCGATGCAGAAGAGGTCGAGCTGGTGATATTCAATCACAGCTTGAGTCCTGCCCAGCAACGAAATCTTGAAAATGCCCTAGGGCGTCGCGTGATCGACCGCACCGGGCTGATTCTCGATATTTTTGCCATTCGCGCGCGCAGTTTCGAAGGCAAGTTGCAGGTCGAACTGGCCCAACTGCAGTACATGGCTTCGCGACTGGTTCGCGGCAACGCCAATTTGTATGGTCAGCAAGGTGGTATCGGCATGCGCGGGCCGGGTGAAACCCAACTTGAAACAGACCGTCGCCTGATCGGGGTGAAGGTCAAACAGTTGAAAACCCGTCTTGAAAAGCTGCAGAAGCAGCGCCAAACCCAACGCAGGCAGCGTGAACGCAGAGGGCAGTTCACGGTCGCAATTGTGGGCTACACCAATGCGGGAAAAAGTACGCTGTTCAATTCAATTACAAGCGACAAAGCCTATGCCGCCGATCAGCTCTTTGCCACTTTGGACACCACCACACGTCGCGTTTGGCTGGCGCCCAAGATAGACATGGCACTTTCCGATACCGTCGGGTTTATTCGCGATCTGTCACATTCTCTTGTCGATGCGTTCAAGGCGACGCTTGAAAGTGCAGTACACGCCGATGTGCTGCTGCATGTTGTCGATGTGAGTTCGCAGGTTCGGCACAGTCAAATCGATGAAGTCAACAAAGTGTTGCACGAGATCGAAGCAGGAGATGTTCCGCAGGTGATCATCTGGAACAAAATAGACGCCTGCGAGCGTTCTGTGGAAGTCGAGCGCGACGGCAATGGTAAGATTTTGTCCGTGGCGGTGAGTGCACGCTATGGGCTTGGCATTCCTGAATTGAGGGAATGTTTGACTGAACTTGCAGCCAACTTCTATGCTCAAAGCAGGGGTGCAGACACGCAGTCAGATCAATTGCAGTGGGCCTGAACGTCAACAATTATTTTTTCAGCAGTAGGAACAAGCATGTCAATGAATGATCCGGATTGGGGCAGAAATTCATCGGGTAATCAAAATAACGATGAACCCACAAAGCCTCAAGATCAAGACAACCGCCGTCCCGGAGGCCGTCAAGACGGCCCACCTGACCTGGATGAGCTGTGGCGCGACTTCAACAGCAGGCTGAATCGCCTGTTCGGCAAGAAGGGTGGCAATGGTGGTGGCCCGCGTGGCCCGGTTGGTGGCGGCAACGGTGGCCCCAGCATGGAAAATGCCGGCAAAGGGTTCACAGCCGTTGTTGTGGTTGCTGTGCTCGTTTGGCTAGCCAGCGGCTTTTACATCGTGCAAGAAGGTCGCGAAGGCGTGGTGCTGCAGTTCGGCAAATATCACCACACCTCAATGCCCGGTTTTCAATGGCGTTTGCCCTATCCAATTCAGTCGCATGAGGTGGTGAACTCCTCTCAGGTGCGCATTGTTGAAGTCGGGTATCGCAACGACGTGAAAAGCAAGGTATTGCGTGAAGCCCTGATGCTGACTGAAGACGAAAACATTATCGACATTCAGTTCGCGGTTCAGTATCGCCTTAAGGATGCTGGCGATTATCTGTTCAACACCATTGATCCGGATGAGTCCGTGAAAATGGCTGCTGAAACAGCCATTCGCGAGGTGGTTGGCCGAAGCAAGATGGACTTTGTGTTGTACGAGGGCCGAGAGCAAATTGCCCTGAATACAGCCGAGGTAATACAGGAAATTCTCGACAAGTACGGCACGGGTATTTTGGTCTCTAGCGTGACCGTTCAGGGTGTTCAACCACCAGAGCAGGTTCAGGCGGCATTTGACGACGCAGTGAAAGCCGGGCAAGACCGTGAGCGCTTGAAAAACGACGGTGAAGCATATGCCAACGATGTCATTCCACGTGCGCGAGGCAATGCAGCCCGTCTGCGGGAAGAGGCCGATGGTTACCGTGCACGCGTGGTTGCTCAATCCGAAGGTGATTCAGCTCGCTTTAAAGCCATTCTGACTGAGTACGAAAAAGCACCCAAAGTCACAAAAGACCGCCTGTACATTGATGCAATGCAAGAAATTTACACCAATGTAACGAAGGTCATTGTTGACTCCAAGGGGAACAGCCAGTTGCTGTACCTGCCTTTGGATAAATTGATCGAAAAAACTGGCGCATCAGGGTCGGAAGGCAATAGCGCAGCATCTGCTGCAGCTGCAGCCAAGGCCGCTGAGACCAGTCCATCCGCACCTCGCGGTGCAAACGATGGATTTGATACTAGTATTCGCGATGCCATGCGCAATCGTGACCGGGGAGCTCGCTAATCATGCCTAAAATATTTGTTGTTGTAGCGGCTGCGCTGATTGGCTTTTTTGTGGCCAACACCTGCCTTTATGTTGTAGACCAGCGCCAGTACGCCATTGTGTTTGCTTTGGGTCAGGTCGAGGAAGTGCGCCAGGAGCCTGGCTTGTATTTCAAGCTGCCAGCCCCCTTCCAGAACGTGATTTTTCTCGACAAACGGCTTCAAACCATTGATACACCAGAGCCAGAGCGTTTTATTACGTCTGAAAAGAAAAATCTGTTGATCGACTCTTACATCAAGTGGCGTATTGTTGATCCCCGCTTGTACTTCGTTCGTTTGAGCGGAGATTCTCGTTTGGCACAAAGCCGCATGTCGCAGGTGGTCAAGTCGGCCTTGAACGAGGAAATCACCAAGCGCACAGTACCTCAAATGGTTTCTGGTGAGCGCACCACCGTGATGGACACCGTGGTGGAAAAAGTGAAAGACGAAGCCACCGAGATTGGTGTGGAAATCGTTGACGTGCGCTTAAAGCGGGTCGATCTGTTGCCGGAAGTCAGTGAATCTGTTTTCCGTCGTATGGAAGCTGAACGCAAGCGGGTTGCCAACGATCTGCGAGCGACTGGTGCTGCAGAAGCCGAGCAAATTCGTGCCGATGCCGATCGCCAGGTGGTCGTAATTTTGGCCGAAGCATACAGAGAAGCACAAACAATCAAGGGGGAGGGTGATGCAAAGGCCGGTTCGATTTATAATGCCGCTTTTGGTCGCAATCCCGAGTTCTATTCCTTTTACCGCAGCCTGGATGCCTACAAGCAGTCTTTGACGTCCAAGTCTGATGTAATGGTGGTTGATCCGCAGTCCGATTTCTTCAAGTTTTTGCAAAAAACGCAGTAACTTGGGCTTTCGTGCGCTTGCGTGGGTTAATCACCTTCGCTTGAAAGGTCTGGCTCAGGGAAAACTGATATGAGCGAGACCTTTTGGCTGGCTTTGGCCCTCGTGTTTATTCTCGAGGGTTTCATGCCTTTTCTTTTTCCGAAACAATGGAAAGAGACCTTTCTCAAGATTGCCTCGCTCACAGAAGGACAAATACGGTTTGTGGGGCTGGTGGCGATTCTCATCGGTATCACGCTTTTTTTGTTTTAAAACACTCGTTTAAGAGTTGGAATAGTCATGTCTGCTTGGCTTCTGCCAGAGTCTGTCGCCGATGTTTTGCCTTCCGAGGCTCGGCGTATTGAAGAATTGCGTCGGTCCTTGCTGGACCGTTTTCGCGTATACGGCTATGAGCTGGTGATGCCTCCCATGCTGGAGTACACCGAGTCTTTGCTCGGCAATGCGGATGCCTCGCTGAACCTGCAAACTTTCAAGTTGCTGGACCAGGCCAGTGGGCGCATGTTGGGCTTGCGGGCCGACACAACACCGCAAGTTGCCCGTATCGACGCTCATATTTTGAATCGCAAGGGCGTTACCCGCCTGTGCTACTGCGGGCCCGTGTTGCACACGCAGGCTTTGGGCTTGCACAACACCCGTGAGCCGCTTCAATGCGGTGCTGAGCTCTATGGTTGCGGCGGCATTGAGGCCGACCTGGAAATATTGAATTTGGCTGTTGATACCCTGAATTTGTCCGGGTTGAAGGGTTATCGCCTTGCCTTGTCACACGCCGGTTTATTGGCCGCAGTGGTGGATGGAGAAGGTTTAAGCGACAACTTGATTCACAGTTTGCATGATTGCCTGGCTCAGAAAGATCGCCCGGCACTAGAGGCTTTGTTGAATGGCGTGTCCGCGACTTGTAAAGCCAATGTGCTGGCTTTGCTTAACCTGTATGGTTCGGTGGGTGGCGGCAATTGTGTATTGAATCGGGCTGCCGATACGCTGCCACGGAACCCGAAAGTGGGTGCGGTATTGAATGAACTGCGCACCCTGATTGCCCGTTTGCAGGAAACTGTGTCGGCCATGCCTGCGTTAATTCTTGATCTGGCAGATTTGGCCAGTTTTGATTACCACAGCGGCCTTATTTTTTCTGCTTACGTAGAAGGGTGTCCCAACGCGATTTTGCGTGGTGGTCGTTATGACGATGTGGGTGCGGTGTATGGCCGTGCTCGTCCAGCCACTGGTTTTTCAGTGGATCTGCGTGAACTGGTGTCGTTGCAGGCAGTGCATTCCAAGCCCAAAACCGCCATTCGTGCGCCCTGGGTGTATGACACTGATTTGATGGCTGTCATTCGTGAATTGCGCAGTCAGGGCGAGGTGGTGCTGCAGTCGCTGCCCAACACCGCCCAAGAGGAAGAAGAGTTTGTATGTGATCGGCAGCTTGTACAGGCCAACGCCGTGTGGAAAGTGGTGCCGATTGGCATGAATCAGGAGAAATAGGAAATGAGTTTTCGAAACGTGGTTGTGATTGGTACCCAGTGGGGTGACGAAGGCAAGGGTAAGGTTGTGGACTGGTTGACAGACCATGCCCAAGGCGTTGTCCGTTTTCAGGGTGGCCACAATGCTGGCCACACGCTGGTGATTGGTGGCAAGAAAACCATTTTGCGCCTGATTCCTTCCGGCATTTTGCGCCCAGAAGTGCAGGTTTACATTGGTAACGGCGTTGTGCTGTCACCCGAGGCCTTGTTAAGCGAGATTGATGAGTTGCAAGCTGGTGGCATTTCAGTTGAAAGTCGCCTGAAAATCAGCGAAACCTGTCCCTTGATTCTGGATCACCACGTGGCGCTGGACAAAGCCCGCGAAGCCAAGCGTGGCGATGCGAAAATTGGCACCACCGGCCGCGGCATTGGCCCAGCTTATGAAGACAAGGCTGCACGTCGTGCCCTGCGCGTTCAGGATTTGTTCAATCCCGAAAAATTCCGGGCCAAGCTGGATGAAGTGCTTCACTACCATAACTTTGTGCTGACGCAGTACCTGGGCGCTGAGCCCGTGGATGCCCAAGTGGTGTTCGACAAAGCGATGGCCCTGGCGCCCCGCATCAAGAACATGGTGGCTGATGTACCTACCTTGCTGCAAAAGGCCAATGACGAAGGTCAAAACCTCTTGTTTGAGGGCGCGCAAGGTGCATTGCTGGACATCGATCACGGTACTTTCCCGTTCGTAACCAGTTCCAACTGTATCGCCGGAGCAGCCTCTCCTGGCGCCGGGGTGGGTCCACAGCGCTTGCAGTATGTGTTGGGTATTACCAAGGCCTACGCCACGCGTGTGGGCTCAGGTCCGTTTCCCACCGAGCTGTTTTGCGAAAAAGGCATGTACCTGGCCAAAAAAGGCAACGAATTTGGTTCAGTGACAGGTCGCCCGCGTCGCTGCGGCTGGTTCGATGCAGCAGCCTTGCGCCGTACCATTCAATTGAATGGTGTTTCTGGCCTGTGTATTACCAAGCTTGATGTGCTTGATGGCATGGAAACCATTCAAATGTGTGTGGGCTATGAATTGGCCGATGGCACCACAACCGATATTCTGCCGTTCGGCAGCGACAAGGTTGAAGGTTGCAAGCCGATATTCGAAACCTTCCCGGGTTGGAAGGGCACCACCTTTGGCGTGAAGAAGTTTGACGATTTGCCGGAAGAGGCAAAGGTCTACCTAAAGCGCATGGAAGCGGTGTGTGGTGTACCAGTCGATATGATTTCTACTGGCCCCGACCGCGACGAAACCATCGTGTTGCGCCACCCTTACAAAGCTTAAGCCGGCCACTCACGAGAATGAGCGGCAAGCTGCACATTGATTATGCGCAGTACCACCACCTGATTGATCAGGTGGTGAACGCTGTTCAAAATTCAGGCTTTCGCCCAGATTGTATTTTGGGTGTTTCCCGTGGGGGTCTGTTTCTGGCTGACGGCTTGTCCCGTTCACTGCGTAAACCCATGGCTGTGATTGCTGCATCCTCTTACCGTGATGAAGATGGAACCGCGCAGGGCGAGTTGCGTCTTTCAGCCAGTATTGCGTCTGTTTCACCAGTAAGTGGCAAGGTGCTTTTGGTCGACGATCTTGCTGACACCGGGCACACTTTGCAGGCCTTGTGTGGGCATTTGCGTACACATTGCCCCGGCATTGATGAGCTTAAAACCGCGGTGGTTTGGGTAAAGCCCGGGTCGGTTTTCAAGCCTGATTTTGCAGCCGAGTATCTCGATTCCGATATCTGGATCGTGCAGCCATTTGAAACTCGCGATTTCCACTGAATATCTGATATTAACTCCCGTCAACAATGCCTTATTTATGGCCTAAAAAGGCCTAAAATCCGATGTGTTATCCTATGGGTCCAATTACCTGCCAAGGAGACCTCGGGACAATGTCTGTTTTACAAGAAGTAGCCGTGAAAAATTCCCCCTGTTTTTTCAAATTAGCGCCAGCTTGCGCACTCGCAATTTCCCTATTCAGTAGTCCGGTTAATGCCGCAAATGTGGTGTTGACGAATGGTGATCGCCTGACCGGCGAAGTCATCAAGCTCAGCGACAACATTCTCACCTTCAAGTCGCCCATGATTGGCGTCGTTGAATTGCCCTGGAAGCAGGTGCTGGAGTTGCAGTCCGACGAAGGTGTAACTGTAAAGCTCAAAAATGGTAGCGCTGCGAAGGGCAAGGTGACCTTAAGCCAGCAAGGCGAGTTGATCATTGATCAAGGCGATTTGGGACGCTCCAAGCCGCTACAGAAGGCTGACGTTGCCATGTTTAACCCACCTGTAGTTGATAACTCTGTGAAATACAGTGGACGGGCCAATTTGGGGGGTGTGTTTAACCGAGGCAATTCCGAAGATGAGGCCTTGAACTTTGATGCGGAATTTATCGCCCGCACACCTGAGAACAGATACACCCTGGCTGCCGAAGTCAACGAGGCTGAGTCTGCCGGCGTGACCACGACGTCGAACCGTTATTTGTTGACCCAGTACGATGCGTTTTTAAGCGAGAAAGATTACTTGTTTGTGAATGCAAAGGGAGAGCAAGACAAGCTGGCTGATTTGAATTTGAGAACCTCACTTGGTGCAGGTTATGGTTACCAGTTTTTTGAAACCGAACGTGCGAAGTTGTCCACTGAATATGGTTTGGCTTACATCAATGAAGATTACATTGTTGCATCCGATGAGTCTTTTCCCTCGCTAAGCCTCGGTTTGAATTACGAGCGCAAATTTTGGGACAAGCGCTTGGTGTTTTTCAACAACAATGATTTGTCGATCAGCCTGGAAGACACGGCTGATGCACTTTTCAAAACAAAAATCGGTTTGCGGGTTCCCATTGTTGAAAACGTGAACGTGGCCACGCAGCTGAATGTGGACTACGACAACATGCCGCCGCCTGGGGTTAAGAAAACCGACAGCAGCCTGATTTTCAGCGTGGGCTATGGTTTCTAAGTGAAATTATTAGCGAATTTGTGTTGCAGGCACCAGCGGCAATGCAAATTCGCAAAGCGCTTTGGAAATTCAGAATTAAAGCTGGGAAAGTGCTGTACACTGCGTTGAAACGCATAGGGAAGAAAATTGCTGGTGCCCAGGAGAGGACTCGAACCTCCACAGTGTTACCACCACTAGGACCTGAACCTAGCGCGTCTACCAATTCCGCCACCTGGGCACAGGTGCGAGCCGTGAATTCTAATGAAATAAATAAATTTGTCAATGCATAAAACAGAAATAAAAATCCCAAGTCGTGAAGACATCCTGGCTGTATTGCGCCAAGCGCAAGCCCCCTTAACCCGCGAACAGGTTTACGAGCACCTTAAACTCACCGAAGATCAAATCCCCATTATTGAAAAACGCCTGAATGCCATGGAGCGTGATGGCCAATTAATGCCCAACAGAAAAGGCATGTTGTTGCTTTCTACCAAACTGGATTTTGTGGCTGGCCGCGTGGCGGGGCATCGTGATGGTTTCGGTTTTCTGGTTCGGGACGATCGCGGGCCCGACGCATTCCTTTCCCCGCGTGAAATGCAAAAAGTGTTGCATGGCGACCGTGTGCTGGTGCGAATTACCGGCACTGATCACCGCGGCAAGCCCGAGGGCACCATTGTTGAAGTGACCGAACGCAAAACCAACCGCTTGGTTGGGCGCCTTGTTTCCGAGCGCGGTATTTTGCTGGTCATACCCGAAGACCAACGCATTAAACACGACATTCTGGTGTCGCCCAAAGACGTGGGCAATGCCACGCCTGGCAAGGTGGTCACGGTTGAAATCATCGAGCAGCCCACACGTCATTCACAGCCCATTGGCAAGGTGGCTGAAGTACTGGGTGAGTTAGACGACCCCGGCATGGAGATCGAGATTGCTGTGCGCAAATTCGACGTGCCGCATGAATTCAATTTGCTCACCATGAATCAGGCGGAAAGCATTCCGAATGAGGTGGAGCACAAAGACCTGAAAGGCCGCGTGGATTTGCGCGATGTGCCTTTTGTCACCATCGACGGCGAAGACGCACGAGATTTTGACGATGCAGTGTATTGCACCCCATCGAACGACACCAAGGGCGGCTGGCGTTTGCTGGTGGCCATCGCCGATGTAAGCCATTATGTGTTGCCTGGCACACCGATTGACCAAGAGGCCACCAAGCGCGGTACTTCCGTTTATTTTCCGCGGCGGGTTATTCCCATGCTGCCCGAAAAGCTCTCCAACGGACTGTGTTCGCTAAACCCTGGCGTGGACCGCCTGGTGCTGGTGTGCGACATGATCATTGGCCCCAAGGGTGCGATCAAGGCCTATCAGTTTTACAACGCCGTGATCCATTCCTCAGCCCGCTTAACCTACAACCAGGTTTGGGATGCACTAACCGATCCGCAAAGCATGGCTGCCAAGGCCATGGGCTCAGGGTATGGCGACATTGAAAACCTGTACACGCTTTTCAAGGTGCTGTTTGAATCGCGTCAGCGCCGTGGTGCAATGGAAATTGACACGGTTGAAACGCAGGTGATGCTCGATCCCGATGGCAAAATTGACAAGATTGTGCCCAAGCGTCGCAACGATGCGCACCGCTTGATTGAAGAATGCATGTTGGCGGCCAACGTGTGTGCGGCGGATTTCCTGGAACGCAGCAAACACCCCAGTTTGTACCGCGTGCACGAAGGGCCAACCGTTGAAAAATTGCAAAACCTGCGCGCCTTTTTGCGCTCGGTGGGTTTGACGCTGGACGGTGACGACGACCCCACCAGCATGGACTATGCGAACCTGATGAAGAAAATTCAGGGTCGCCCCGATCAAGCTTTGTTGCAAACCATGATGTTGCGTTCCATGCAGCAGGCCATTTACACACCGCACAACAGTGGTCACTTTGGCTTGGCTTATCCGGCTTATGCGCACTTTACATCGCCCATTCGCCGCTATCCTGATTTAATGGTTCATCGAAGCATTAAAGCCCTGTTGGCTGGCAAGCGTTACGTGCCGCTGCCACTGGACGAGCGCGAGTTCGAAGATTTCGACCCCAAGCGCCGTGTGGACAAGGCCGAGGAACTGGCTCGCTGGGATCAATCCGGTAACTGGTTTTCCTCCACAGAACGACGCGCAGACGAAGCTTCTCGCGATGTGATGTCCTGGCTGAAGTGTTTCTTCATGAAAGAACGTGTGGGCGATACCTTCCAGGGCCATGTATCGGGCGTAACAAGCTTTGGCTTGTTTATTACGCTTGATGCCCTTTATGTTGAGGGCCTGGTGCACGTGTCTGAACTGGGTACCGAGTACTTTCAGTACAGCGACAGCCTGCATGAATTGCGCGGCGAGCGCAGTGGAATTCGTTACCGCCTGACCGACCCAATCAACGTTCAGGTTTCGCGGGTTGATCTGGATGCCCGCCGAATTGAATTCCGTCTGGTTCAGGGCGTGAAGTTCGAGAGCCTGATGCGAGATCCCGGTTCAGCCAAGCCGAATGGCAAGTCTGGCAACCGGCCCCAGCGGCAGCAGGGTCGCCGTACCAACCCGACTCAGCTACAGAATGCGGTGCAAGATGCGGGCAAAACAGCGCCTGTGTTGCCCCCCGAGGAAAGCACTAGTTCACGGGGTGTTAATAAAAAACGCGCGGCCGATGAATCGCGCAGCAAAGCGGCTGCCGAGAAAAAACGCAAGGAAGAAATTCAAAAAGCCAAGCGTGTTGCTCGTCCCAAGCCCGCCACTGGGTCTAAAATGCGCACTGCAGCGAAAAAACCTAGATAAGCGGAGCGTATCAATTGGCCATTTTGTATGGTTTTCATGCCGTGTCGGCCCGGGTTAAAACAGCCCCGGCCAGCGTAGACGAGGTGTTGGTTGACCAACACCGCAAAGACAAGCGCATGCAGCAGTTCATCGACAAGGTGAAGGCCGCAGGCGTGAAGGTCAGTGCAGCTGATTCTGATCGTTTGGAAAAAGCAGCAGGTCACAAACAGCACCAAGGTGTGGTGGCATTTGCCAAAGAATTGGTGAAAAGCAACGACCTGTTTGAAATCATTGATACCCACGGCAAGAACACCTTGCTGCTGGTGCTAGATGGCGTGACCGATCCGCACAACCTGGGTGCTTGCCTTCGCAGTGCTGATGCCGCCGGTGTGCATGCTGTGGTGTTGCCCAAAGACAAATCGGTGGGTATTACCCCGGTGGTCTCGAAGGTGGCTTGTGGCGCAGCAGAAACAATCCCTGTGATCACCGTGACCAACCTGGCTCGCACGCTGGAAGAAATTCAGGATGCGGGCGTTTGGTGTATCGGCACGGCGGGTGAGGCCACAGATACACTTTACGATGCTGATTTGAACGGCCCCATTGCCTGGGTGCTTGGTGCAGAAGGCGATGGCATGCGCCGCCTGACCCGTGAAAAATGCGACCAACTGGTGCAAATTCCGATGATCGGCAGTGTTGAAAGCCTGAATGTGTCGGTGGCCAGCTCGGTCTGCCTGTTTGAAACCCTTCGTCAACGTCAATTTTCAAAATAAGAAACCTCGAAGCACCGCATGGAACAACTAACCCTGGATGCAACGCCACCTTCTGGCGACGACTCTGAAACGATTACGCTGGGCCTTTACGCCGAACGTGCCTACCTGGACTATGCCATTTCCGTGGTCAAGGGTAGGGCGTTGCCCGAGTGTGCTGATGGCCAAAAACCCGTGCAACGGCGAATTTTGTATGCCATGAATGAAATGGGTTTGGCCAACAATGCCAAGCCTGTGAAGTCGGCCCGCGTGGTCGGTGACGTATTGGGTAAATATCACCCGCATGGCGACCAGGCTGCCTACGATGCACTGGTGCGCATGGCGCAAAACTTCACCTTGCGCTACCCGTTAATCGATGGCCAGGGCAACTTTGGTAGCCGCGATGGCGACGGTGCTGCCGCCATGCGATACACCGAAGCCCGTTTGACACCCATCGCCAAGCTGCTGCTTGACGAAGTGGACATGGGCACTGTCGATTTTATTTCCAACTACGATGGCAGCTTTCAAGAGCCCAAGTTGTTGCCTGCGCGCCTGCCGTTTGTGTTGTTGAATGGCGCGTCTGGCATTGCAGTGGGTATGGCCACTGACATTGCACCGCATAACATTCGGGAAGTGGCCGCAGCCACGATCCACTTGATCAAGCACCCGAATGCCGACCTGGATACCATCATGGGCCATTTGCCTGCCCCCGACTTTCCGGGTGGTGCGCAAATTATTTCGCCTGCCAGTGCGATGAAAGAAATTTATGCGGGCGGCCGGGGTTCAATCAAGGTGCGTGCCCGTTGGGACATTGAAGAAATGGCCCGTGGCCAATGGCAGTTGGTGGTCAAGGAACTGCCACCGAACACCAGCACGGCCAAAGTGCTTGAAGAAATTGAAGAACTGACCAACCCCAAAGTGAAGGCTGGAAAAAAAGGCCTGAGCACCGAGCAGCAAAACCTGAAAGCACAGGTATTGGCCATGCTGGATGCTGTGCGGGATGAATCAGGCAAGGAAAATGCGGTGCGTTTGGTGTTCGAGCCGAAAAGCCGGAATGTGTCTGTTGAAGAGTTTTCAAACCTGCTGTTGAGCCACACCAGCCTGGAAACCAATACATCGATCAACCTGGTGAGTATCGACAATGCCGGTCGCCCCGGTCAGCGCGGCCTGATCGCCATGCTGCTGGACTGGATTGAATTCCGAAAAGTGTGCGTGACCCGCCGCAGCCAGCACCGCTTGGCACAGGTAAATGACCGAATCCACGTGCTGGAAGGTCGCCTGATCGCGTGGCTGAACATTGATGCAGTGATCAAGGTGATTCGTGAAAGCGATGAACCCAAGCCCGCGCTGATCGAGGCGTTCAAGCTGAGCGATCGCCAGGCCGAAGACATTCTTGAAATTCGACTGCGCCAATTGGCTCGTCTTGAAAAAATCAAGATTGAGCAGGAACTGGCCAAGCTGGGCGAAGAAAAAGCCGACCTGGAAGCCTTGCTGGCCGATGATGGCAAACTGAAAACCCGAATTATTGGTGAAATTCGCAAAGACACGGACACCTATGGCGATGACCGCCGAACCTTGATTGAAGAGGCCACCAAAGCCAGCATTGAGGTGAAAGTGGTTGAAGAACCCACTACGGTGATTGTTTCCCAGAAATTCTGGATTCGAAACCGCCAGGGTCACGGTCACGACGCCGCCCAATTCACCTTCAAGGTGGGCGACGCCCTGTACGCAGCCTTTGAATGCAAAACCACCGACAACACCTACTTGTTTGGCGCAGGCAACGCGCTGGGCAAGGTGTTCAGTGTGCCGGTTGCAGCCTGGCCGGGTGGCAGGGGCGATGGCATACCGGCGCAAAGCCTTGTTGAGCTTAATGGAGGCACTCTCAGCCACGCGTTGGCTGCACAGGCTACCCAGCCAGTGTTTCTTGCTTGCAGTGCAGCCTACGGCTTCTTGGCCACTGCTGGCAACATGGAAAGCCGCATGAAGGCGGGAAAGCAGTTCATCAGCCTGAACCCTGGTGAAAAGCTTTTGCCACCTGTGTTGTTGATGCCTACAGACGACCGTGTGGCGGTGCTTTCTGAGGCCGGGCGTTTTCATGTGTTCATGCTGGAGGAGTTGAAGCAGCTTTCTGGTGGCGGGCGCGGTGTGCAGTTGTTGCCGCTTGATGACAAAGACTCCTTGGTGGCTGCAATTGCCTTTGGATCTGCGGATAGCCTGGTGGTTGCCGGTGTGGGCCGTGGCGGCAAAGATCGAGAGGAAGTGCTAAAGCCTGCTTTGCTGGCTGAACGCCTGGGTAAACGTGGGCGCAAGGGCAAAGAACTCGACATCAAGTTCAAAGCCGATACGCTGCGCAAAGCTGGTTAAAAAAAGCCCTTCGGGGCTTTTTTTTCGCCTTGAAATCTCTTGTGGAATCCCCATATATCGTCATCCGAAAACAGAACATGAAGGGAGCAAACAACATGGGTGCAATGAAGGAAACAATGGGTTTTCAAACAGAGGTCAAGCAACTTCTGCATTTGATGATCCATTCCCTGTATTCCAACAAGGAAATTTTTCTTCGCGAGCTGGTCTCCAACGCCTCCGACGCTTGCGACAAACTGCGCTTTGAAGCCATCAACAATGCCGGTCTGTTTGAAAATGACAGCGAGTTGAAAATTCGGGTGACCTTTGACAAAGAGGCCCGCACCATCTCGATCGACGACAACGGCATTGGCTTAAGTCGCGAGGACGCCATTGAACACTTGGGCACCATTGCAAAAAGCGGAACCAAAGAATTTTTCGGGAAATTAAGTGGCGACCAGCAAAAAGACGCCGCCCTGATTGGCCAGTTTGGTGTGGGTTTTTATTCCGCGTTTATCGTGGCCGACAAAGTCACCGTGCGCTCCCGCAGGGCAGGTTTGCCGGCCGCTGAAGGCGTTGAATGGGAATCCAAAGGCGATGGCGAATTCAGCGTGGAAGCCATCGAAAAAGCGGACCGCGGCACACAAATCATTTTGCACTTGAAAGCGGATGAAGATGAATTGCTTTCCGGCTGGAAATTGAAGAGCATTCTGACCAAGTACTCAGACCACATTTCCTTGCCCATTCAAATGCTGAAAGAGGAATGGGACGAAGAAGCCGGAGGCATGAAAGGCACGGCTGAATGGGAAAATGTAAACAAGGCCAATGCCTTGTGGGCGCGGTCCAAATCAGATATTTCGGCTGAACAGTACAACGAGTTTTACAAAACAATCAGCTTCGATTTTGCCGACCCCTTGGCGCATACGCACAACCGCGTGGAAGGTGGCCGTTCGGAATACACCTCGCTGCTGTACATTCCCGCCAAGGCGCCTTATGACTTGTGGGATCGCAATCAGCAAAAGGGCATCAAGTTGTACGTGAAGCGTGTGTTCATCATGGACGATGCTGAGCAACTGATGCCACCCTACATGCGTTTTGTAAAGGGTGTGATCGATTCTTCCGACTTGCCCTTGAACGTATCACGCGAAATTTTGCAGGAAAGCCGCGATGTAAAAGCCATTCGCGAAGGTTCAGTGAAAAAGGTGCTGGGCTTGCTTGAGGACATGGCCGCTAACGAAGCGGAAAAGTACACCACATTCTGGAAAGAATTCGGCCAGGTTCTGAAAGAGGGCATGGGCGACGACCCAGCCAACAAGGAGCGCATTGCCAAGCTGCTGCGTTTTGCCACTACGCAAAGTGAGGGCGACGCGCAAACAGTTTCCCTGGCTGACTATGTGGGCCGCATGAAGGAAGGGCAGGACAAAATCTACTACGTGACCGCTGACACCTATGCTGCCGCCAAGTACAGCCCGCACCTGGAAGTGTTCAAGAAGAAGGGTGTTGAGGTGTTGTTGTTGAGTGACCGGGTTGATGAATGGATGCTTTCCTATTTGCAGGAATTTGAAGGCAAGGAATTGCAAAGCTGTGCCAAAGGTGGCTTGGACTTGGGTGCCCTTGAAGATGAAAAAGACAAGGAAACCAAAAAGAAAGTTGAAGATGAGTTCAAGGATGTGCTGAAGAAGGTTGAAGACCTGCTGAAAGATCGCATCAAGGAAGCCCGTGTTACCTTGCGCCTCACCGACAGCCCTGCCTGTATCGTGGCAGACGAGGCTGGTATGAGCGAGCATTTAAAACGCATGTTGAAGCAGGCAGGTCAAAACGCGCCTGATACCAAGCCAATTCTGGAGCTAAACCCCGAGCATCCGTTCATTCAGCGCTTGAAAATTGAGAATAATCATTTCGATGAATGGGTGAATGTGTTGTTTGACCAAGCGGTGCTGGCTGAGGGTGGCCAGTTGGAAGACCCTGCAGGTTTTGTTCGCCGCTTGAACATGCTGTTGTTGACGGTTAAAGCCTGACAGGTTTGGCTGCTTGATTCTGCTTTAATGGCTCAGTGGCTGGGGCTGACTATTCAGTGCCCAGCCCAGCCTGCTTTGCAGGGCATTGGCCAGGTACAGTGATTGTTCAAAAAATTGCTGAACATACTTCAAATCAGCCTGTGTGACCAAAGTTTCTTGCCACCTTAACTGAAATTCAGCCTTGTGCCGGTCTTCCCACATGTAAGCGGGAAGGCGGACACGTTCCATCAGCGCATTGAACTGGCTGCATTCCTTTCGGATCCCCTCCAGATCGCAGTGTTCATCCTGTTCCATCACTCTGTGAATACAGGTAATTTCCATCATGCCTTGTTCGATCTGCTTGATTTCAAGCCAGGCATTGGGCGAACTTGACATGAGCTTCACGGGGTAGTTGTTCACTTGCTTGTCCTCATGATAGGGGCTTTTAAGTTGTCCCACCCAGGCGGCCAGGGCCTTGATTAAATCGGGGTCATGCAGTGCTGTCATGTAGAGGTTCCATTCAAGGGGGAATTTGAATTGAGTGCCTCAGAGTTTCAACTGGTTCCACAACAGACTATTGAAACGAAAAAGGTCACCCATCGCTGGGTGACCAAACAAATCCTGTAAACAGATGAGCGGGTTTACAGGCTAGAGGTGATCTGACCGTTCACAACTTTCACACGGTCACCAGACTGCCAGTTGGGAGCGCTGCTAAAGCTGAATACGTCTGAACCGCCAGCGTCGTACTGAACCACTACATCGTATTGCGTAGTCGAATTACGGTCTTTTTCAATTTTGTTGCCCAGCACAGCACCGCCGACTACACCAGCCGCTGTCGCCACTTTTTTGCCGCTACCGCCGCCAATTTGATTGCCCAGCAGGCCGCCCACCACACCGCCTGCTACAGCACCGATACCGGAGCCTTCACCTTGAACGGTACGCTGGCGAATTTCAACAACCCGACCACACGTGTTACAAGTGGCGGCTGCTTTTGTTGGGGCTGGTTTGGATGCTGCTTTCTTGGCAGCCGCCTCTTGCTTGGCTTTCGCTTCTTCTTCCAGACGTGCTTTTTCTTCCATCTGGGCTATTTCCTGATCGCTCATGTTGGCGTTGCTGCTGGGGAGCAGGCCGGTCATGGAGGCAATTGCGATACCGGCGGCCAAAATAATGGCAACGGCGGCAGTAATGATCAGGGGGTGAGTACGTTTGATTTCCATTTTCTTTCTCCACACGAAATGTGTATGTGCTGCTAATAACGGGGAGGGTCAGAAAAAAGAATACAAGGATTACTTACTAAGGTATCGCATTGCAGTTTCAAGCCCACCGACCGTGAGGGGGTGCATGCGGTGTTCCATGATATTTTGAATGATTTCAACGCTTTGGCGATATTGCCAAAGCCCTTCGGGTTCCGGATTAAGCCAGACGGCTTTCGGAAATCGATCAAGAAAACGACGCAACCACACTGCGCCAGCTTCCTTGTTATTGTACTCCACCGAGCCCCCCGGTTGCAGGATTTCGTATGGGCTCATTGTGGCGTCGCCCACGAATATCAGGCGGTAATCGCTGTTGTAGGTGCGCAGTATGTCGTGGGTCTGAAAGCGTTCGCTGTGGCGGCGGTGGTTCTTTTTCCACAAAAAGTCATAGACACAGTTGTGGAAGTAATAAAATTCCAGGTGCTTGAATTCGCTTTTTGCTGCGCTGAATAATTCTTCTGTGCGTCGAATGTGGTCGTCCATCGATCCGCCCACGTCGAGCAGCATCAGTACTTTCACAGAATTGTGTCGCTCGGGGCGCATTTTTAAATCCAGCCAGCCCGCGTTTCGCGCAGTGGATTCAATGGTGTTGTCCAGATCCAGTTCTTCTTGTGCACCTTCACGCGCAAATCTGCGCAGTCGGCGAAGCGCTATTTTGATATTGCGGGTGCCAATTTCCAGTTCATCGTCGTAATCCTGGTACAGGCGCTGATCCCAAACTTTCACGGCACGGCGGTTGCGGCTCTCATCTTGTCCAATTCGAACACCCTCAGGATTAAAGCCGTTGTTGCCGAAAGGCGAGGTGCCGCCAGAACCAATCCACTTGCTACCGCCTTCATGGCGTTCCTTTTGCTCTTTCAGCAGCTCTTTCAAGCGCTCCATCAGCTTGTCCAGCCCGCCCATGGCTTCAATGGCTGCCATTTCTTCGGGCGTGAACTCGCGATTGAACCGCTTTTCAAGCCAGTCCTTGGGCAATTGAGCGAACAAATCCATGTTCTTTTCAAGCCCTTTGAAATAGCTGCCAAACACTTGATCAAACCGATCGAAAAAGCGTTCATCTTTTACTAGCGTGAGGCGGGACAAATGGTAGAAGTTGTCCAGGCTGGGCGTCATGAACTGCGCCTTCATCCCTTCAAGCAGGGTTAGGTATTCCCGCACGGTGACGGGAATCTTGGCGTCGCGAAGTTGAAAGAAAAAATCCAGTAACACAGCAAAAGCCTTAATTAGCGACCCTGGCGGGCCATGAATACCAAGCGGTTGAACAGTTCAACGTCTTGCTCGTTTTTCAACAATGCGCCGTGCATGGGGGGTATGGCTTCTTTGCCGTCTTTGGCTTGCAAGGCACTGGCAGGAATGTCTTCGGCCAGTAGAAGGCGCAGCCAATCAATCAACTCGGATGTGGTGGGCTTTTTCTTCAAGCCGGGCAGGGCACGAATGCCAAAGAAGCTGGCCATGGCCGCATCCAGCAACTCTTTCTTCAAATTCTTGAAGTGAACCGCCACAATGCTTTCCATGGTGGCTTTGTCCGGAAACTGAATGTAATGGAAAAAGCAGCGGCGCAGGAAAGCGTCTGGCAACTCTTTTTCGTTGTTCGATGTGATGATCACGATGGGGCGGTGCTTGGCCTTGATCAACTGTTTGGTTTCGTAGCAAAAGAATTCCATGCGGTCAATTTCACGCAGCAAGTCGTTTGGAAACTCAATGTCGGCCTTGTCGATTTCATCAATCAGCAGCACCACAGGTTTGTCACTCTCGAAGGCTTGCCACAACACGCCTTTCACAATGTAGTTTGCGATGTCTTTGACGCGTTCTTCGCCCAGTTGCGAATCGCGCAGGCGACTAACTGCGTCGTATTCATACAAGCCTTGTTGTGCTTTCGTGGTGGATTTAATGTGCCACTGCATCAACTCCAGGCCCAGTGATTCGGCCACTTCCTCGGCCAACAGGGTTTTGCCAGTGCCGGGCTCACCCTTGATCAGCAAGGGGCGCTGCAAAGTAATTGCCGCATTGACTGCCAGTTTCAAATCGTCGGTTGCGACGTAGGTTTTGCTACCTTCAAAACGCATTTTTGTAATTCCTTGTAATTCAATATCGCCAGTGTAAGTGCTTTTTGGGGCTTATTTGCTGAATTTTTCATCCAATTTGGTGCTTTCGACTCGCTGTTCGTAGACTAAGTGCCCGATCAACCGTAAAATGGCAAGGTTTTTGCCCAGCGCCACCCATTACACAATATGGCGCGGCTGACCACCAATTACATTTGTTGACGAGAGAGCGAGATGAAACGTATCGGTTTGACTGTTCGCGCAATGCGCGCAATGAGCGCAATCGGCGCAACCGGCCTGTTGGCTGCGGTGGCTTTTGCTACCCCCGCAATGGCTGTCGAAGGCAACGCCGAGGCAGCGGCATCGAAGAAGTCCATGTGCATTGGCTGCCATGGTATTCCCGGTTACAAAGCCAGCTTCCCCGAGGTGTACAGCGTGCCCTATATTGCAGGCCAGAACGCAAAGTACATTGAAGCCGCGTTGATCGCCTACAAAAAAGGCGACCGCAAGCACCCCACCATGCGCGGAATTGCTGAAACGTTGACCGAACAAGACATCGCTGACCTGGCTGCGTACTACGCACAAGCCAAGTGATTTGCAACAAGGACCACTCAATATGAAAACTACATTCGCTATCGCTGCAGCCTTGTTTGCAGCATCATTTTCAGTTCAGGCGGCAGACATTGCCGCTGGCAAAGCCAAGGCCGAAGCCCAGTGCGCGGCTTGTCACGCTGTTGAAGGCAATTGGAACAAAACCATGGATCCTTCTTACCCCAAGCTTGCTGGTCAGCACGCGGACTACATTGCAAACACCTTGAAGCAGTATCAGAAGGGCGGACGCAATAATGCAATTATGGTGGGTATGGCTGCTGGTCTGAGCCAGCAAGACATCAATGATCTGTCAGCTTTCTTTGCCTCAGTTGAAGGTGATTTGTACCTGAAAAAATAAATTGGTCTTTCGGGTTTCACCAAACCTGAAACATCATGAAACCCGCTTCAAGCTTCTCGGCTTAGGCGGGTTTTTTATTGGGTAGTTCGATTGGGCGGTTAAACTCCGCTGTGCTCAAGAATGCACTGAATGTAGTTTTCGCTGCTGAATGCGACGCCGTTTTTTTGCTGCTGATAAATTTGTTCAGCCAAACACTCAAACACCTGGTGGGCCGCTTTGTGGTCATCGCCCATTTTCTCGCACAATTTGACGAAGGCTGCCCGAATACCAGGCGGTTGATCAATACTGACTTGCTCGGCCACTGCCAGGTGCATGGACAGGTGCAGAAACGGATTGCTTTGGCCTGCCTCTACCGAGAAGTCCGCAGCAAGAATAGCCTCGGGCTCAGTGTCAAAAATTTCAAAGTATTCGGGGTGTTTGGTCATCCATTGCAAAGCCAGGCTTTCCGCCTCACTCAATGGTTCTTCCTTGTGGTATTTCTTCCAGCTGTTCAAGAAAAACAGTCGTGCTTGGTCGCGTGTGGGGTTGAACATGAAAGGGGCACCTCGTTTTATTGCATCTGTGGGCTATTAAACAGGCACAGACTGAGTCGATTGTTTCTTGGGGGCGTAACTACCGTGCCACCCTGGTTTAGCCATGCTGCTTGACCAAAAACACCAATCCATTCGGTAATCGGGAAATGGGTCAATACTGTGGCAATGTCGTTGTCGTCAGCGTGGCACATTTGGCTGCGCTCAAAACCAGCGAAAAGAATACCCACCTGCGGTGCCTGGTTGTCGAAATGCGCATTGACCGTGGGCATCCATTCGTGAATTTCCCGGTCAATCGCCTTGGGCGTTCTGTGGGCCAAGCGCACTTTTTGCCCTTTTAGTACGGGTGCAGCCAGTCCCAAAGTGCCGTCAGCATGAATTTCCATCACGGGTATCCAGCTTTCGCCTTTTTCGTGAACTACTTGCAAGCGCATACCCACGGGGCGGGGTTGTTCGTTTGGGCATTGAAGCGCTGTGGCAGCCTTTTCATTGCCCACACGAATCAGGAAAAGACCATTGCTTTCCGTCACCGTTTGATAGGGCCCCAGAAAGGTGAGTCCTTCTGAATTCAGAACCAAGGGGTTTTGTACCAATAACTGCGTTGCGCATATGGCTTCGCCGCTAAGGCGACCATGTTCAACACGCGGCATTTTCGCGTAATTTGCGCCGTACGACAACAAACCCAGGGTGTCGGCCTGTACTACGCTTGATTCTGGTTCGAAATCGGCCAGTGTCCAGTGGTCGGTCAGCACTTGCTCGTGCTCAACCATACACAGGTTCAATGCCGCATGCCCGGTCGGAATGTTGTCTTGCGGGGTTTCAAATTCTTTCCCAAACACTGCAACCAGAACGGTGGGTTCGTTGCTGTATACGCGGCCTTGACCCAACAAACCGGAGGCACAGCCACCCCAAACATTCATACAGTTGGTTTTGCTGACACACAGTTGTGCAAGATCTTGTAACAGAGGGGCGAAATGGGGTGTGCACAAAAGAATAACCCGGCTGATATAGTCGGAGTGCCGGCGTAAGCCCGCCTTTTCCACTGCGTCTTCAATCAGCGTAGCCGCGTCCTCAAGCCTGACCTCGGTAAACACTTGAACGCAAATTGCGTGGCTCATGTTGTTTTCTTTTTGAATTCGCACAAGTCCACGATACTACAACGAGTGCATTCCGGTTTGCGTGCTTTGCACACATAGCGTCCATGCAAAATCAGCCAGTGGTGTGCATTTAGCATGAATTCTTGTGGCACCAGCTTTAGCAGGCGTTTTTCAACTTCAAGTACGTCTTTTCCGGGGGCAATTCCAGTGCGGTTGCTGATCCTGAAAATATGCGTATCGACCGCCATGGTGGGTTGTCCAAATGCGGTATTGAGCACCACGTTGGCGGTTTTTCGACCCACACCAGGCAATCTTTCAAGTGCTTCCCGGTCCGCAGGTACCTCGCCATTGTGCTCGTCTCGCAAAATTTCGGCTGTTTGCACAAGGTGCTTGGCTTTTGATCGAAAAAGACCAATGGTCTTAATGTAATCCTCTACGCCCGCAACACCCAACGCTGCAATCGCCGCTGGTGTGTTGGCGACCGCAAACAGCTTGCGCGTAGCAATGTTCACACCTTTGTCCGTGGCTTGTGCACTCAGTAAAACCGCAGCAAGTAATTCAAACGCGGTTGAATATTCAAGCTCGGTTTTTGGTTCCGGGTTGGTCTGCTGAAAACGTTTAAAAATCTCGGTGCGTTTTTCTTTGTTCATGATGATTGTGTCTGTCGCCGTGCCCGCGCCCTGGCCAGCGCGGCCTGTACTACCGCTTTCTTCGCAGCAGCATCAGGGCTGGGGATGTCATCGAGTTCGTCCAGTTTGTGAATTGCCTTGGCTTCGAGTCTTTCCGACTGCTCGTCTTTTTGACGCATCAAGCGTATTTCCCTAGTCTGCATTCGCGCACGGGCCGCATGCGCCTGGGTTTGATCCCAAGCGCTGAATTCCGGTATGAACACCATGTCGATGCAGTCAACCGGACAGGGAGGAATGCACAGCTCACAGCCCGTGCAGAGTTCAGCCAAGACCCCATGCCTGCGTTTGCTGCTGCCAACGATGGCATCAACTGGGCACGCCTTGATGCACAAGGTGCAGCCAATGCAATGCTGGGGGTTGATGCTGGCAATGTGTCGCTCAATGGTTGAGCCGCAGCTGGGGTCTACAGGTTTTTCTGGAAGATTGAGAAGTGCAGACAATGCCGCAATGGTGGTCTCGCCGCCTGGGGGGCAACGGTTCAGGTCAGCCTCTTGTCGGGCCAAGGCATTTGCATAAGGCAAGCAGCCCTCAAACCCGCATTGTGTGCATTGGGTTTGAGGAAGTAGATCGTCTATCTGTTGTACAAGTTGCTCATGCATTCTTGGCTATGAATTCGCGGATTTTCGGGTAAACCTTTTCGCGCCAACGGCGACCGCTGAAGATACCATAGTGTCCGCACTCCATGGCTTCGTAATGCTCTTTCTTGTCCGCAGGCAGGTTTTTACACAGCTTGAGTGCGGCTTTGGTTTGGCCTGGGCCTGAAATGTCATCGAGCTCGCCTTCAATGGTCAGCAGGGCAACGGTTTTCACATCTTCCGGTTTTACGTGGTGACCTCGAACTTCCCAGGTGCCCAGCGGCAAAGCATGGTCTTGGAATACGGTTTTGATGGTGTCCAGGTAGTATTCAGCCGGCATATCCAGCACGGCATTGTATTCATCATAAAACTGGCGGTGGCTCTCAGCGCTTTCGCCATCACCCTCAACCAGGTGCATGTAAAAGTCGTAATGACTTTGCGTGTGTTTGTCGGGGTTCATGCTGACAAAGCCCAAGTGCTGTAAAAAGCCGGGGTACACGCGGCGCAGGTAGCCAGGGTAGGTGTGTGGCACGCTGTAAATCACATTGTTTTCAAACCAGGAGTAGGGTTTTTTCATGGCCAGGTTGTTCACTTCCGTGGGGCTTTCGCGGGTGTCAATCGGGCCGCCCATCATGGTCATGCTTTTGGCTTGTTTGGGGTCTTTGTTCGACGCCATCAGCGAGACCGCAGCCATAACCGGCACGGTGGGTTGGCACACTGAAATCAAATGTACATCGGGACCCAGCAACTGAATGAATTCGATGCAGTAATGTACATAGTCATCGAGGTGGAACTCACCTTCGGACAGGGGCACCATGCGGGCATCTACCCAATCGGTGATGAATACATCGTGGTCTTGCAACAGGGTTTTGACTGTGTCGCGCAGCAAGGTGGAGTGGTGGCCCGACAACGGCGCAAACACCAAAACCTTGGGCTGGGCTTTGAGGGGTCTGGATTCAGCAGGGATCATTTTCCGGAAATGGATCAGCTTGCAGAAAGGTTTGGTTTCAACGATTTCCTGGGCAATCGACACTTCACGGTCGCCGCATTTGACAGTGGTGATTCCGAAGTCGGGTTTTTCGTACTCTTTGCCCAAACGGTACATCAGCTCGAAACCAGCGGAAATTCGACGTGCCATCGGCAAATGGGCCAATGGGCTGAACGGGTTGCTGTACAGCTTGGAGCCAGCTTCGGCCCAGATGGTCATTGGGTTGAGTAGTGCGCGCTGGAATTCGTGCATTTGATACAGCATGGGGTGCCTCCGGCTTTATTAGGCGATTGTCATGGTTTGACAATGATGTGTCAGGGTACTAAAGATTATCGTGCAAACATTGTTGCATTGCAACATGTTTGAGTGATTCTTCGATTACCAGTAGTTTTCAACGGCAATTTCACCAGGGCTGTTTCGGCGTGCAGGGGAATAGCCTTTTGATTTCAATACTTTACGAATATCGGTGACCATCTCGGGGTTGCCACAAATCATGAAACGACTGCGTTCAATGTTGATGGGTAAACCAGTATATTCGGTCAAGGCACCTTGTTCCAGTAGCGTGGTAATTCGCTCGCCCAAACAGTTGTGGACTTTTTCACGGGTAACCACCGGCACATAAACAAACCGTTTTTTGACGTTGTCAATCAGTTCACTGAGCACTGGGTGTTCAACAAAACCATTGATCATCTCTTGATAGACCAGTTCTTCGGCTGTGCGGGCGCTGTGAACCAGCACAATGTTTTCAAACTGTTCCCAAGTGTGTGGGTCGTGAAGAATCGAAAGAAATGGTGCCAGGCCAGTACCTGATCCCAACAGCCAAAGGTCGTTGCCGGTTTCGAATCGTGCCGTGGTGAGGAAACCAAAGTTGGTTTTGTCGATGTAGATGGGAGATCCCACCTGAAGCTGGCTTAGGTGGCTTGTGAAAGCACCGTCGGGAACGACAATTGAGAAAAACTCGAGATGTTCATCAAACGGGCCTGACACCATGGAGTAGGCCCGCCAGATGATTTCAGGTTCGCCCGGCAATTGCAGGGTGTTGTCTACGCCCAGCCTTGCGAATTGCCCCGCGGTGAAGCGAAAGCCCGCTGGCCGGCTACAAGTGAAGGAAAACAATTTGCCCGGCACCCAGACACGTACGCTGGTAATTGTTTCCCGGGTGTATTTGTCTTCAACTTCACTCATTGAACTACTCGATTGGAACTGCCTCGAGGTTGATTATTTCTCAAGGTATTGCAACTTGTCTTGGACGTCTTTCCAGTCATCGGCATCGGGCAGGTGCGCTTTCATGCGCGTGATACTTGGCCAGTCTTTGGCCAGCTCCACGTTCATGTCAATGAACTTGACCTGAGCAGCGGGTACGTCTTCTTCGGCATAAATTGCATTGACAGGGCATTCAGGAATGCAAACAGCACAATCGATGCATTCGTCGGGATCGATCACCAAAAAATTGGGACCTTCGCGGAAACAGTCGACTGGGCAAACATCCACACAATCGGTGTATTTGCATTTAATGCAAGACTCGGTAACTACGTGTGTCATGGTGAAAATGATTGGTTAAGCAAGATAACAAGTCATTGTAATCGATTGGGCTGCATTGCACCTGAACCTCCGCTCGAATTTACCAATTGGCATGGGGCATACCCTAGGGGCGATTGCGGCGTGCTTTTTCTATAATGATTGTCACGAATACCTGTGTTGGGTAATAACTACTCGCGGCTTCGAGCCGCACTTAAAGGTGTACTTTGAGCCAATCTTTCAATGACGATGATCTGGATACCTCCGCGGCGCGGTCAGAAATTCTGAATCGGATTCGCAGCCTTCAATCCCGGCCTGAAACGATGCACGACAATGAAATGACTCTGGCCAAGAGTTATATGACCCGAAAAACCCGAGGCCCGGCACCCAGCCCGGTTGAACACGTGGTTGCCCTGTTTGAGGAAAAATCCAGGGCGATGCTGTGTACGGTGCAACGGGTAAAGTCTCTTGGCGAGGTGACTCAAGCTTGCGCTTCTTACCTTGCCGAGAATGAATTAGCCGGTACCGTTGCCATTTGGCCAGCATTGAATGAACTTGACTGGTCGGTTTTGCCGCATGAGAAGCGCCTTGGCGCACCCACCGGTGACGACTTGATTGGCATCAGCGCAGTGGCCTGTGCGGTGGCTGAAACCGGTACACTGGTGTTTGCCAGCAAAGTAGATGAACCCGCAAGTACACACCTTTTGCCTGAAACACACATTGCAATTGTTCGTGATGACCAAGTGGTGCACACCATGGAAGATGCATTTGAGCTTTTGCGAAAAGAAGGGCGTGTCATGCCACGTGCGCTGAATTTTGTGTCTGGCCCATCGCGCACGGCAGACATTGAGCAAACAATTGTTTTGGGTGCCCATGGCCCCTATCGAGTGCATCTTATTCTGGTCGGTAAATAAGTATGCGCGACGATTCCCGGCGACGTTTTGTACAAAAGGCTTTGGTGGCAGGCGCTGCAGGAGCCATGGCGGCCCCTGTGCTTGCCCAGTCAGCTGCTTCGGTCAAAACAGCAAAGCCAATTGTGTTCAAGTTTCAGAGCACCTGGCCCACCAAAGACATTTTCAATGAGTTTGCCCAAGACTTTGCCAAAAAGGTGAACGACATGTCGGGCGGCGAGCTGCGTATCGATGTGTACCCCACCAACAGCATCGTCAAAGCGTTCGGTATTCAAAATGCCGTGCACAAGGGGCAGCTCGACGGCGGTCACGGAGTCCCCACCTATTGGCACGATCGCCATGCGGCGTTTTCCCTGTTTGGAAGTGGCCCGAGCTTCGGTATGAGTTCGAACCAGATTCTGGCCTGGTTTCAGTACGGTGGCGGTCAACAGCTCTACGACGAGTTGGTTCAAAAAGAGATGAACCTGAACATTCAGGGCTTTATGTACGGGCCTTTGACACCACAACCTTTGGGGTGGTTTAAAAATCGCATCGAGAGCATCAAGGATCTCGACAAAATGCGTTTTCGGGCTGTGGGGCTTGCAGCTGAGGTATTCAAAGAACTTGGCTTGATCACCACGGCCTTGCAACCTGCAGACATTGTGCCCTGGCTGGACAAAGGTTTGATTGATGCTGCGGAGTTCAACAACCCCAGTTCAGACCGCGCCCTGGGTTTTCCCAGCGTGTCTTCGGTGTGCATGATTCGCAGCTTTCATCAAAGCAGTGAAGTGTTTGAGGTTATTTTCAATAAACAGCGTTTTGACAGTTTGCCCTTTGCCATGCGTTCCATTATTCGGTACGCCTTGCAGGCCTCGTCAGCCGATTTAAGCTGGAAGGCCTCCGACCGGTTTTCAACTGACTACGAGGAAATGCGCCGCAAGCAGGGTGTTCGGTATTACGTCACACCCGATGATATTTTGAAGGCGCAGTTGACCGCGTGGCGTAAAATTATCGCCAGGGAATCGGCCAACAGTCGAATTTTCAAACGAATTATTGATTCTCAAATGCGCTTTGCCAAGCGAGTTGTGGGCTTTGAGAATGATCTGACACCTTCATCTAAAATGGCGTTCGATTTTTGGTTCTCTACCGTGTGAACTCGCGCTGGGTTAATATGCGGCTATAACACCTTCAAGAGTGAGCCGATATGTCTGATATTCATGCCCGCAAAGCACACAATTTAACCCTGGAAGAAGCCAGGCAAACTGCCCAAAAATTGGCTGATCAACTGCAAAAAGAATTCCAGCTGGATAGCCAATGGCAGGGCAACACCCTGAATTTCACGCGCTCTGGTGTGAAGGGCAAGCTTGATGTCACTGACAAAGACGTGACCGTTGATATTTCCCTGGGCTTTATGTTGAAAGCATTCAAGGGGAAAATTCAGGCTGAAATCGACAAAAATATCGACAAAATGTTTGCCTGAAAAAGCAGTTGACGTTCACTCAGGATTTCACGGCGAGAAAGTCGGCCACGCTGGGATAGCGCAGGCGGAATCCCAGTTTTCTCTGGTTCATTGATTCAATACGCCGTGATTCCGACATGAAGCTCCACATCATGGGGCTGACCATTTGTTTCACTTCTGCCCTTGAATAGCGGGGTGGGCGTGGCAGTTGAAATGCGTCGGCCACCAAGTCAAAGTAGTCTCCCATTTTGCTGGGTTTGGAATCGCAAGCGTTCAGTACCTCAAATACACCACCCTTGTAGTTTACCCAGCGGCTTAAACGGCCCAAATCCAGTTCGTGAATGTGGTTGGACCATGCGTCTTCATCGGGCAGCAAGGCGGGTGTGCCATTTTTAATTCGATCGATTGGCAAGCGGTTGTCACCATAAATACCCGGGGCACGAAGCAGGTGAACATGTACGCCAAGTTTTAAACCCATTCGCAGTTGTTGCTCGGCATGGACTCGCCGTTTGGCCCTGTCCGATTGTGCATTCAACGGTGTGTATTCGTTGATCCATTGCCCTTGCGCATTACCGTAAACGCCGGTTGTTGATACATAGCTAATGCGCGGTGCAGGTTTGTTGTACGCCTTTGCGCGCGTGGCGGCCCACAAAATCAGTTTCTTCAGTGTGTTGTCTGTTTGTATAGTCGAGTTGGGTGGTGCCATCCAGATAATTCGGTGCCCCAGCGCGATCAAACGCAGCAGCGAGCTTTTTGAATTCAGGTCAATGGCCAGTGGGCGAGCCTTGTGTGCCAAGATGGCGGCACGCTTTGCCTCAGTCTCCGCCCCAGGGCGATAAGTCGCTGTAAAATGTTGATCTGGAAAGGTTTGCAACAAGACCAAGCCCACTTGCCCGCAGCCTGCAACGCTCACATTGCTTTGCCTGAAGCGACGGGGCAAACTGCGTTTGAAAAATAGCCCATCGGGTTTGTCGATGTCACGGAAAGTAGTTTGATGATTCACAACGTAGAAATTCTTCCCAGTCAAAAACAGTATGAATGCGAGTCTGATGACACTTTGTTGTCGGCAGCACTGCGCGCAAATGTCATTTTGCCATATGGCTGCAAAGACGGCGCATGTGGATCGTGCAAGGCTGATTTGATTGAAGGCCAGGTGGATTACGGCACCTACCAGTCGCGTGCGTTAAGCGAAGAAGAGCGCGTGCGCGGAAAAGTACTCACCTGCTGTGCAAAGCCCTTGAGCCCGGTGAAGTTGAAGGTACGAGAACTTTCCGGTTTGGGTGATATACCCATTAAAAAAATGCCTTGCCGTTTGCAAAGTATCGAGAAACCCGCGACCGATGTGGCTGTTCTCAAATTGCAATTGCCCGCCAATGAGGTGCTGCAATTCAATGCGGGGCAGTACATTGAGTTCATGTTGCGTGACGGGTCTCGCCGCAGCTATTCCTTGGCCAATGCGCCGTATCAGGAAGGTGGTATCGAGCTGCACATTCGACACATGCCAGGCGGTTTGTTCACTGATCGTGTATTCAGCACGATGAAAGAACGAGAGATTTTGCGTTTTGAAGGACCATTCGGTACATTTTTCTTGCGTGATGATTCTACAAAACCAGTGGTTCTGCTTGCCAGCGGTACTGGCTTTGCCCCCATTAAATCATTGCTTGAACAGGCTTTCTTTAAAAACAATACGCGCGACTTCGTATTGTATTGGGGGGCGCGAACCAAGGCAGATTTGTACATGCTGGATTTGCCAATGCAATGGACTGCCGAGTATTCAAATTTCAAATTTGTTCCTGTGCTTTCCGATGCCACTGCCGATTGCAACTGGGCAGGAAGAACCGGGTTTGTGCACCAGGCAGTGATTCAAGACTTTCCTGATTTGAGTGGGCACCAGGTGTATGCCTGCGGCGCACCCATTGTGATCGAGTCGGCCCAGCGTGATTTCACTGCGCAATGTGGCTTGCCCGACGATGAGTTTTACGCCGACTCATTTACGTCCATGGCCGATGCACAATAAATTCACTTCGATTTATTGCGACACTTGTCCCAGATAAGTTTCACGAATTCTGGGGTCATTGATCAACTCACTGGCCAGGCCCTCGTATTCGATCAAGCCTGAGTCCATCACGTAAGCGCGGTTGGCAAGTTGCAAGGCAATGTGCGCATTCTGCTCCACCAGCAAAATTGTCATGCCTTCACGGTGCACCTGTTCAATGACTTCAAAAATTTTCTCGACCATCAAGGGGGCCAGGCCCATGCTGGGCTCGTCCAGTAACAGTAACTTGGGTTTTCCAATTAAGGCGCGGGCCACCGCCAGCATTTGTTGCTCTCCGCCGCTCAAGGTTCCCGCGGATTGTTTCAGTCGTTCCTTGATGCGTGGGAACAGAGTCAGCATTTTCTCGAGATCAGCAAGAATTTGTGCCTTGGGTACACCGGCCTGAAGGCGTGTGTTGGCGCCCAGTTCAAGATTCTCAAGTACTGTCATTCGGGTAAAAATTCCTCGACCCTCGGGTACCAGGGCCAATCCGTTGGGCAGCCTTTGGTGCGCAGGCAGGGTTGTCAGGTCTATCGTTTCATTGAATCTGGCAGTGAGGGCTTGAAATGGCAGAAGGCCTGCAATGGCTTTCATGGTCGAGGTTTTGCCTGCTCCATTGCAACCGATCAGGCACACCAGTTCCCCCTGCTGTACCTGAAAACTTAAACCTTTGACCGCTTGAATACCGCCATAGGCCACTGTAAGGCCTTGAATGTGGAGCATGGCTTCAGCCATGGTGAAGCCCTCCCAAATAGGCTTCAATCACGGCAGGGTTCTGCTGGACTTGTACTGGTGTACCTTGGGCGATGACTTTGCCGTAGTCGAGCACAGTCACCTGATCACAAATGCCCATGACCAGTTTGACATCGTGTTCGATCAGCAATATCGATTTCCCGTCCTCTCGAATTTGAAGCAATAGCTCACGCAGTTTCAATTTCTCGCTTGCATTCATGCCCGCGGCTGGTTCATCCAGAGCAAGCAGTGCGGGTTCGCTGGCCAAGGCCCGTGCTATTTCCAGGCGTCGCTGATCGCCGTAGGACAATTGCCCCGCAAGGTGATTGCCGTAAGCGCCAATGCCAACGTAATTTAACCAATGCTCGGCCCGTTGTTGAATGTGTTGTTCCTCACGGCGCTGCGCCGGGGTGCGAAGCACCGCACCCAATACACCTTGACGTGTTTTGCCGTGCATCCCTACCGCTATATTTTCAAGCGCCGTCATGCTTTTGAACAAGCGGATGTTTTGAAAGGTCCGTGCCAGCCCCATACGCGCAATCACATGGGGTGAAGCTGGTTTGTAGACTTTTCCCTTAAATGCCAGCTGGCCGCCATCGGGCATATACAACCCTGTGATCAAGTTAAAACAGGTGGTTTTGCCAGCCCCGTTCGGACCGATCAGTCCGACAACTTCCCCTGCCTGAATGCTCAAGCTGACATCATCGACAGCTGCAATGCCGCCGAAACTTTTCTTAAGGTGAGTGGCGCTAAACAAAGTTGTGCTCATTTGCGTTGTGGCCAAAGCCCCTCTGGGCGATACAGCATTACCAAGACCATGGTGAGGCCGTAAATTAGAGAGCGCAGAATTTCTGCATCCAACAGCACGGTGCCAAATAAAAACTCTTGAACAGGGGTAACCACTTGCCGAAGAATTTCAGGGAAACCAGCCAGCAACAATGCGCCTAAAACCACGCCTGGAATGTGGCCCATGCCACCCAGTACCACCATGCAAAGCACAATGATCGATTCCATCAAGCCAAAAGATTCCGGGCTGACAAAGCCCTGGAAGGCAGAGAACATGGCACCCGCAACACCACCAAACGAGGCCCCCAGCGCAAAGGCCAACAGCTTCATGTTGCGGGTGTTGATGCCCATGGATTTTGCTGCGGTTTCGTCGTCTCGAATCGCTGTCCACGCGCGGCCAATTCGACTGTGTTGCAGGCGCATGCACACCACGATGATGATCAGCGTGAGTGCCAGAAACAAGTAGTAGTAAAGGTGAAGTGCTGGCACATCGATGCCGAAAATATCGACCGTGCGTGAAAAGCGAACACCTGCTATTTGAACAGGCTCAATCATGTTGATGCCCTGCGGACCATTGGTAATGTTGACAGGTGCATTCAGGTTGTTCAAAAAGAGTCGAACGATTTCGCCAAACCCCAAGGTAACAATTGCCAGGTAGTCGCCCCGCAGTCGAAGCGTGGGGGCACCGAGCAGCACACCGAAAATTGCAGCGATCAATGCACCCAAGGGAATCATCAGCCAGATCGAAAGATGCAGGCCTTCTGGAAACAGCGCGGCAACGGTTTCGAAGTTATCCGTTAAATGGGGAGAGGCGAGCAAACCGTAAACGTAAGCGCCTACTGCATAAAAAGCGATGTAACCCAGATCGAGTAACCCGGCAAAGCCAACCACGATATTCAGGCCCAAGGCCAGCATCACATATAGCAATGCAATGTTCAGGATGCGAACCCAGCTGTTACCAATTAAACCTGCCACCCAGGGCAAAGCAGCCAGTGCAATTGCAACCAGCAAAAATCCGATGATTTGTTGATGGCGGTTGGACAATTTGCTCATGCGCGATCCGACACCCTTTCGCCCAACAGACCGGATGGTCGAAGGGTAAGCACCAAAATCAACACGGCAAAGGCAAAAATATCCTGATAGTGAGAACCCAGAAAGCCGCCCGTTAATTGGCCCAAATAACCAGCACCAAGGCTTTCGACAATTCCCAAAAGCAGACCACCCAACATGGCGCCGTAGATATTGCCAATGCCGCCAAGTACTGCAGCCGTGAAGGCTTTTAGCCCAGGTAAAAAGCCCATGTAAAAATGGGCCACTGAATAATTGGCTGCCACCATGACACCGGCCACACCCGCCAAAGCTGCACCAATGACGAATGTTGCGGCGATCACTGAATTTGCGTTGATTCCCATAAGCCCGGCCAGTTGCGGATTCTCGGATGTGGCACGCATGGCCTTGCCCAGACGGGTTTTGTTCACTGTGTAGGTAAGGCCAAACATAAGCGCAGCCGACACCACAACGATAAGGAGTTGCACGGGGGTGATGGAAACAATCCTTTCATAATCGCTTTCTGCGATTGGTGCAAAGGTGTGTAAAACGATGGGGTCTGTGGGTAAGGTGGCTGGAAATATCAGGTAATTTCGCCCCCAAATAATCATGGCGAGAGTTTGCAAAATAATTGATACGCCGATTGCAGAAATTAAAGGGGCAAGGCGTGGTGCATTTCTTAAGGGACGGTACGCAAAGCGTTCAATTAAGAAGCTGACCAACATGCACACGGGCACTGCGCACAGTACGCCTACCAGGAAAAGTATCCAGCCAGGCGTTTCTGGAAATATGCCGACAAACACAGTAATGGCGCTGAAAGCGACCATGGCGCCGATCATGACGACTTCGCCATGTGCAAAATTGATCAAGCCCAATACGCCGTAAACCATGGTGTATCCGAGTGCCACCAAGGCATAAATACTGCCCAGCACCAAGCCGTTGATCAGTTGTTGCGCAAAAATATCCATGTACGCCAAAGCAGTTGAAATAAGGTGTGTCGGAAAAAGAATAGAGCAATTCGCGCGAAAGTACTGCGAAATTTTTCAGAAAGAAGTCAGTTAATTGACAGGCAAACCAATTACCGGTTTAGATGCTACATTGCATAAATCAATCATAAAAATAAGTTGGAGGTGGTCATGAACCTTTCCCGTTCCCGGCATTTGAAACATGCCGTGTTGCTTGCACCCTTGTTACTGACGTTTACAGGTGGTATGGCCAGCGCCAAGGAAGTGTTGGTCAAAATTGGGCACATTGCACCGCTTTCCGGTCCACAGGCGCACTATGGCAAAGACAACGAATCGGGCGCAAGGTTGGCAATTGACGATTTGAACAAAATGAAAATTCAGTTGGATGGCGGTACTGCCAAATTTCAGCTGATTGCAGAAGATGATGCCGCCGACCCGAAAACCAGTGCAATTGTGGCGCAAAAATTGTGCGACATGAAGGTCAATGGAATTGTCGGGCATTTAAACAGTGGCACTACAATTCCGGCTTCCCGTATTTACTACGATTGCGGCATTCCGCAAATTACTCCTTCGGCTACCACGCCAAAAATTACAAAACAGGGTTTTGAGTCTGTATTCAGGGTAATTGCGCACGATGGCGTATTGGGGGTTGCCTTGGCGAAATACGCGGTCGACGAGATGAAGGCAAAGCGCGTGGTGGTGATCGATGACCGCACGGGTTACGGGCAACCTTTGGCTGATATTTTCACCAAGCAACTGGAGGCCAAAGGCATCAAAGTACTTGAGCGGCATTACACCAATGACAGGGCCACTGACTTTGCAGCCATTCTTACTTCGGTCAAACGCGTGAATCCTGACGTGATCTTTTATGGTGGTATGGATGCGCAGGCAGGGCCCATGCTGCGCCAAATGAAGCAACTGTCCATCAAGGCCAAGTTAATTGGTGGCGACGGTATTTGCACGGCTGAATTGATGCGTTTGGGCGGAGACAACGTGGGCTCCAATGTATTGTGCGCCGAGGGCGGTATGGCCTTGAGCAAAATGCCGGGTGGCCCTGCATTTGAAAAGCGATTCAAGGCCCAATTCAAGACTGACATTCAGGTGTATGCGCCGTTTGTCTACGATGCAGTAATGACCATGGGCATGGCCATGAAAAATGCAAAGTCGGCAGATCCGAAAAAATATTTACCGAAGCTGAAAGACATACGTTACGACGGTGTAATTGGTACCATTGCCTTTGACGAAGTGGGCGATGTGCTGAACGCTGCGGTCACCTTGAATTCGTATGGTCCTCAAGGCAAGTTTCCTGTGAAAGTGGTGAACTGATTCGTGCACGCCAAATAAAAAAAGCCAAGGCGCAACACCTTGGCTTTTTTAAGATACACCGGAGAACTTCTTACAGAGTCAGTACCCAGGCCGCCAATTTCTTGGCTTCTTCTTCAGTTACGTTTTGAGCGGGCATGGGAACTGGACCCCAGGCACCCTTGGTACCATTTTTAATTTTACCGGCCAGCATTGCTTCTGCACCTGCTTGACCTTTGTACTTGGCAGCCACGTCTTTAAACGCTGGGCCAACTACTTTTTTCTGAACTTGGTGGCAGGCCAAGCAGGCTTTGCTCTTGGCCAATGCTTCATCGGCGCTGGCAGACAACGGTAGAGCAACCATGGTGGCTGCAATTGCCAAGACACCCATTTGCTTGATCATACTGAACTCCTCACTTTGTTACAGTTATCACATTAATAACGTCTCGGGCGTCATTTTGGCAGACAACACGGTTGTTTGTCATGTGAAACAGCATGGTTTTTATCCTTCTGGGCATCCTTTTGCTCACAATGAAACTTGGCGGTGTACATCCTGTTAGCAATTGGGAATGGTTTTCCATTGCGGTGCCTTTTCTCATGGCAATTTGTTGGTTTGAGTTTTTTGAGCCCTGGCTTGGTTTGGATGTTCGTCGACAACAATTCAGGATGCGCCAGTTGGAGGCAAGAATAAGGCATTTTCAAAACAAAAAACCCCGACGCCAGCGCCGGGGTTTTCCGTTTAGATAAAGCACAGAAGAGTTTTACAAATCCAGGTCGCCATCGGTTACGGCGCCCTTGCTGGCACTGCTGGCCAAGGCTGCAAACTTTGCCAGTACACCGGTTGTGTAGCGTGGCTTCGGCTTCACCCAGCTTTCGCGGCGCTTCGCCAATTCTTCATCGCTTACATTGATTTGTAGCAGCTTTTGGTGTGCATCCATGGTAATGGAGTCACCTTCATGGATCAGTGCAATTGGGCCGCCCACATAGGCTTCGGGTGCAACGTGACCCACCACCATGCCCCATGTGCCGCCTGAAAAACGACCGTCGGTGATCAAGCCCACTGTTTCGCCCAAACCCTTGCCGATAATGGCCGATGTGGGTGCCAGCATTTCAGGCATGCCAGGACCGCCTTTGGGGCCCAGGTAGCGAAGAATAATCACATCGCCGTCTTTGATCTTGTCACCCAGAATTGCGTCCATCGCGCTTTGTTCGTCGTCGAACACTTTGGCTGGGCCAGTAATTACCGGGTTTTTCAGGCCTGTGATTTTGGATACCGCACCTTCGGGTGCCAGGTTACCGCGCAAAATCGCCAAATGGCCTTGCTTGTACAAGGCTTTTTCGATTGGCATGATGACATTTTGGTCGGCGCGAGGCACCGCAGGAATGTCTGCCAATGTTTCTGCGATGGTTTTGCCAGTGATTGTGATGCAATCGCCGTGCAACAAACCGGCCTCGAGTAGCACCTTCATGACTTGCGGAATGCCGCCGGCATCGTGCAGGTCGGTGGCCACGTATTGACCAGAAGGCTTCAGGTTACAAATCACTGGGGTGCGAAGGCGAACGCGTTCGAAATCTTCGTAATCCCACGCGACATCGGCGGCTTTCGCAATGGCCAAGAAGTGCAACACGGCGTTGGTTGATCCACCTGTGGCCATCAACACCGCCACAGCGTTTTCAATGGATTTTTTTGTGATGATGTCGCGGGGCTTTAGGTCGTTGCGAACCGCTTCAATCAGCACGCGAGCCGATTCTTCGGTTGAGGTGACCTTCTCAGCGTCGATGTTCGACATGGTTGAGGAGTAGGGCAGGCTCATACCCAGCGCCTCGAAGGCGGAGCTCATGGTGTTCGCGGTGTACATGCCACCACAAGAACCCGAGCTTGGGCAGGCGTTTTTCTCGATGCCTTTGAAATCCTCTTCACTCATTCGGCCAGCGGTGAATTCGCCCACTGCTTCAAATGCAGACACGATGGTTAAATCTTTGCCCTTGTAGCGCCCGGGCTTGATGGTGCCGCCGTACACGTAAATGCCGGGTACGTTCATGCGAGCCATGCCGATCATGCCGCCTGGCATGTTTTTGTCGCAGCCGCCAATGACCAGTACACCGTCCATCCACTGGCCCTGCACGGCTGTTTCAATGCAATCGGCAATCACCTCGCGGGAGACCAATGAATACTTCATACCCTCGGTGCCCATGCTCATGCCATCGGAAATGGTGGGGGTACCGAAAATTTGTGGATTGCCACCAGCTTCCTTGACGGCTTTCACCGCGGCATCGGCCAGGGGCTGCAATCCGCTATTACAAGGTGTAATGGTGGAGTGGCCGTTGGCAATGCCAATCATGGGGTTGTTGAAGTCTTCGTCTTTGTAACCCATGGCGAAGTACATGGCGCGGTTGGGCGAACGGGCCACGCCCTGGGTGATGTTCTTGGAACGTCGATTGATGCTCATTGCAAAAGCTCGCAGGTGGATTTGGATTCAAAACGAGAATTTACCATTTTATGATGCTCCGCTGGGTACAGGAAGGTGCTCATTCATCAAAGGGTAGTCCCCAGGGCAGTACAATTGAACGGTTTTTTACATTCCGGGCATTCCATGTTTGTACATCCTGAATTCGATCCCATTGCGCTCTCGATCGGCCCTGTGGCCATTCGCTGGTACGGTTTGATGTATTTATTGGCCTTTGTGGCCTTCATCATGCTGGCCAAGCGACGGTTACACCTGTTTCCAGCCATCAAAATGGCTGATGTAGACAATATGCTGACCTGGGCAGTGTTGGGGGTTATTTTGGGTGGCCGGTTGGGCTATGTATTTTTCTACAAGCCCGACTATTACATGGCCAACCCAGGCGAAATTCTCGCAATTTGGGAAGGCGGCATGTCGTTTCACGGTGGCTTTCTAGGCGTGTTGCTGGTTTGTTTTTTGTATGGCACCTACAAAGGCTGGAAGTTTTTCGATGTCATGGATTTCGTTGCGCCAGCCGTACCCATTGGCTTGGCCCTTGGCCGCTTGGGCAACTTTATTAATGGTGAGTTGTGGGGTCGCCCTACAGACGGTTGGTGGGGTGTGGTGTTTCCCCAAGCCGGCGACGCCATTGCACGCCACCCTTCGCAGTTGTACCAAATGAGCCTGGAGGGCATTGCCCTGTTCATCGGGCTGTGGTGGTTTGCAAGCAAGCCACGTCCGCGTGCGGCTGTATCAGCCTGGTTCTTGATCGGTTATGGCGCCGCCCGCTTTGTTGTTGAATACGCCAGGGAGCCAGACCGCTTTTTGGGTATTTTGTCCTTGGGCTTGTCGATGGGGCAGTGGTTGTGTGTACCCATGATTTTGAGCGGTTTTGCCTTGTTGGCCTGGTCAAGAAACAAACCGACAGGGCTTGAGACCATGACTGCACTTGAAGCTGCCCAAGCCAAGGTGGGCAAGGGCAGTAAGCGAAGCAAGTAAGAGCGGGGCTGCTTAAAAGCCGGTAACGGCTTTGTAAATCATGGACAAGGCAATAAAGGCCAGTAGCAAGGCGAAAATGCGTTTGATCTTTTTAACCGGCAGCGTGTGTGTCAGTTTTGCACCATAGGGTGCAAACAGCACACTCATGGCAGCTACGCAGGCCACCGCGGGCAAATACACATACCCCAACGAACCGGCGGGCATGTCTTGCAAATGTTGACCATTGATTACATAGGCAATACTTGAAAATACTGCGATGGGAAAGCCCAATGCAGCAGAGGTGGCAACCGCATTGCGCAGGTTGATGTTGCTCCACACCATGAATGGCACTGACAAGAAACCGCCACCTGCACCCACGATGGCCGATGCCGCACCAATAACGCCACCAACAGCAGCCAGCCCGGGCTTGCCCGGTAAAGTGCGTGTGGGTTTGGGTTTCTTGTCCGCGTACATTTGATAAGCGGAAAAAATGACAAACGCACCAAACACCAGGGCCAGTTCTTTGGTGGGCAAATATGACACCACCTTGGAACCTACGAATCCGCCAACCAGAATGCCTGGTGTGAGGAATTTCACGATGTCCCACCGTACCGCACCTGCCTTGTGGTGCGCGCGCATGCTGGAAATGCTGGTGAACATGATAATGGCCAGCGATGTGGCGATTGAGGAGTGCACCACATGGTCTACGGGTACACCTTGGCTAACCATGAGGAAGGTGAGAAAAGGTACCAGCAGCATGCCGCCACCAATGCCCAGCAAGCCAGCCAGCACGCCGCTGACTACCCCTAATACAAGCAGTGAAACTATAAAAACCGGATCGAACATGGTGATTGGAATACTTTGTTAAGCTGAAATGAATAAAAAAAGAGGCGATTGAACGTGGGTTCAATCGCCCCGGTGTGGGGTCTCTGCCGATGCCATACTGGCCCGATCCCTGAACCTAAGGTTCAAGTGGGTCGCAGTATTAGGGTCTTTAGGTTTCCCTGACTAAGAGGGAATCACACCGACCCTGAAAAATCCGCAACCGGGATCACAAATATTGGTTCACGGAATGCTGGCCAATACAGACACGGCAGAGATAAAGCAAAATTCTCTACTCGAACAAATCAACGTTCTTCGGCTTGTTTGGGTTTGTGCTGTTCAAACTGCCGTCGACCACTTGCTCGATAGCCTCGATTTTACGCTCAATCGTCTCAATGTCCAGTCCTAAAACCGGGTTAGAAGGATTACTTCCTACGAGCGATTCATGCGCGATCTGTAAAGCGGCCATGACTGCGATTTTATCGAGTCCCACCACCTTGCCGGTGTTGCGAATGCTCGACATTTTGGTTTCTACAATATTTACGGCTTGCTGCAAGGCAGCTCGCTCTTCGGGTTTGCAGGCAATGCGAAATTCCCTGCCCATGATCTTGACGTCAAGTGCTTCCAATTATTCCTCCGAATTCAATTCAAGTTCAGGGAACCATTGGTTCAGCATTTGGTTAATTTGACCCTGTGCGTGATTCACTTTCTTTTGGAGCTGTTCATTTTCCCGGCGCAGGGCTTCAATTTGGTCCTTGCCCGATTTTTCTTCATGTCGGCTTTGCTCGAGAGCTTTGGCCAGGCTGGATACTTTGACTTGAAGTTCGTCGAGTTTCGCAAGCAGTGATTGCGTCATTGGCTGGCTCCGTCTTCGGGTAATAAGTCCCGAGGGTTGCTGTTATTGGTATTTTAACTTGACTATACAGTTGCTTACAGCAATCTACTACAGTTTCGCTTTAGGTTAAAACAAAGTTTTCAAGCCCAACACGTCTTGCATGTCAAACAATCCTTTTTCATGCCCAATCAAAAACTGGGCTGCACGAATTGAGCCTTGTGCATAGGTCATGCGGCTTGATGACTTGTGGGTAATTTCAATGCGTTCACCAATGCCGGCAAACAGCACAGTGTGATCGCCCACAATGTCACCACCACGGATCGTCGAAAAGCCTATGGTGCCAGTCTTGCGCTCACCGGTAATGCCTTCGCGGGCAAACACACCCACGTCTTGCAGGTCCACGCCCAAGCCTTTGGCAACAACTTCACCCATGCGCAGTGCCGTGCCGGACGGCGCATCGACTTTTTTGCTGTGGTGGGCTTCTATCACCTCAATGTCGTAACCTTGAGCCAATATTTTTGCAGCCACTTCAAGAAGTTTGAATGTCGCGTTTACCCCAACCGCCATGTTGGGCGACCACACCATGGCCACTTTTTCTGCAGCCTTTTTAAGTGCTTCCAGCTGTTTGGGTTCAAACCCGGTGGTGCCGATGACCGCTTTCACATTGTGTTTTTCACACAGTGCCAAGTGTTCAAGCGTGCCTTCCGGGCGTGTGAAATCAATCAAGATCTCGGCATTCGACAAAGCGGTGTCAGGATTGTCGGTCACCAGTACGCCTGATGAAATACCCATAAAGTCACCGGCATCACGACCAATGCCGGGTGAGCCAGCCTGGTCAAATGCGCCGGCGAGCTCGCAGCCGGGGTGGTTCAGAATGGCTTCGATCAGTGTTTTGCCCATGCGCCCGCTGGCGCCGGCAATTGCAATTTGAATTGGCTTGGTCATGGCTTTTTATTTAAGTACGGGTGCGCGGTCTGTGCCACCCACTGCGGATTCCGAATCTTTAATGTCCTCGGCTGGTTTTTCAGAGGGCAAGGGTTCTGTTGGTACTTTGGTATTGGCGTCGGGCCCCAACAGGTCAGTTGGACTTGCGGGCAGATTTTCACCGCCGTGGCGTGCCACGCGCTCGTTCTCGAAAATCACGGTGTAGCGGGATTGAGTGGACTGCCCGTCGGCGCGCAACAATCGGTAAATATAGTCCCATCGATTCGAATGAAACGCGTCATTCAACAAAGGCGTGCCGAGAATAAAGCGTACCTGCTCTTTGGTCATTCCCACTTGCAGCTTGGCAACGTCTTGTTGGGTAACGAAGTTGCCTTGTTGAATATCAAACTTGTAGGGTTTGACAAAAGAGGGCACGTAGTTGTCCGGAATGAATGAACACGCGGAAACCCCTAGGGCCAAGGTCGAGCAAAGAATCAAATTCAGTCGTAAAATACGCATTGTTTTGTGAATTCGCATGTGAAGTGGGAACAGAGTACCTTATTCGGTGCGCTAACATGTCCTGCAAAGGCGTTATCATAAGCTACTTGAACTCGATTAAGCCTCAGAATGGTACCAAACTCATGACTACAGCAACGGATCTAAAAAGCATTGGTTTAAAGGCAACGCTGCCGCGGATGAAAATTCTGGAATTGTTCCAGAGCGGGCAACATCGCCACCTGAGCGCTGAAGACGTTTACAAGCTATTGCTACAAGAAGACCTGGACATTGGCTTGGCCACTGTTTACCGTGTTCTAACGCAGTTTGAACAGGCCGGTTTACTGGCTCGCCAACATTTTGAGACTGGCAAGTCGGTGTTTGAGCTCAATGAAGGTGCTCACCATGACCATTTGGTGTGCGTGCAATGCGGCAAGGTGGTTGAGTTTTTTGACGAAGAAATCGAGCGTCGCCAAAATATGATTGCCAAGGACCGTGGGTTCGAGTTGCATGACCACGCACTTTCCCTGTACGGCTCCTGCACCAAAAAAGACTGCGAGAACCGACGCAAGTAAGGTTTTCCCAAATCAAATCAATTGTTGGCCGAGACGATCATTTCATGCGCAGCAGTGCGCGTGGCCTCGGTGATTATCTGTCCACCCAGCATTCTTGCAATTTCTTCTACCCGTGCCTTGGCTTCCAGTTGCACAATTTTCGAGCGTGTTGTTTGCGCTGAAATGTCTTTGCTGACCTGGAAGTGATTGTGGCCTTGTGCTGCCACCTGGGGCAAATGGGTAACACACAGCACCTGTTTGTTTTTGGCCAAAAGGCGCAGGTAGCGCCCCACGGTTTCAGCCACCGCACCGCCAATGCCGCTGTCCACTTCATCAAAAATCAAAGTAGGAACGGGGGTGCTTTCAACAGTGTTGACGGTAATCGCCAGGCTGATTCGCGCCAGTTCACCACCCGATGCGACTTTTTGGATGGCTTGGGGTGTCACGCCAGGGTGCCCGGCCACGCGGAACTCGATTTGGTCACTGCCCTTGGGGGAGGGTTCGCCCTTGGCGACATCCACCACAAAAACACCCCCTTGCATACTCAGTGTTTGCATCGATTCTGTAACCCGTGTGGACAGGGTTTGCGCTGCGTTTTTGCGTGCTTTATTTAATTCGTTGGCCAGTTTTTCATAGGCTTGGCGGGCTGCATTGAGTTCTTTCTGAAGCTTTTCAAGATCGAAACCTTCTTCGAGTCCTTTGATCTCTGCTTGAACACTTTCCATTTCAGTGTGCAGTGTTTCCGGTTGAATGCGTAGTTTCCTTGCCGTTTCATGCCAAAGCGACATGCGTGCTTCGACTTCGGCCAAGGTGTCTGGATCAAGATCGCTGTGTTTCAAGTAGTGGCCCAAATCGTAGCTGGCCTCTCGAACCAGTATTTCGCCTTCGGATAGCGTTTTCACTACGCCCTCAAGAGCCGGGTCGCGGGTACTTAAGTGGCTTAGTTTTTCGATTATGTGGGTAAGTTGGTCGAGCAGGGCATTTTCATTTTGTGACAGCACGTCACTTGCATGTTGGGTGCCCTCGATCAATTCTGCGCCATGGCTTAAACGGTCAAAATCGCTGCTTAGAACTTCCCATTCGCCTGCTTTTGGGGCTACTTTGCTTAACGAGTCTAGTTTCCATTGCAGGTTTTCGATGCGTGCGGCCCTGTCTTCCTGACTACTCTGAGCTTGCTTCAGCGCCTTTTCCGCATTTTTCAACACAGAATAAGTTTGCGCGGTGGCCTGAACCAGGGCGCTGTGCTGACCGAAGTCATCGAGCAGGCGAAGTTGCTCACCCGGCTTAGCCAGCGTTTGAAAAGCATGTTGACCATGAATGTCGATCAAGGTTTCGGACAACTCTTTCAGTGTGCTGGCAGGCACGGGTGTGCCATTGATATAAGCCTTGGATCGGCCATTCGATTCAATGGCACGTCGCAAGTGCATTTCGCCCTCGCTGCAGTCAATCGATTGCTCATCGAGAATGGCTTTGGCGGCGGGGTTAATCTCGAACACCGCAGTGATATTGGCGCGCTCACAACCTTCGCGAACCTGTGATGCATCAGCACGCGCGCCCAGGCAAAGCGACAGGGCATCAATCAAAATTGATTTGCCAGCGCCGGTTTCACCAGACAGCACAGACATGCCTGGTTCAAAGTGCAAGTCGAGTTTGTCGACGATAACGAAATCCTGAATGGTCAAACTACTTAGCATGGCCGCTGTCTCTAAGTCCTCGAGTTTTGTGGGGGGCTTCTGTGGGGCTTGCACTCCAGTGCAGTTTTTGCCTCAACATTGCAAAATAATCATAGCGTGCCGGGTGCAAAAGCCGGATGGGGTGTGGTGACACCTTAATCCGAATTTGGTCACCTACTTTTGCTCGACCGTTGAACTGCATGTCAAAGTGCACGCCGGTTTGCTTGCCGCCCGTCACAATGATGTTAATGGTGCTGTGTTGGGGCAGGGCAATGGGGCGATTGGTCAGCGCATGCGGAGCCACCGGCACAATCAGCAGGCCAGCGAGGCTAGGGTGAAGTATGGGGCCATCGGCTGAAAGTGCATACGCAGTTGAGCCTGTTGGCGTCGAGATAATCAGTCCGTCTGCGCGCAAGTCGTACATAAACGTGCCGTCTACCTCTACACGCAGCTCAACCATGCCGCCCACAATGCCACGGCTGATCACAATGTCGTTCAGGGCAATGTGATTCTCAACGACTTTGCCTTGCCTTAAAATTTGACCCTCAAGGTAGGCGCGGTTTTCTGACACAGACTGCCCGTTGATGGTGTCAATCAATGTGGGGTCGATATCGTCCAGGCGAATGTCAGTGAGAAAACCCAGGCGTCCTTGATTAATTCCAATCAAGGGAATGTTGGAATCGGCCAGTTCTCGGGCCGTGCCCAAAAAAGTGCCGTCACCGCCAATAATGACTGCAATTTTTGCTTTTTTCTTGATCAGGGACAAATTCGCAAATTCGAAATTGGCTTGATCATATTCAGGCTTCGAGTTTTTTGACGAACTTCCACTTAACATGGAATCGCAAACCAGTACGTGGAATGCATTGGCGGCCAGCAAGTCAACAACGCTTCGCCAAATGGCCTGTTTTGGGGAGGCGCCATGTTTGGCAAACACAGCAATGCACATCCCTTTCTGTTTCGGCATTCTTGATTCCCTGTTTTTGTCGTAAAGTGAAGCCTGAGACCCAATCGTATCGCAACACGCATTTGAAGTGACATTGATGATAGACGAACGCGCCCGTTCCATATTGAAAACATTGGTTGAAAGGTACATCACAGAGGGCATCCCGGTGGGTTCAAGGGCATTGTCCAAGTACTCCACACTGGATTTGAGTCCTGCAACCATTCGCAATGTGATGGCGGATCTCGAGGAATTGCGCCTGGTGGTCTCGCCACACACTTCGGCAGGCCGAATGCCCACGCCGCAGGGTTACCGTATGTTTGTGGATTCTTTACTCACGGTAAAACCCTTGGCGATCGATGTTCAAACCGCTTTGAGTGGTGGTATCCAGCGTGAGGACCCCAACCGCGTTCTGAACAAGGCGGTGAATTTGCTGTCCAGCCTTTCGTCGTTTGCCGGGGTTATTACCGCACCGAGAAAAGCGGCACTGTTTCGTCATGTTGAATTTTTGAGTTTGTCTGATCGAAAGGTGTTGCTAATTATCGTGACGCCCGATGGGGATGTGCAAAACCGTATCCTGATTGTTGAAAAGCCTTACACCCAAAGCGAATTGACCATGGCTGCGAACTTTTTCAACCAGCATTTCGCGGGTTTGAGTTTCCAGCAGGCCAAACAAAGGTTGTCGGAAGAGTTGCATCAAATTAGCCAGGACATCAGCAAGTTAATGCAGGCTGCGGTGAATGCAGGCACGGAAGCTGAGGAAAGTCAGTCTGACGGGGTCTTGCTTTCTGGCGAACGCAAATTGTTGGACGTGTCGGATTTATCGACCAACATGGAAAGGCTGAAAAAGATGTTCGGTGTGTTTGAACAGCGAACAGCCTTGCTGCGTCTACTTGAAAGTTCAAATCGCGCTGAGGGAGTGCAAATTTTCATCGGTGGCGATTCAAGCCTGGTGCCGATGGAGGAAATGAGTGTGATTTCAGCGCCTTACCATGTCAATGGTGAGGTGGTGGGCACCTTGGGGGTGATCGGCCCGACACGCATGGCCTACGAACGATTGATTCCGATTGTGGACATCACATCGAAGCTGGTGTCATCGGCTTTGTCGGATCCAGAGTAGGGCGAGCCACCCCGACAGCCAGCTTTGGGTATACTTTCAGGCTTGATGTTCAATAGGTAGTACCCATGCGCACCGAAGCCCCATTTCGTCACGGCACGCCCCAGAAAACCGCGGTTTTACTCGTCAACCTAGGCACCCCGGACAACGCAGACACGCCGTCCCTGCGTCGCTACTTGAAAGAGTTTTTATCAGACCCGCGCGTGGTTGAGATTCCCAGGTTGATCTGGTGGATTATTTTGAACTGCATTATTTTGCAGCTTCGCCCCAAGAAATCAGCGGCCAAATACGCCACCGTGTGGACCGATGAAGGTTCGCCGCTGCTGGCGATCGGCAAGCGCCAAGTGAAAGTTCTGAGCGAGGCATTCAAGGCTCGACGCTGGGACGTTCGGGTTGATTTGGCCATGCGTTACGGCAATCCCTCTGTGGCAAGCCGAATGGATCAGCTTCGCAAAGACGGCTACGACCGGGTGCTGGTGTTTCCTTTGTATCCTCAGTATGCGGCGGCCACCACAGCTTCGGTATTCGACGCCGTATTCGATTGGGCCAAGCCCGTGCGCAATATCCCCGAATTGCGATTGGTAAAGCACTACCATGACCACCCCGCTTATATTCATGCCCTTGCTGAAAGCGTGCGCAAACACTGGCTAGCCAATGGCAAACCCAATTTTGATCAGGGCGATGTGTTGCTGTTCAGCTTTCATGGTGTGCCAGAAATGACTTTGCTGAAAGGCGACCCCTATCACTGCGAATGTTATAAAACCGCACGGTTGCTCGGTGAAGAATTGGGGCTGGAAAAAGGCAATTACCGGGTTACCTTTCAAAGCCGGTTTGGCAAAGCCAAGTGGCTTGAGCCCTACACCGACAAAACTTTGCAAGCCTTGGGGCAGGCCGGTACCAAGCGAATCGATGTAATGTGCCCCGGCTTCATGGCCGATTGCCTTGAAACACTTGAGGAAATTAACCAGGAAGGCCGCGAAGACTTTCAGCATGCTGGTGGTGGCGAGTTTCATTACATCGCCTGCCTGAACGACAGTGATCTGTCTGCAGCCATGTTGTCGGAAATCACTGCGCAACACATGCAAGGCTGGCCCGTGGACATGGGTTACGAAGAATCCATGGCGCAAGAGCTTGCCGAGAGCCGCAAACTGGCTTTGGAGATGGGTGCTCAATAATCCCTATTGGGAAAATGGTAAATATTGCTGCTTGGGGGCTTGAAATTCGCGTTCAAGTCCCCATTTATCGAACAGAGTAGGGGTGACAGGTAAAGACTTGTCGCCTCTTTTGAATTTTAATGGAGGAAAAGACATGTCAGAGCCCACTGGAAAGCCGACCACAGACGAGCAAGCGTCTGCCCAGGCCCCAGAAGGTCAGCAGCACGGCGCGCAGACCCAAAATGAAACCGAGCAGGTGGTACAACAAGAAGCGCCCCAAGACGAAATATCAGTTTTGAAGGCTGCTTTGGAGAATGCGCACCTTGAAGTTGAGAAGTCCAAAGAGGTTTACCTTCGCTTGGCCGCTGACATGGAAAACCTTCGTCGCCGCACGCAAGAAGACGTCGCCAAAGCGCACAAGTACGCTATCGAGTCGTTTGCAGAATCATTGGTGCCAGTTCGCGACAGTCTCGAAATGGCCTTGGCTGTTGAAAATCAAACCCCCGAAGCTCTGAAAGATGGCGTGGCCGCAACTTTGCGCCAACTCGAGGCTGCTTTTGAGCGCGGCAAAATCGTGGCGTTGAACCCAATCGGCGAAAAATTCAACCCCAATCAGCACCAGGCAGTGGCCATGGTTCCGGGCAGTTCAGTTGAGCCGGCAGTGGAGCCTAACCATGTGGTTGCGGTGTTGCAAAAGGGCTATTTGATTAATGACCGCGTGCTGCGCCCGGCCTTGGTCTCGGTTGCACAATAAGTTGCGCAATAAATTTTACAAAGTGGGTTGAAAAACCCCTTGAACTGAAGGGCTTTAGCCCCATATCAGGCTTAACAGAACATTACTGAATTTAGAAATCACGGAGAAATTCATGGGAAAGATTATTGGCATTGACTTGGGTACCACCAATTCTTGCGTAGCAGTATTTGAAGGCGGTGGCTACAAAGTCATCGAAAACTCGGAAGGTGCGCGTACAACCCCTTCCATTATTGCTTACATGGAAGACGGCGAAATTTTGGTGGGTGCGCCTGCCAAGCGTCAAGCTGTGACCAACCCCAAGAACACCCTGTATGCAGTCAAGCGTTTGATTGGCCGCAAGTTTCAAGATGCTGAAGTACAGAAAGACATTGACATGATGCCTTTCACCATCATGAAAGCCGACAATGGCGATGCATGGGTTGGTGTACGCGACCAAAAACTGGCACCCCCACAAGTGTCTGCCGAAGTGCTACGCAAAATGAAGAAAACTGCGGAAGACTACCTGGGTGAAGAAGTCACCGAGGCGGTAATTACCGTGCCTGCTTACTTCAACGACAGCCAGCGCCAAGCCACCAAAGACGCGGGCCGTATTGCTGGCCTGGATGTGAAGCGCATTATCAACGAGCCCACTGCTGCAGCCTTGGCTTTCGGTATGGACAAGGCAGAGAAGGGCGATCGCAAGATTGCCGTGTATGACTTGGGCGGCGGTACATTCGACGTGTCCATTATCGAAATTGCTGACATCGATGGTGAAAAGCAATTTGAAGTGTTGTCGACCAACGGTGACACATTCCTGGGCGGTGAAGACTTCGACCAACGCATTATTGACCACATCATCGACGAGTTCAAAAAGAACAACGGCGTTGATTTGTCCAAAGATCCAATTGCTTTGCAGCGCATTAAGGCTGCGGCCGAGCGTGCGAAGATCGAGCTTTCTTCTTCGCAGCAAACCGAGATCAACGAGCCCTACATTGCGATGGCCAATGGCGCCCCTGTGCACCTGACCACCAAGTTGAGCCGCTCCAAGCTGGAAGCGCTGGTTGAAGACCTGATTACCCGCACTGTTGAGCCCATGAAAATGGCCTTGAAAGATGCCGGTTTATCTACTTCACAAATCGATGACATTATTTTGGTTGGCGGTATGACCCGCATGCCCAAAGTTCAAGAAGCCGTGAAAAACTTCTTCGGTAAAGACCCCCGCAAGGATGTGAACCCCGATGAAGCCGTGGCTGCTGGTGCCGCCATTCAAGGTTCTGTGTTGAGTGGCGATCGCAAAGATGTATTGCTGCTTGACGTGTCACCGTTGTCTCTGGGTATTGAAACCATGGGCGGTGTGATGACCAAGATGATCGAGAAAAACACGACCATCCCGACCAAGTTCAGCCAAGTGTTTTCAACTGCCGATGACAATCAGCCTGCAGTCACCATCAAGGTGTTTCAGGGTGAGCGCCAAATGGCGAACGACAACAAGAGCCTGGGTGAATTCAACCTGGAAGGCATTCCACCCGCACCGCGTGGCGTGCCACAAATTGAAGTGACCTTTGACATTGATGCAAACGGCATTTTGCACGTGTCTGCAAAAGACAAAGGCACTGGCAAAGAAAACAAGATTGTGATCAAGGCCAACTCGGGTTTGTCTGAGGACGAAATCCAGAAAATGGTGAAAGATGCCGAAGCCAACGCGGCCGACGATGCCAAGCGCCGTGAACTGGCTGAAGCCAAGAACCAGGCCGATGCGCTGGTGCACAGCACCCGCAAGAGCTTGGGTGAGTATGGCGACAAGCTGGAAGCGGGCGAGAAGGAAAAAATTGAAGCTGCATGCAAGGCTTTGGAAGAGGCAGCCAAGGGCGAAGACAAAGACGCCATTGATGCCCGTACCAAAGAGTTGGCCGAATCAGCCCAGAAACTGGGTGAGAAAATGTACGCCGACATGCAAGCCCAGCAAGCTGCAGAAGGTGCCGCTGCCGGTGCCAACCCAGGTGATGCTGAGCAGCAGTCTTCTTCCAAGAAAGATGATGCAGACGATGTAGTGGATGCTGACTTCAAGGAAGTGAAAGACAAGTAATGTGGGTTGCGGGGCGCCTTGCGGGGCCTCGCTTGAAACCAAGGGCACACTGGCTGGCTGCAAATTTTGCGGTTTTTCAGTGAAGCCCTTTTTGTACGAATAAAAGCAGTGTTTAACAAACCGCTGCATGAATTGAGACTGACATGGCAAAACGGGACTTCTACGAGATTTTGGGTGTACAAAAAAATGCCACAGACGATGAGCTGAAAAAAGCCTATCGGAAAATGGCCATGAAGTATCACCCTGACCGCAACCCCGATAGCAAGGATGCTGAGGCCAAATTCAAAGAAGCCAAAGAAGCCTATGAAATGTTGACTGATTCCAAGAAGCGTGCGGCTTATGATCGCCACGGCCATGCGGGTGTTGACCCCAACATGGGTGGCGCTGGTGCTGGAGGTTTCTCGGATTTCTCAGACGCTTTTGGCGACATTTTTGGTGATATTTTTGGTGGCCGTGCTGGTGGAGGAGGATCTCGCCAGTCGCAGATGTACCGCGGTTCAGACCTGAAGTACAACATGGAAATTACGCTGGAGCAGGCAGCCAAGGGTTTCGATACGCAAATTCGTGTGCCGGTGTGGGACAACTGCGGTACCTGTTCCGGCAGTGGTGCAAAGCCCGGTACCAAGCCTGAAACCTGTTCCACCTGCGGTGGGTCGGGTGCGGTGCGCATGACGCAAGGCTTTTTCAGTGTTCAGCAAACCTGCCCGAAGTGCCACGGCACGGGCAAAATGATTCCTCACCCCTGTCACGATTGTGAAGGTTTGGGTCGCAAGAAAACCAACAAAACACTGGAAGTGAAAGTACCTGCCGGTATCGACGATGGCATGCGAATCCGTTTGAGCGGCAAGGGTGAGCCTGGTGTGAACGGTGGCCCAGCGGGTGATTTGTATGTGGAAGTACACCTGAAAGAACATGCTGTTTTTCAGCGTGATGGTGACGACTTGCATTGCGAAATGCCGGTTTCATTTGCCGCTGCTGCGCTGGGCGGCACCATTGAAGTGCCCACCCTGGGTGGCAAGGCGTCATTTGATATTCCTGAAGGAACACAGACCGGAAAAACATTCCGTTTGCGTGGCAAGGGCATCAAGGGCGTGCGTTCTTCATATCCAGGCGATTTGTTCTGCCACATTGTGGTGGAAACCCCGGTGCGTTTGTCTGAACGTCAGAAAGAATTGCTCAAGGAGTTTGAGCAATCCTGTACGGCTGATGGTGATAAGCATTCACCACGGGCGAAGGGCTGGATGGACAAGGTGAAGGACTTCTTCGGCTAACTGGCAGCATTGCAGTTAGTGCGTGGCTGCTCGCTAGTTTCGAGTGCCACATCACCTTGCCTAAGCAATGCTTCTTTATCCGGCTTGATGCTTCTTGCTCGGGGCATGCGAAACGCTTTGGCGTCTTCGCATCGATTCCTGGCGGAACCGCCCCTCGCTGTGAATCCGCCGGGAAGCCTTGCAAAGCCGGCAAGGCGGTGTAGCACTCAAATCTAACATCGCGCGCAGTAATCTGGCTGTGCATGCTACTGAGTAAGCGCTGCGAATAAGTGTGCGCTTTAGGCTGGAATGATGCTGTCTGCCCCACTGCCACCCGTGGCTTCATAGCCAAGCCGCACATAGATGGGCGCAAACGGCTCAGCTTGGGTTACCTTCACCAAGCCCTCGCGGGTCAATTCAAGCATCGCAATGAAGTTGACCACCACCACGGGCACGCCGCGTTCGATATCAAACATGTCAAAGAACTCAACGAATTTTTGAGTTTGAAGGCGACGCAGAATCATGGTCATGTGCTCACGCACCGACAATTCTTCACGTGAAATGGTGTGGGCTTTCACCAGCGAGGCCCTGCGCAATATGGCTTGCCAGGCGTCGCGCAATTCGTCAGGGTTTACATCGGGAAAGCGCTCAACCGTGTTGGGGTCATGAAAGGCGTGCGCAATCCAGAAATCTCGGCCAACCAGCGGCACTTTGTCGAGGTCTTGGGCCGCCAGTTTCATTTGTTCATATTCAATCAGGCGGCGGGCCAGTTCGGCACGCGGATCTTCGGCTTCTTCTTCACCATCCTTGGGTATGACTGGCAATAGCATGCGCGATTTGATTTCAATCAGCATGGCAGCCATCAGTAAATACTCTGCAGCCAGTTCCAGGTTACGCGTGCGAATTTCTTCAACGTATGTAAGGTACTGGCGGGTCAGTTCCGCCATGGGAATGTCGAGAATATTGAAGTTCTGTTTGCGAATCAGGTACAGCAACAAGTCCAGTGGGCCTTCAAATGCCTCGAGGAATACCTCCAGCGCATCGGGCGGAATGTACAAGTCCTTCGGCATGTTGAACAGCGGAGCACCATACAAGCGAGCAAGTCCAACACCATCTACCGTGTCCGGTGTGCTGTCGTTGGGGTTCAGTACGCTGATGTCGGCGAGTTCGCTGCTCAAAGTGGCTGCACTTTATTTGCTTTGATACACGTAGGGTTTCTGAGCCACTTTGGCTTCTTTGAAGCCTTCTTGAAGCTTGCGATCCAGTTGTTTGTCCCAAAGCAGGGCCCGGCCTTTTTGCTGTTCGTTTTCCAGGTGGGGGCGTTCATTTTTAAGCTGGCTTAAAAATTGGGTCGCTTCAGATTCGTATTGCATGCTGGTGTGCCAAATAAATGGTTTAAAAGGATTTTCTTATTTTATCAGGCGCCAGCCTGATCCTCGAAAGAAATTGCATGCGCATGTGCCATGGCAGCAGAAAAGTCGTCTTGAACTTGCCCGGCCTGCAATTGGGCCATAAAACCGCTGCGTTTGAATAGGGACAAAGCCTGGCTGTTCAGGCCACAAAATATCAGGGTATGCCCGGCACGCTGCAACTCGGCATTCAGTTCTTCCAGGCATTCAAGGGCGGTGGTGTCAATTGAAATGGTCTGGTGAAGGTCCAGAATCAGGGTCTTGGTGGATTTGCCCGTGTGCAGTATCAGGTTTTCAATTTTCCCAACCACAGCGAAGAACAGGGAACCATAGATTTTATAAGCGGTGATTCCTTTGGCCCGGTCTTCGTCTTTCAGGTAAACCGGGATGAACTCGGTCAGTGTAGACACTCGATAAATAAAGAACACGCCAGCCAAAACAAGTCCAACCTGAACCGCAACGGTCAGATCGACAATCACCGTGAGCAAGAAGGTGGCCAGCATGATCACTTTGTATACGGTGGTGTATTGCTTCAGCTTTGGGAATTCTCGCCATTCGCCCATGTTGTAAGCCACGAACATGAGTACGGCCGACAGCACGGCCAGCGGAATGTGAAATGCAAGCGGGGCGGCAATCAACATGATCAGCAGCAAGGTGAATGCGTGAACAATGCCTGCGACCGGTGAGTTACCGCCCGAGCGGATATTGGTGACTGTACGTGCAATGGTGCCGGTGGCGGGCATGCCGCCAAACAAGGGTGAGGCAATGTTGGCCAAGCCCTGGGCCATTAATTCCTGGTTGGGGTCGTGCTTTTCGTGAGTAATGCCATCGGCCACGCGGGCGCACAGCAGGGATTCGATGGCGCACAAAAATGCAATAGTCAATGTGGGACCAATTAACGTTTGAATGCTGGCCAGTTCAATGGAGGGCAGGGCCAATGTGGGAAGACTCCGGGGGATTTCTCCAAACTTGCTGCCGATGGTTTCTATATCGAGTCCAAGACTGAATGAAATCAGTGTGCCCGCTACCAAGAGTATGACTGAGCCAGGAACACTTTGAAGAATTTTGGGAAATGTGCCCTGTGTGCGACCTTTGCCAAGCATTGCAAACAATTTGGGCCACATAAACAGAAACACGAGGCTTGAGCTGGCCAGGATGAATGCCGACCAGTTCAGGCCAGGTATGGCTTGTAACAGCGCCCAGTTTTTTTCAAAAAAATTGCCTTGTGTCACATCAATGTTCAAACCAAAAAAGTCTTTGATTTGTGACAGCGCGATAAGCACGGCAATGCCGTTGGTGAAGCCAATCACAATGCTGACTGGAATTAGTCGAACAAGGCTTCCGAGTCCGGTTAAGCCCATGAGAAACAGCAGCGCGCCAGCCATGAGTGTGCAGGCAATCAAATTGGCCACGCCATATTGATTGACGATGCCAAGCACCACCACAATGAAGGCGCCCGCCGGGCCGCCGATTTGAACGCTGGAACCACCAAACGCCGAGACGATGAAACCTGCCACGATCGCGGTGAACAGGCCTGTTTGTGGTTCAAGCCCGCTGGCGATTGCAAAGGCCATGGCCAAGGGCAGGGCAACCACACCCACAGTGATGCCGGCACCCAGGTCTTTCAGAAAACGTTGGGAGTTGTATCCCCTCAAGCTGTCCCCGATTCGTGGCTTGAATGGTTTGAGCGTTTTCAGAAACTGGGGTGCGGCCATGTTTTCCTTTTAGCTGATTTTCATTCCCGGGGTGAGCTTGCCCAGGGCCGTCAGGGTGCTTAATGCACTGTCGTCATCTGATGCGGCACACAAAACCATGCCTTCAGACACACCAAACTTCATTTTGCGTGGTGCCAGGTTGGCGACCACGACCACGTATTGTCCGTTGAGTTGCTCGGGCTGGTAGTGCGCGGCAATACCGGAAAAGATATTGCGTGGCTTTTCCTCGCCCAAATCGACAGTGAGTTGCAATAGCTTGGTAGAGCCTTCAACAGCCTTGCATTCTTTGACCAATCCAATTCGCAGATCGATTTTGGTGAAATCATCAATACTGATGAATTCGCCTGAGATGGTCTTTGTCTCAGTTTTCGCTTGGGCGGGTGCAGCAGGTGCGGCGGGTGCCAACGATTGTTTGTTGGCCTCAATCAAGGCGTCAATTTGCTTTTGATCCACACGTTGCATCAAGTGTTTGAAGGCCTGTACAGGTATTGTGCTGTTCAACGGTGTGTTCACGCTGGCCCAAGTCATCGGGGCCACGCCCAATATGTTCTCGGCATTGCCGGCCAACACGGGTAACACAGGTTTTAAATACAGGGTCAGCAGGCGAAATGCTTCAAGGCAGATGGAGCAGGCGGTTTGCAGTTCTGTTTGTTTGTCAGCGTTCTTGGCCAATTCCCAAGGCTTTTCCTGATCCACATAGGCATTCACCTTGTCGGCGCATGCCATCACCTCGCGAATGGCTTTGCCGTATTCCCGCTCGTCGTAATGGGTGGCGATTGCGGCCGCTTGCGCACGAATGTCCACAAGCAGTGGGTGCTGCATGGCTGAATCCAGAACACGACCTTCAAAGTTTTTCACCAGAAAGCCTGCGCTGCGACTGGCAATGTTGATGTACTTGCCCACCAGGTCGCTGTTTACGCGGGCGGTGAAGTCCGCAAAACTCAGGTCCAGGTCTTCCATGGTTGAATTCAGCTTGGCAGCAAAGTAATAGCGCAGCCATTCCGGGTTCAAACCCTGCTTGATAAAGCTTTCCGCGGTAATAAAGGTACCTCGGCTTTTGCTCATTTTTGCGCCATCGACAGTCAGGAAACCGTGCGCATTCACTTTGGTTGGGGTGCGCAGGCCTGCAAATTCAAGCATGGCTGGCCAGAACAGGGCGTGGAAGTAAAGAATGTCTTTGCCGATGAAGTGAATCATCTCGGTTTTGGTGTCGGCTTTCAGGAATTCCTGATAGTCCACGCCGATTCGTTCGCACAGATTCTGGAAGCTTGCAAAGTAACCGACAGGCGCATCTAGCCACACATAGAAATATTTGCCCGGTGCATCGGGAATCTCAAAGCCGAAGTAGGGCGCATCGCGTGAAATATCCCAGTCTGCAAGTTTGCCACTGCCTTCTTCACCCAGCCATTCCTGCATTTTGCGGCTGGCTTCTACTTGCAATCGCCCCGGGGTTTGAGTCCACTGACGCAGAAAATTCTCACAGCGCGGGTCAGACAGCTTGAAGAAATAGTGGTCGGAGCTTTTGCGAATGGGCGCCGCTCCCGACACTGTGGAGTAAGCGTTTTTCAGTTCCGTGGGCTGGTAGGTGGCGCCGCACACTTCACAGGAGTCGCCGTATTGGTCTTTCGCGCCGCATTTTGGGCATTCGCCCTTGATGAAGCGGTCGGGCAAAAACATTTCTTTGACTGGGTCGTAGAACTGTTCTACAGAGCGGGTTTGAATCAGCCCCGCATCGCGCAAGCGTGTGTAGATGGTTTCGCAATGGGCCTTGTTCTCGGGCGCATTGGTAGAATAGTAATTGTCGAAGCCCACATGGAAGCTGGCAAAGTCGCGCTGGTGTTCAGTGCTGACCCGGGCAATCAATTCCTCGGGGCTAATGCCCTCGGCTTGCGCACGCAGCATGACGGGCGTGCCGTGTGTGTCATCGGCGCACACGTAGTACACCTCGTTGCTTTGCATTTTTTGAAAGCGAACCCAGATGTCGGTTTGAATGTATTCAACCAGATGGCCAAGGTGAATGGCGCCGTTTGCATACGGCAAGGCAGAGGTAACAAGAATTCGGCGAGTCACGGTGTGGTTCTTTGAGATTGTTCTAGACGCAATGCGCTATTGTACGCGCGATTGAATGTGTGAAGAGTGTTGCCTGTGGTGCCCGGGACCGGAATCGAACCGGTACGCCCCTTTTACGGTAAGCGACGGATTTTAAGTCCGTTGTGTCTACCAATTTCACCACCCGGGCTGATGGCTTGAAAACTTGGAGGCGGGGGTCGGAATCGAACCGGCGTACACGGAGTTGCAGTCCGCTGCATGACCACTCTGCCACCCCGCCAAGGGTGTTCCACCAAAATATGGCGGGCAAAGAAAAGGGGAAGTGTATCACTTCCCCTTAGGAATTTGGAGCGGGAAACGAGACTCGAACTCGCGACCTATACCTTGGCAAGGTATCGCTCTACCAACTGAGCTATTCCCGCATTTCAACAACGTGACGTCGTTGAGAGAACGAAATTATAGCAAGAAAAATTTTTGTGTCAAACGTTTTTGCAAAATAATTTCATTTATTTTTCTGCTGCTTAAAAATTGGGCAAAACCAAGCCAGTCAAGGGTTTCCGGTGTGTTTGCTTTTTTACTTTCAAGCTATTGATTCTGTTGTGAAATGTAGTTTTTCCACCCGCGTTTGCGCAAGTCGCAGGCTGGGCATTCTCCGCAGCCGAAACCCCAGTCGTGTTCATGGGTTCGATCGCCTGTGTAGCAGGTGTGTGTGTCGCGAAGGATGATTTCGAGTAGTTTCTTGCCACCCAACTGTTCTCCAAGTTGAAAAGTCTCGGTTTTATCAATCCACATGAGCGGTGTTTCAAACCGGAAGGTGCTGGCCATACCCAGATTGGTGGCAACTTGTAGCGCTTTTAGCGTGTCTTCACGACAATCGGGATAGCCTGAAAAATCGGTTTGGCACATGCCACCCACCAAGGTAGACAAACCCCTGCGGTAGGCTACGGCTGAGGAGATCAAAAAGAACACCAAATTACGCCCTGGCACAAACGTGTTGGGTAAACCGGTTTCATTCAACTCGATTTCGCGCTCTTCGGTCAGTGCGCAATCGGAAATTTGCCCTAGCCAGCTCAGGTCAATCACCCGGTCTTCACCCAGCTTGTGGGACCACTCGGGAAACTGTTCGCGCATTCTCTCAAGTACGGTAAGCCTGCATTCCAGTTCGATCCTGTGGCGCTGTCCGTAGTCAAAGCCGATGGTTTCTACGTGCGCAAATTTAGACAGTGCCCAGGCCAGGCACACCGTGCTGTCCTGTCCGCCGGAGAAAAGTACCAGGGCTTTTTTGTTCATGGGTGATTTAAAGGATCTGCATTAATACGGTATTTTAGCCGCACAAACAAAAAACCCCGCTGCTCAGCGGGGTTTCTGGTCTTAACTGTTGCAGATTACCTTAAGTGGCCATGCCTGCAGAAATTGCATATTTCACCAGTTGAACGCTGGAATCCAGATTCAGCTTTTGCAGCAAACGAGCGCGGTACGCGTCGATGGTGCGGGGTGAAACCTTCAGCAATTCCGCGATTTCGCGGCGTGGACGGCCTTGGGCGATCAACGTAAGCACTTGTCGTTCACGACGAGTCAGTTGTGCGCCTTCGTCCTGGTCTGCCAATGGATTGATTTGATTTCCCAGGCCTTGCTGCTCGCCAGATCCATATGGTGAGGATGTTTTGTTACTCACCAGTTCGGGTGCCACGTAACGTGCGCCCGCAGCCACCGTGTCAATCGCTTCGCGAAGGGTTTCTACGGATGATTGACGGCCAACGCAAGCCCATACGCCTGGTTTGAACGCCATGGCCAAAATATCTTGGGCGTTGCCTTCGCATACGAGAACCACGCGAACGTCGGAATAGGTTGCGCCGATGTGGCTAACGACGGCCTCTCCGTGTCGGTTGCCTTTTTCAATTGTAATCACGACTATTCGCGTTTCTGCGTTGGCCAGGTGATTGTCAATTTCTTCCAGGGTTGTTCGATTGGTTACGAACATCGGCTGAAGGCTGATTGTTCTGCCTGGGGTGGTGCTTTGTATGCCCGTTTCCCGAGGCGTTAGTGGTCGACCTGCCAAGCCCTTGTCATTCTTCATAGTCCCACCCATGTGTGGCTGGCTTGGCCAGCTCGGTATTAAGGTCATTGTTCGCCCCGCTATTGGAATTTGTTTTGGTTGCCACTCATTCGATTTGTACTTCGGGCAATAAATTTTGGATTCAAGCGTCTGTAGGTAATTTCAGTCGGGTTAATTAGTTTGGGGGGGATTGCATTTCGGTAGACTATGTAAGCAAATAGACAGTGCAAGTACTGTTCTGGAATCAGAACTTTTGCTAGTATCCCTTAGCTAGGGGATACTTAAGAGTTACATCCCCCAAGTTGGGTGGCCCTATTCAGTGGTTTGAGCAGTAAAACTTGGCCTTTTTGACGAATCCAAAGTCCGGCCCGACTGTAAATTAACAGTATCAGGACGTATCAAACACACAAATGACTTCATCTCGGGGACAGCCAGGTTGAGAGAAGAACTCGCTTCTTTAATTGAACGAATTGCAAATCGCGATCGAAAGGCGTTTGAGGAGCTGTATCAACTCACGTCTAGAAAGATGTTTGCAGTCGCGTTGCGCATTGTTCGGGAGCCTGGGCTAGCTCAAGATGTACTCCAGGACGCCTACATTCGCCTTTGGCGATACGCGCACACGTTCAACAACAAGCTGTCTGCGCCAGAAACCTGGTTGCACCAAGTGGTCAGAAACAGGGCGCTGGACCTGCTGGCGCAACAAAGCCATACCGTGAATTCAATTTCTCTTGACCAGTTTTCTGATCAGGACGACAAACCCAACGAATTGGTTTTTGAAGCACACTCCACCAGCACGGATGACAAAGAAACCAGCCGAGTGATGCAGGCGTGTGTGCAACGCCTTGAGGGCAAGTACAGGCAAGTGCTCACTTTGGCCTACACGCATGGCATGAGCCATGCAGAGATCTCTGAGCACCTGAATGTGCCATTGGGTACCGTTAAAACATGGGTGCGTAGGGGTTTGATCGAATTGAAAACTGTATACGACGAATTTCAGTCCGAAGGTTTGGCAACGCTGGCTGCGGGCAATTCACGCCGCCAGGATGCTGAGCAATCCGGATATCTGGCATAGGGGGTTTCCATGACGGACGATGACAAAAACTGGTTGGCCGCTGATTATGTACTCGGTGTAATGCGCGGCGCAGAACGCACCGCGTTTGAAGGGCAGTTACGACTGGACCCGACACTGGCCAAGTCTGTGTTGGGTTGGCAGGAGCGCTTGAGTTTGATTGATACCAAGCCGCAGGTGCTGTATTCAGCCATGTCCGAGGCAGAGGTCGATGCTGCGCTCAGCCACGTATTTGAGCGCGTGTGCCGTGCCATTGATGCGCAACCCGATGCCAAGACCCGATTGGAAAACCCGCTTGCCAAATTGACTCGTGAACAACTGGCGGGCATGCGCCCTGCAGTCGTTCGTCTGATTGCCTCCTATTTGGTATTGCTCGAACGACTCAAGGCGCAACAGTTGCGCATGGCTGGTTCAGCGGGCGCTGCATAACCTAGGAACTCGCAATGTCGGTTAAATATTTGTTCAAAGAAAGGCTTGAAGCGCTCTGGAATTTCGGGCTGAAGGCTGAGAAGTCTGGCGACGCCAACGCAGATGAAGGCGTCGTTGAGGCATCGAGCTCCAAAACCGTTGAGGGCGTTATACGCACTGCTTTGCCTTTGTTAAAGCGTGCGGCGCTGCTGTCTATTTTCGTGAATCTGGTGGCCCTGTTTCCAGCGGTCTTTGCTTTACAGGTTTACGATCGGGTGATCTATCGCTCTGGTCTTAATACTCTGACCGCTCTGTTGATCGGTATGGGTATTTTGCTGGCGGCCGACCTTATTTTGCGCTCGTTCCGCGCTCGCGTTTTACGCGTGGCTGCGGTCAAAATCGACGGGCAAATTGCCAGCAAATTGATGAATAAAATTCTGTCGATTCCATTGCGGCAGCTTGAGGCACGTTCAACTGCCGCTTGGTACTCCCTGTTTAAAGATGTGGACACCGTGCGTGTTGTGTGGAGTGGCGCGGTTGCCATGACCATTTTGGATTTGCCGTTTGCGATTTTGGCCATTGGTTTGATTGCGACCATTGCATTGCCTGTCTTGCCTGTGGTGCTGATTGGTTTGGCGTGCTTGGCAGCACTCTCGTGGTATAGCTCGGGTGAGTTCAGAAAGCGCAGGGTGGAAGAGTTCTCGCGCGCCCGTCGACGCGATGAGGTGCTGGCCGAGGTTTGTCGCGGCCGCGAAGCCATCAAAAGCTTGGTTCAGGACGATTCTGCCAAACGCGCATGGGTCTCGAGCTACAACTCTTGGGTTCAAGAGTCATTCCAGAAAAATGGCGAAATGGAAGACCAGCGCGAGCTGTCCGTTTCCATCATGCTGTGTGTGAACGTGGCCATTACCGCCGTAGGCGCTTATGCCGTGATCAACCAGTGGATGACCGTCGGTGGTTTGATTGCATCCAATATGTTGGCTGCAAAGGCCATTGGTCCTTTGGCTGCGTTGACGGGACATTGGCGTTCAATTGCACATTCCCGCGAAGCCACTGACCGCCTGAATAAGGTGTTTGCGTCGGATGAAGAAAAACAGCACACCGGGTTGAACTTGCCCATGCCTTCGGGTGCCTTGCGTTTGGAAAACGTAAGCTACCAGCACGTGGGTGCACAAAAGGAAGTGGTGAAATCGGTGTCAGCCCAGATTGGCCCCCGAGGTATTTACGGTTTGGCCGGTGACAACGGTGCCGGCAAATCAACCTTGCTCAAATTGCTGCGCGGTTTGTATGAACCGCAAGGTGGCCGAGTACTGCTCGACGAATACGATTTGTCGCAGTTCTCCCGCCAAGAGCTTGCCAAGTGGATCGGCTTTTTGCCCCAAACTTCACAGCTATTCGAAGGCACCATTGTTGAGAACCTGCGCCGGTCCAACCCCGACGCGAGCGACGAGCAAATTTTGCTGGCCGCCAAACGTTCAGGTGCACATGAGTTTATTGCGAAGATGCCTGATGGTTACATGACACAGGTGGGCGAGGGCGGTAACCGCTTGTCGGGTGGGCAACGCCGGCGGGTTGCGATTACCCAGGCTTTCTTGTCTGACGCACCAGTTTTGTTGCTCGATGAACCAACAAACGATCTGGATTTTGCCGCTGAAACCCACTTGATGGCCGTGTTCAAAAGTTTGGCCACTGTTAAAACCATCATCATGGTGACGCATTCGGTTCGCTTGATGTCCATCTGCGACAAGATTATTTATCTGGACAAGGCCTCCAAGTTGCATGTGGGTGCCACACCCGAAATGTTGAAGCTGTTGTACGGTATTTCTGTACCGAAACCAGTGCCAGCGGCCCCCAAGGCGGCGTCGCAGGTTTCTTCCGATGCCACAAAGCAGACTTTGGGAGCCAGTGGACAAGCAGGGCAAGCGAATACTGATGCGGGCGGTAAGGCCGCTCAAGCCTAATGAGCGAAGGTCGAGAAATTATGAAGTCCAACAATGCTTTGGCCGAAGTCGGCAAGAATGATCTGAAGCCCTATGAAGTGCCAGCCTTGTACAAGCCCAACGGCGGCGGTTTTGACACCAAAAGCAGGTTTGCACTGGGTTTGATCGCCCTGTCTTTGTTTGCCTCCTTGTTTATTCGTGTTGATCAGGTGGTTACCGCGCCTGGTAAGGTTATCCCCTCAAGTCGCGTCAAAAGTATTCAACACCTGGAAGGCGGTATTGTTCAGGAATTGGCTGTCAAAGAAGGCGATGTGATCAAAGAAGGTGCAATGTTGGTTCAACTGAACCTGGCGACTTCGGGTATCAATATTGAAGAGTTGAAAAGCCGCCGGGCCGCGCTTGAGATGAGTCGTGCGCGTTTGCTGGGCGAGGCCTCAGGCAAAGCGCCAGAGTATCCGGCAGAAATTATTGCGGATTATCCCGATTTGTACCGCACTGAGCAGGCGACCTATCTTGCGCGAATCACCGAGTTGAATGGTATTTTGGGCGTTAATGACAGCCAAATGCTGGGTAATCAAGGCAAAGTAGGCGAATTGCAGGCCAAACTTGAAGGCTTGGAGAACCGTTCGGTGACTACCTTGCGCGAGTTGGAGATTACCCGCGAACTTGTGCGTGAGCGCTTGGTGTCGCAGTTGGAGTATCTAACCAAGAAACGCGATTATGACAGCCTGACTGCCGAAATTGCATCGATGCGCCAAACCATTGCGTCGGCGCAGGCCTCGGTTGGGCAAAGCCGTGCCCGCCGCGTGGAAGAAGATGGCAAGTTCCGCCGCAGGGCTGCAGATGAATTAACCACGCTTGAACGCCAGCTTGCCAGTTTGAAAGATGAAATTGATCGTGCCAGTGATCAGCGTGACCGTGCTGTAATCCGCTCACCGATTGACGGTGTCGTTAAAAACCTGAAATTGCAGGCCGTGGGTAACGTAGTACGCCAGGGCGAACCGATTATGGAAGTGGTTCCCGTAGACGAGGTATTGGTGGTAGAAACCAGACTTTCTCCTGCCGATCGCGGTTATGTCACGATGGATCAGGCTTCAGAAGTGAAGGTTTCTGCATACGATTTCTTGCGTTATGGCACGTTGCCGGGCAAGGTCACCCAGATTGCCGCAGATACTGACCCAGGAACCGAGGAAACCGGCCCACATTACCGTTTGATCGTGAGCACCGATAAAGCGTTTTTTGGAACCCCCGATGCGCCATTGCGCATTTCTCCGGGTATGACTGCCGAAGTAGACATTAATGTGGGTTCACAACCCTTTATTTATTATTTGTTAAAACCTGTATTGAAGCTGAAGCAAGAAGCCTTCAGAGAACCATAAAGCAACACATGACAAAACAATTGGACATGACCCAGGGGGGCGTATGGGCTCGCAAAGCACTGTGTGTGCTGTTTGCGGGCCTTCTTGCATTTCCAGTGGGTGCGCAAGACCTGCCCGAGCGTGAAGAACCCTCCGCCAATGTGGGCAACGACAACAATGAGTTTCGTGCCCGCCGAATTGCCCCTGCCGAAGCCGCAAAGATGAGCAAGGAAGAGCTCACCAAAATTCGCTTTCTGAACATGTTGCGAACCAACCCTGAAATTGTTACTTCTCGCATTAATGTGAATGCATCGCAGTTTATTGAGGATGGCGCCAGAGCTGCCTATTACCCAAAAATTACTGTGGGGGCAAATGCAAGCTCCAGCTCAACTGTAACCAACCGGCAATCGACCGATATCACGGTTACCCAACCCATTTACACCGCAGGTCGAATTACCGCGAGGGTGAAAGCAGCCGAGACGGACGGAACAATTGCCGATGGGCAATTCGTACGAACGATTCAAGATGTGGTGCTTGAAAGCTTTCTGGCCAGCAGCACCCTGTCTCGCAATGCCTTGTTGGTTGAGGCTTCACGTGCGGCAGAGGCGGCAGTTGCGCAGTTGTTGGCCTTGGAAGAACGCCGGGTTGAATTGGGCGGCAGCGGTGTCACCGATGCGCAGTTCGCAAAGGCACGTTTGGCCGTGACCCGAGACCGTTTGGTGAACTTTGAGGGGCAGTTTGAAGAGGCGCGCGCCACTTACTTCCGTTACTTCGGTGTGTATCCGGAAGGGTACAACGTGCCAGAATTGGAGATTCAGCGCAATATGTTGCCGCAGTTGGTGGATGAGGCCGTTACCAAAGCCTTGTTTTCCAATCCGGAAATTCGTGTCGCTGAAAGTCAGATTGTGAAAGCCCGGCACAACTACACGGCCGAAGATGCGAGCTTGTATCCCTCTTTAAACCTGGTCGGTATTCAGCAATTTTTTGGTGAGCCTGACCCGTTTACTGGTGATAGAACCGACAGTTCGGTGAATTTGCGTTTGCAATACAGCGCGTTCTCTGGCGGCGAGCAGGTGGCCCGTGTTAACCAGGCCGCCGCCACAATTGATACACGACGCGCCCAGCTTGCTGCTGCCCGGTTGCGGGTTGAGGAAAGTGTCCGTTTTCAATGGGGCAAGTGGAACGCAGGTCAATCGCGTTCGGTTACTTTGCGTGGCGCCTATGCAGATTCCTTGCAGGTATTCAAGAATCGTAAACGCCTTCGTGATTTTGGTCGCGAAACCGTGATCGTGATGCTGGATGCGCAAGTTGAATATTTCAACGTGTTGATCGCGTACATCAATGCAGTATTTGATGCGAGAGATGCAGGTTTCCGCTTGATGCATGCCATGGGTTTGTTGATGCCGACTGCAGGTGCAGAGGGTGACTGGTTCGAGTTGTTTTTCTCAAAAACCCCCGAGCGTGAGCGATTGGAAAGCAGCTTGAAAGACACGGCTGATATTGCAAGCAGCCCAGCGGATCAAAAAATTGCCGAGAAGCTTGGTTTGGATGTCAGCCAAACCGAGGTGGAAAAGGCCGCTGGCTTTGTTCTCACCCCGGCGCAACGGCTGGAAATCGAAAAAAGTTCGGAGCGTAGCCGTGTGCAGGGTAGCGCAGCAGAAAAAGAGTTGCGTCCGAGCTTGAAGCCAGCACCCGTTCTAGACCCTCGGTTTTATCGGTAAAGTCTTGATTTTTGTAGGTAAAGTGCCCACACTGTGAAAACAGGGGCACTTTACTGCCTTAATTCATCCATTCGCAGGGTTCAAACCCTGAGAAACTGGCGTGAACGGGGCGATTCCCAGAGGAACGACAAAAATGGGCGACGACATTCAAAACACCAAGAGTACAGCTGAGGATTTGGCTGTTGAGCGCGCTGAACAGCAGCTCGCCGATCCCTCTGCGCTGAACATGCAGTTTCTCCAATCGACTCTTAATACATCTGATTTCGAAGGTTTGGGTGCCAATACTGGTTTTTCCGGTAATGCTGCAAAGAACCAGTTTTCCACTTCGCCCGGCGCGGGCAGCGGATTTTCGGGTTTATCGCCTGCCTATTCAGGTGCGGGCTTGTTGGGCGCCGTTGCGGCGGCTGATACAAGTGGTGCGTCCAGTGCAATGGGTATGGCTGCACAAGTGGCCAGTGCTGCCCCGGTTACCTTTGGTAAAGCATCGGTGGGTGAATCGGCAACTTTGGCGGGCTTGGGTGACAAGGCTTTCGCGCAGATGCCTGGTACTTCAAACGTTTCAGATCTGCCTCTGCTAAAGCCTGTTGGCAATTCCGACGGTTCGATGGTGCCTGTTTCAGCCGAATTCGCGCAACTGATGGCCATGCTGGAAGGCGGTGGTGGAATAAATCCGGATGATGCATTGAACAGCCTGATCGCTGGTCTGGATCAAAACCCCGGCCCAGAGAATCTGCAAGCAGCCATTGATTCTGTATTGGATCAAATCAATCTGTTGAACAGTACTTTCGATTCTGTGTTCGATAACCTGAGTGGCGATGTTCAAAGCCAGGTCTCTTCACAAACCGGGTTGCCAAGCGGCGATTTGGGTTTGAATATTTTCCAAGATGCCGGGGAAGTTTCAACTGTTTTGACCGATCTGTTGGGAACAATCAATGTTGGCGCCAACCCTCAGCTCGACAGCTTGTTGAATCTTGATTCAACATTCGATGACATTGCATCGTTGGTTGGGTCTTTGCCAGATCTGGATTTGTCTCCGATCGCTGATCCGGTGACAGGAATCATCGACACGATTACCGACATTACCGATCCGGTTGTTGATCCAATCATCGACACGATTACCGACATTACCGATCCGGTTGTTGATCCAATTGTCGACACGATTACCGACATTACCGATCCGGTTGTTGATCCAATCATCGACACGATTACCGACATCACCGATCCGGTTGTTGATCCAATTGTTGATATGATCACCGACATCACCGATCCGGTTGTTGATCCAATTGTCGATACGATCACCGACATCACCGACCCGGTTGTTGATCCAATTGTCGATACCATCACCGACATCACCGACCCGGTCACCGACATCACCGATCCCTTGCTGGATCCCATACTGGAGCCGATCACTGATGGCGGAGGCCTGCTGTCTGGGTTGAGTAGCTCTTCAAGTGAATCTGATTCTGGCTTGCTGGATTCACTCAGCAGTGGAATATCTTCCAGTGCTGGCACCGAGGGCGGTGCTTTGGACGGATTGCTGGGTTCTCTGGATCAAAATAAATAAAACTCTCCCCCTTTTTTGATGGGGGGTAGTTTTGAATCCAATTTGAGTGGCCTATCGTATAAAATGGTAGAACGTCACCAAAAAAATTGGGTTTATGTCAAATTCCGTCATTCAATTGTCAGTGCAGACCGATCTCAGCTACTCCGCTGGAGAATTGCGCGACCCTGTCAGCCGAGCGACGATTGAGTTTTTTGACAGTTACGAACCATCTGCTGCGTCGTCCAGAATTGCTTTTTCCTCGGCTGATGGTCTGGATCCCAAAGAGTTTTCCAGCGCACCGTCTCTCGGATTTGGCGAACTGCGAAGCATTTCTCAGGCTTGTGTCAGTGATGTCAGCGTATTTGAAAGTTCGTCAAGTCTGGCCAGCGTAGACCCGGCCTTGCTTGCCAACGCAGATTCTGCAGGAATTCTGAACACCATGAATGAACAAGTGTCCTTTGAAGCCTTGAACTCTGAACTTTTAGATGTCATGCCGCGCGTGAAGCATGCTTTGGATGGCGAACTCAGTCACTCGGAGTTGACTCAGCTTATCGCCGATATTCAAGCACAGGTGCTTGACTTGAACACTTTGAGCCAAGACGTGTTTGGTGAGTTGTCCAATGAGGTAAACAATGCGGTACAAGAGGTGTCCGCATTTGATGTCGACTCATTGCTAACTTCCATGCAAATAGATTCAGGTTTGTTTGCTCAGCCCGAATTGGCTGGAAGTTCTCATTCCCTGGCTTTTGCGGCCACGCTGGACGCGCTGTTTACCTCCCCTGAAGCCTTCCCGCTCACACTGGATTTCTCCAGCCCCAATAGCATTCAAGAAGCCTCCGAGCTTTTTGCGTCTGCGGGTGGTGCCTCGTCGATCAGTTCTACAGCCAGCAATGCCGACGTAGATGGCGGCTTGCCTACCAGTGGCCCAGGATCATCCGACCTGGGATAATTAAATCCTATCAAAAGTGATCACGTGATCAAGCTCCAGCTTGATCCCGATGGGTTCGCCTATTGCATGGTTGTGGTGGCTTGGTACCAAGGCCAACACATGCACACCGCTTTCCAGCTCAAGGGTGTATAGAAAATCCGCACCACGAAAAGACTTGCGGACCACTTTGGCCAGCATCGGGCTGGCGTCATCGTGAATAATGTCATCCGGACGAATCAACACATCAAACTCGTCGCTTTCGGGAAGCTGGTCTTCAGTCAAACGAAGATGAGCCAATTCAATTTGCAAACCTTGTTCAGTTTTCTTGCCAGGTAAAAACACACCTTGACCGATAAAATCAGCCACCATGCGTGAGTTGGGTTGGTGATAGAGGCTGTAAGACGATCCCCATTGCTGCAACTCACCGGCGTGCATCACGCCGATGCGATCTGCCATGCTGAAGGCTTCATGTTGGTCGTGGGTTACCAAAATGGCGCTCATGTTCTCCGCTTTCAATATTTCCCGAACTTCAAATGTCAGGCGCTCTTTCAGCTCGACGTCAAGGTTGGAAAAAGGCTCGTCGAGCAAGATCAATGTGGGCTTGGGTGCAAGGGCGCGTGCCAACGCAACGCGTTGTTGCTGACCGCCCGAAAGTTCGTGTGGGTATCTGTCGGCCAAGGCTTCCAGACCGATCAATGCCAGCAGTTCACCACTTCGATTGCGCTTATCCTGCTCACTTCGTTTGTGCAGCCCAAACTCAATATTCTTTCGAACGCTAAGGTGGGGAAACAGGGCATAGTCCTGAAAAACGACGCCCACATTGCGGTTCTCAGGGCTGCGTACTTTACCCGGTTCGCTGGCTTTTTCACCTTTCAGCAAAATATTGCCTTGGGTGGGCATCAAAAACCCCGCGATCGCGCGAAGCAGGGTGGTTTTCCCGCAACCGGAGGGGCCGAGCAAACAAGCAATTTCACCTTGAGCCAGTTCAAAACTGACATTTTGAACGGCAGGGGCACTGCCCCCTGGGTACAGAATGCTCAATTCATTGATGCTCAGGGCTGTGGATTGTTTCATTTTTTCTGTGGCGCCGTGGTCTGATTACCACGCAGTTCACCTTGGGTTCCGGTGATCTGCATGAACTTAAAGTAAAATCATTCTCACTTCTATTTTGCCATGTCTGGGCGGTTGGTTTGTTTACTCTGGGGTTAAGAAGTCGCATTTCTATAGCGCTACTGGCTTTGCTGCTGTTGCTGCCGTTCGTCTATTTATTTGGCTTGGCCGGCTTTAGTCTGTTTCAAGCTCCTCAGGTGCTTACGCATTTGGCCAGTACCATTCTTCCCGACCTTATTGGGCAAACAATCTACCTGTGTATAGGTGTTGTTATTTTGACCAGTACCATGGGTGTCTTGCCCGCCTGGTGGGTGTCTGCACATGAGTTTCCAGGGCGTAAATGGCTTGAATGGTTGTTGTTGCTGCCTATGGCCATGCCTTCGTATGTGATTGCATATGCCTATACAGACGCACTTCAGTATTCTGGCTGGCTGGCCGGCAGTCTGCGGGAAGTTTTGGGCAGTGAATTCAGAATTCCCGAGATTCGATCCACCACTGGCGCAATTTTGGTGCTCAGTTTTGTCTTGTATCCGTATGTTTACATCATGGCACGTACTGCATTTCTGGGGCGCAGCCCCTCGATGCTGGATGCAGCCCGCTCCTTGGGCCACAGCGCAACCAGCGCGTTCCTGAAGGTTGGTTTGCCCGTGGCGCGACCGGCTTGGGTGGTTGGCCTTACTTTGGTGCTTATGGAGACCTTGGCGGAGTACGGTGCATTGTCCTACTTCGGCGTGCGCACCTTCACCACGGCAATTTTCAATACCTGGCTGAATCTGGGTGATCGTGAAAGCGCGGCCCTGTTGGCTGTGATGTTGCTGGCGGTCATGCTGGCACTGATTGTGTTCGAGTCAAAAGCACGGGGCCGTGCGCAGTTTTACACGCAGTCGGGCAAGGGCAGCGTGATAGAGCGCAAACGGTTGAAGGGCGCTCAAGCAGCGTGGGTTGTATTTTTATCGGTCATGCCTTTTATATTGGGTTTTGTGTTGCCAGTTCTGATACTTCTGGCACTGGTGGTGGATGTAGACACATCAATCGATTGGTCCAATAGTTTGAAGTGGGCTTATCATTCCGCCTTGCTGGGCGGTATGGCAGCCATGGTGGCTGTGGTGCTTGCAGTATTTTTGGCTTATGTAAAACGGCAGGCACAAGTGTGGTGGGTCACTGCCATTTACCGTTTGATTTCACTTGGATACGGTGTGCCCGGAGCAATTTTGGCTATTGCCATTTTGTTGCCTTTGGCCACTGTGGATCGCTTTACTTACGACATGGGTTGGCAGGTGCCAGCTTTGACGGGCAGCGTTCTGGCATTGGTTTATGCCTACAACGTGCGGTTTACGTCGGCTGCTTTGCAATCGGTTGATTCTGGCTTGCAGCAAATTACCAAACACATTGATGAATCGGCCCGCATCTTGGGTCGAACGCCAAGGCAGGTGCTTTGGCACGTACATTTGCCTGTGCTCAAGGGATCGGTCGCCACCGGTATGTTGCTGGTGATCGTCGATGTCATCAAAGAGTTGCCAGCCACTTTGGTGTTGCGGCCGTTTGATTTCGATACCCTGGCTGTGCGGTCGTATCAGTTCGCCTCGGATGAACGTTTGACAGAAGCAGCGGTACCAGCGCTGATGATTGTGATGATCGCGCTGGTACCTATCCTTTTGTTGATTCGTCAGGGTGCGAAGCAGGCGAGAAGTAACAAGGGCTAAATACCGCTTTACGCCCCCAGCAACTCCCGCAATACAAACGGCAGAATGCCGCTGTGTTTGTAATATTCGACCTCGATGGGCGTGTCAATTCGGCTTAGCACTTTTACATCTTGCACCTTGCCGTCAGCTCGGGTAATTCGCAGCACCAGTTCGGCTTGCGGTGCTGTGTTCTCGCCCAACCCAATCACATCATAGGTTTCGCTGCCGTCCAGCTTCAAACTTTGAATGGAGTCCTCGTCCAAAAACTGCAAGGGCAACACACCCATACCCACCAGGTTACTGCGGTGAATGCGCTCGTAGCTTCTGGCCACCACCACTTTCACGCCCAATAATTGGGTGCCTTTGGCAGCCCAGTCACGGGACGAGCCTGTGCCGTATTCTTCGCCAGCCAGCACAATTGTGGGTGTGCCTTGCGCGATGTATTCCATGGCTGCGTCGTACACCGTGGTTTGTTTGCCGTCTTTGACCGTAAAGCCACCCTCGATCCGGTTGCCGTTTGCATCGGGCGGAATCATCAGGTTTTTCACACGCACATTGGCAAAAGTGCCGCGAATCATGACATCGTGATTGCCCCTTCGTGAGCCGTAGCTGTTGAAGTCTTTTTGCGCCACTTCGTGTTCTTGCAAGTATTGGCCTGCAGGGGTTGTGGGCTTGAACGAACCGGCAGGTGAAATGTGATCGGTGGTCACTGAATCACCGAGAATCAACAAGGGTTTTGCGCCGCGAATTGCTTCCACCTTAGAGGGTTGCATGCCAAATTCATCGAAGAACGGAGGCTTGGCAATGTAGGTGGACTGTGGCCAAGGGTACACCTGCCCCTCGGGTGCGGGTACGTTGTTCCACAGGTCGTGGCCCTCGGTGAAATTGCTGTACAGGCGCACGAATGTGGGTGCATCCAGTGCAGTGGGCAACAATTCATTCACTTCCGCGTTGCTGGGCCAAATGTCCCGCAGGTAGACGGGGTTTCCGTCACTTCCTGTGCCAATTGGCTCAGAGGTCATGTCCATATTGGTTTTGCCGCTGAGTGCGTACGCAACAACCAATGGGGGTGAAGCCAAAAAGTTGGCTTTTAAGTTGGGGTGAATACGCGCTTCGAAGTTGCGGTTGCCCGACAACACGGAACAACCGATCACATCGTTTTTCAAAATGGTGTCGTTGATTTCAGGAAGCAGGTCGCCCGCATTGCCAATGCAGGTAGTGCAACCATAAGCAGCCACGTTGAATCCCAGTTTGTCCAGGTAAGGTTGCAGGCCTGTTTTTTCCAGATAATCGCTTACCACGCGCGAGCCTGGACCCAGCGAGGTTTTGATGTGTGGTTGAATTTTCAGACCTTTTTCGACCGCTTTCTTGGCCAGCAAGCCCGCTGCCAACATAACCCCTGGGTTGGAGGTGTTGGTGCAACTGGTGATCGCTGCAAGCAGTACATCGCCGTGTCCAATTTCCAGTTTGTTCAGCCCGGTGGGGTAGCGTGTATTCAGTGTTGCTGAGTCTTTGCCGAAACCATTGGCGGTCATGGGCTCGGAAAACAGCGTGTTGAATTGCTGTTTCATGTTTTTCAACAACACCCGGTCTTGTGGACGCTTTGGCCCGGCAAGTGAGGGTTCTATGCTGTCGAGATCAAGTGTCACCACTTCGGAATAATCAATCGCGCCGGGTTCGGGCATACCCAACAGGCCTTGCGCCTTGAAGTAAGCTTCAAAGCGGTCTGCTTCTGCAGCTGTGCGACCTGTTTTCCGCATGAATTCCACAGTTTTTGCATCAGGCGGAAAGAAGCCCATGGTGGCACCGTATTCAGGTGCCATATTGGCCAGTGTCGCGCGGTCTGTAACGGAAAGGCTGGCTGCGCCAGGACCGTAAAATTCAACAAACTTACCCACCACTTTTCTCTTGCGCAGCAACTCGGTAATGGCCAGCACAAGGTCGGTGGCAGTAATTCCTTCACGCAGGGCGTTGGTCAATTCAACACCCACCACATCGGGTGTCAAAAAGTACACGGGTTGGCCCAACATGCCTGCTTCGGCTTCAATTCCGCCCACGCCCCAGCCTACAACGCCAACACCGTTAATCATGGTGGTGTGGCTGTCGGTGCCCACCAGGGTGTCGGGGTAGTACACGGTGTTTTCGTTTTCCTCGCCAGACCTTACCGCGCTGCGTACGCCACGGAATAAATATTCAAGATTGACCTGGTGAACAATACCAATGCCGGGGGGCACCACCTTGAAGGTATCAAAGGCCTGCATACCCCATTTCATGAACTGATAACGCTCGCCATTGCGCTGGAATTCAATTTCCATGTTCTGGCGCAGTGAATCGGTTGTACCAAAGTGGTCAATCATCACGGAGTGGTCGACCACCAAATCGACAGGCACCAAGGGTTCAATTTTTTTCGGGTTTTGACCCATGTCGTGTGCCACATTGCGCATTGCTGCAAGGTCGGCCAGCAACGGGACACCGGTGAAGTCTTGAAGAACCACACGCGCTACGATGAAGGGAATTTCATCGGTGCGTTTGGCTTGTGGCTGCCAGTTGGCCAGTTGCTGAATATGTTCTTCAGATACTTTCTTGCCATCGCAGTTGCGCAATACCGATTCAAGCACGATGCGAATTGATACGGGCAGGCGCTGCAGGTTGGGAAAGCCCGATTCAGCCAGTTTGGGAAGGCTGTAAAACTGGCCATTCAGGCCGGTTTGGGTGGTGAACGTATCAAGTGTTGAATGCTTCAGGGTTGACATACCTGTTTCTCCCTTTCGTGAGGTGCCGAAAAATTTCGACACCGAATTACAAAACTTTTAATTTCAATGCAGGTGCATGCTGTTGGGCAATTCCGAGTCCTCGGGCAGTTCCGCATGTAGCAATTCGCCTTCCGGATTGGGGTACAAAGGCGATCCGCAATCTTCACAGTACTCCAGCGGGAAACGTTCTTCCAGCACCTTGATTTGCCGAATACCGACTTCCTTCAGAAGGGCTTCAATTTTGGAGCGAATGACCGGGTTGTCGGGTTCACTTTCAATGTCTTTTTCATACACGGGATCGGGTTCGTTGCCATACTCTTCGCCAATCAATGGCCAAACCACGCCGTGCACAATGTCGCTGTTGCCTTCGACAGAAAAACCAATTCGGTATTCTTCAATTTCGCCACGGTCAACGAACGCACCCACGCTGGCGTGAATTTTTTGAGTGGGTACATCCAGCGCATTTTCAAGAAAAGCTGCAGAGGCGCGAACGGAATAGGCGCGTGCTTCTTTTTCAGCCTCCCGGCAAGCGTTGTAAAGACCGTTGGGCAACATCAGTTCAAGCAGGCAGCCAGGCATGATTTTTTGCAGGGCTTGGCCGCCGGTCAAGCGCCAGTTCACCAGTACTTCTTCTTTGCTAAGAAGGGTGCCATTGCTGTGTGCTTCCACCTGCCATTTGAATGCAGGTTGGCCGGCTGGCACCGAGATTGCACCAATTAAATACCGAACATCACTCAAAAAACTTTGCGTGGCGGGCAGGTTTTCAGTGTCGATTCGCACTTTGACACGGTCAATTGCAGCTTGTCCCAACTGCCGAGCCAGTTCGGCCGCTGCCGTGTAACTTTCCGGCAGTTGATCGGGGCTGAACAGCATGTTGGTGAGCACCAAATGCGCGTGATCAGACAATACATTTTTCTGCAGCAGGGCAGTGAATTCAGCCACTGTGGCTTCTTCAATTTTTCCTGAAGGAATGTTGTAGGTTGACCAAGCCAGCACTGGAGCTGCCAGCAAAAGAATGTCTTCTTCCTGACCAAGTTCCGGGCTTTCCACGGTGTTTTCAATGGCAAAAGCCAGTTCGTCGTACGCCCGGTAGTTGGTGTTGTACAGGTGGTCCAGCGTTTGCATCAACGTGGTGTCACTTCTGCCTTCCAGCATTGGGGCCAACGCAGCAAACAGCTTTTTTTTCCAGAAACGCCGCTCAAGGCGACTGCCTGCATCGGCAAGCAGAATGGCCAAGCTCGCCAAGGGTTTGGCGTACTTGGACAGTTTGGATCGGGAAGCGGTATTTAGTGGTTTTCTGCGCATGGGTAGTCCTTCTTAGGTTCTACCCATTGTAGTACGAGAAGATTGCTTAAATGGTTTTGTCGCGCAGGTTGGACTGATCGCTCAGGCCAGGTCGTTCCCACTCGGGTGGGGCCCAGATGTGTTTGACGCGTTGCCACAATGGGCCTGGCTTGAGTGCATCTGAAAACATGTCACGCCATTCGTGTGTGTTCAGTGTCCAGATGTTGTTTGTTTTGGGCTGGCGGACAATGCCGTAGTCCACTGACGCAATTTCGGGTTCAAAGGTACCAAAAATACGATCCCAAATAATGAGTACGCCACCGTAGTTCTTGTCGATGTATTCGGCGTTGCGCCCATGGTGCACGCGGTGGTGGCTGGGTGTGTTGAAAATGAACTCAAACCACTTTGGAAACTTGTTCACAGCCTGAGTGTGCACAAAGTATTGGTAACCCAGGTTGATGCCATAGGCCAGCAATACAGCCCACACGGGGAAGCCGATGATCAGCATGGGCGCCCAGAAAATTTGGTGCAGGTTCACCGCATAAAACAGGCTTTGACGCATGGCGGTGGTGGTGGTCATGTTCTCGCCACTGTGGTGAACCACATGGGCACACCAGAACCAGCGCACGCGGTGGCTGCCACGGTGAAACCAGTAATAACAAAATTCGATCCCGAAGACTAGGGCAGCGAAGCTAAGGGGGGTGACCTCGATGGTGGCAATTCGGAACGTGTAGATCCATTCCATGAAAGCCGATACAAACAGTGCAAACCACACCAGTTCCATGGCCTGGTAGCTACCACCTAACAGCATATTGGTGATCACCTCATTTTTCTTGAAGAAAAATGATTTGCCGACCCTTTTCAGATACAGGTATTCAACAAGCGTGGCCCCTAAAAACAAAGGTGTAAGCAGCGTTAAAAAAACCTGCTTCCAGTCGGGGTTGGGGCCGAACAGCAAATTGAATGTAGGCATTGCCTGGCTGATCAACTGTTCCATGCGTTTGTCTCCGCGTTTTGGTTTTTTGATGTTTTGAATTGTGCGCGGAGTTTGGCAAGAAATATTGTGAGATCAAGCCTTATTTTTGTGAATTCGCGCCAACAATCGACTCTCGCCACTTCACGTAGTCTGCTGCCACCTGTTCAGGCTTTTCCATCATCGGTACATGGCCAATCTTGTCCATCAGCGTCACATCAAATCCGGGCATTGCAGTTTTTAGTTCTGCGGCTCCATCCACATGCAACACGCGGTCTTCCTTGCCCCAAACAATCAGGCCTGGGCCTTTGTAACTGGATGAAGACAAGGCCGTCGCCAGGTCAGAGGGCACCGATTTGAAATCTTTGTAAATTCGTTGGTGCAAAGGCTGGTCGGCTGCGGCGCGGGCGGCCATGGCATCCACCACAAAGCCTGGTGCAAAAGCAGGGCGCTCGTACATCACAATGTCCACAATCTTCTCGAACTCTTCCCGGTTGCTGGCGGTCAGCACGATTTCACCTGTTTGCTCAAACTTCTGAATCACTTCCGATTTTCGCGACTCGAGCAAACCGGCGGGGGCCAAGAACCACACTGAGGCCACGTTGTCGGGGTACTTGGCAGCATAAGCGCCACTGATCCACCCGCCCATGGAATTGCCACCGATATGTGTTTTTTGCAAACCCAGCTTTTCGATAATTTCATGTACCCGGTCTATTTGCGTGTTGATCACATAATCGGCGTTCATGTCTCGTGTCGAGGCACCGAAACCGGGTACGTCGATGGAATACACCGTGTAGTGATTGGTCAGGTAGTAGGCCACGCGGTTGAAGTTGTCTTTCGATCCGCCAAAACCGTGAATCAATACCAAGGGTTCACCTTGACCACCTTGCAAGTAAGGCACCACAAAGCCGTCGATTTGAAGTACTTTGCGTTCCAGTCCTGAAATGGCACGTTCTGCGGCAATGGCCAGGCCTGCTGCGCCCTGAATTTCACCTTCGGGCGCCTGGACGCTACAGGCACCCAAGCCAAGAAGTGCGGAGCTTGCCAAAAGGGTTGTGAGTCGCTTGATTGCAGTGGCGTGTTTTTTCATGGCGTGGTGTCTGATTATTGAGGTTGTTGTGTTGAATACGCGCTAGCATAGAACAGGTAAAACTCTTCTGACAATACTTATTGTCAAATAATGAACCGAAACTCTAATCTCGGACACATCTCGGCAAGCTACGTCAACCTGCTGTTTGACTGGTTGGCCAGCGCTCACCCTGCGGTGGCTGAGCGCATGCCGTTTGCACGCCCGCTGGCGGGTGAGTTGAATCGCATTTCGGTGTCTGAATGGCAAGCCATGTTGCAGTGGACCCATGAACAAGTTCAAGACCCCGCAATGCCGCTTAAGATCGCTGCCCATGTGCGCCCGGCCAATATGGGCTTGTTGGGCTACGTGGCCAGTTGTTGCAACAATTTGGGAGAGGCCTTTGCCCGTTTGCAGCAATTTGAAAACCTGGTGTACAGCGTCAATGCCTTGGCTGTGACCTTTCAGAATGATGAAATTATTTTGCGTTGGGGTGCCGAGCGTGGGCGCCCGGGCCATTGGGTGGATTCGGTGGCCATCGGGGTTTTGCTCGCATTCACCAACCATTTGATTGCACAGCCCGTGCATCCGCGCCGTGTCCAGTTTATTAATCCTGAGCCAGTCAACAAAGTGGATTTTGATGCTTTCTTCAATTGCCCTGTGGCTTTTGGCGGCAAGTACACCGAGGTGGTTTGGCCCGCCAGTTTGCTTGAAACGCCCTTGAAGTCGCCGGACCATGTCATGCGAAGCATGTTGGACCAGCAGGCTCAATTGTTGTTGAAGCAGGTGAAAGCGGGTGATGAATCCATTGCAGGTCTGCAAAAGGCCATTCAGGAATCGGTCAGCGCCGGTTTGCCCTCGCTGGACGAGGTTGCACGCCGCTTGTTCATGAGCACGCGCACGTTACAAAGGCGCCTGCAGGAGCAGGGCAGCAGTTTTCGGGACGAACTTGAACAAGTGCGCGTGGAAATGGCCAGGAACTGCATCGAGGCAGGCGAACTAAGCCTGGCAGATGTCGCCAATTTCCTGGGTTACAACGACCAAAGTGCCTTTACACACGCCTTTAAGCGGGTCACTGGCCTTAGCCCTGCGAAATATCAGCGTGCAAAGCGACAATAGGCTCTAAAAGCAACGGGAATCGGCCCAGACCCCTTCAAAAACAAGGGAAAGTCCTATATCATATATAAGACTTAAGAGGCATTGAAACCCCGCCACTTTTGCATCGCAATACTTGTGTGCGCGTGCGAACTGCCTCAAAATTACACAGTTTCTATTGACCCCCACCCAATCTAGGGAGATCTCATGCTTGAGTCCTATCGCCAACACGTTGCCGAACGCGCAGCGTTGGGCATTCCTCCACTGCCTTTGTCTGCCCAGCAAACCGCTGATCTGGTTCAGCTGCTGAAAAACCCACCCGCAGGCGAAGAAGAATTTCTGCTGGACCTGGTTACCAACCGTGTTCCCGCTGGTGTGGACGATGCCGCCAAGGTGAAGTCCGCATTCCTGGCCGCCATTGTGGCTGGTTCTGACACCTGCAAGTTGATTGACCGCAAGAAAGCCACTTTCCTGCTGGGCACCATGCTGGGTGGTTTCAACATCAAACCCCTGATCGACGCGCTGAACGACGCTGAAGTGGGTGAAATTGCTGGCCAAGCCTTGTCCAAAACCCTGTTGATGTTCGATTACTTCCACGATGTGAAGGATCTGGCTGACAAGGGCAGCGCAACTGCCAAGAAAGTGATTCAAAGCTGGGCCGACGCCGAGTGGTTCACAAGCCGCCCCGAAGTGCCACAAAGCATCAAGCTGACCGTGTTCAAAGTAACCGGCGAAACCAACACCGATGATTTGTCACCCGCCCCAGACGCCTGGAGCCGCCCCGACATTCCATTGCATGCATTGGCCATGTTGAAGAACCCGCGCCCAGGTATTGAAGCGGATGAACCCGGCAAAGTGGGTCCCATCAAGCAGCTGCAAGCCTTGATCGCCAAAGGCAACCCAATCGCCTACGTGGGCGATGTGGTGGGTACAGGTTCCTCACGCAAGTCAGCCACCAACAGCGTGTTGTGGTTCACTGGCGATGACATTCCTTTCATCCCGAACAAGCGTTTCGGTGGCTACTGCCTGGGTAACAAAATTGCTCCGATTTTCTTCAACACCATGGAAGACGCTGGCGCATTGCCCATCGAGCTCGATGTTAGTCAAATGGACATGGGCGATGAAATTGAATTGCGTCCCTTCGACGGCAAGGCCTTGAAAAACGGTGCGGTGATTGCTGAATTCAGCATGAAAACCGATGTGCTGTTTGACGAAGTTCGCGCCGGTGGCCGTATTCCCCTGATTATTGGCCGTGGCCTGACAGACCGCGCGCGCGCGGCATTGGGCGAAGGTCCAAGCCCTGTGTTCCGTCGTCCCTCTTCACAGGCTGCTTCCAGCAAAGGTTATAGCCTGGCCCAGAAAATGGTTGGCAAGGCCTGCGGCGTTGATGGTGTTCGCCCCGGCACCTACTGCGAACCAAAAATGACCACTGTGGGTTCTCAGGACACCACAGGTCCAATGACTCGCGACGAGTTGAAAGACCTGGCCTGTTTGGGCTTCTCTGCTGACTTGGTCATGCAGTCGTTCTGCCACACAGCGGCTTACCCCAAGCCCGTGGATGTGAAAATGCACCACGAACTGCCCGACTTCATCGAAAACCGCGGTGGCGTTGCCCTGCGCCCAGGTGACGGTATTATTCACAGCTGGCTTAACCGCTTGTTGATGCCCGACACGGTCGGTACCGGTGGCGATTCACACACCCGTTTCCCGATCGGTATTTCTTTCCCCGCTGGGTCGGGCTTGGTGGCGTTTGCCGCAGCCACAGGTGTTATGCCTTTGGATATGCCTGAGTCTGTGTTGGTGCGCTTCAAGGGCGAAATGCAGCCTGGCGTTACGCTGCGCGATTTGGTTCATGCCATTCCTTTGTATGCCATCAAATCTGGCTTGCTGACCGTTGAAAAGAAAGGCAAGAAGAATATTTTCTCGGGCCGCATTCTGGAAATCGAAGGTCTGCCCCAGTTGAAGGTTGAGCAGGCGTTTGAATTGTCGGATGCTTCTGCCGAGCGTTCAGCAGCCGGTTGTACCATTCACCTGGACAAAGAACCAATCATCGAATACATGACATCGAACATTACTTTGATGAAGTGGATGATTGCTCAGGGCTACCAGGATGTTCGCACCCTGACTCGCCGTATCAAGGCGATGGAAGCGTGGATTGCCAACCCTGAATTGTTGAAAGCCGATCCAGATGCTGAATACGCGGCAGTGATCGAAATTGATTTGGCTGATATCAAAGAACCAATTCTTTGCTGCCCCAATGATCCCGATGATGCGAAGTTCTTGAGTGAAGTGGCTGGCGACAAGGTTGATGAAGTGTTCATCGGTTCTTGCATGACCAACATTGGTCACTTCCGTGCGGCTGGCAAGGTGCTGGAAGGCAAGAGCGACATTCCAACACGTTTGTGGATTGCACCACCCACGAAGATGGATCAGCACATTCTGACCGAAGAAGGCTACTACGGTATTTTGGGTCGCACAGGCGCACGCATGGAATTGCCAGGCTGTTCACTGTGCATGGGTAACCAGGCCCAAATTCGCAAGGGTTCAACGGGCGTGTCTACTTCGACACGTAACTTCCCGAACCGCTTGGGTATTGATACCCGGGTTTATCTGGCCTCGGCTGAACTTTCGGCTGTGTGCGCACTGATGGGCAAAATCCCGACTGTGGAAGAGTACATGGAACAGGTAAAAATGCTGGGCAATGTGTCTGGTGAAGTTTACCGTTACATGAACTTCGACCAAATTCCAGAGTTCGTGGAAATCGCCAACAAGGCGCAGCTGGCCGCTTAAAGTCAGTTGTTGCAGGGCATAAAAAAAGCCACCTTCGGGTGGCTTTTTTACGTTTGCTCCATTCGCTCTTTTCGGGGTCGTTGCGATTTTCTCGGTTTTCGGCTCACCTGTAAAAGAAGTTCTTTTAAAGTGGAATGAATCACATTGATTTCAGCAAGCTTGCCCAGCCTGCAAATATCCCTTTGGTTCGAGAATTTCACACGCATGTCGCAGTGGTCTTCTTCAAGAAACAGAATATTGGCCTTTGGAAAAGTTTGTTCGAGTGCGGTGAGTGCTCGCTCTTCGAACTCCTCCATAATATTCATGTCGCAGATCACCAGTTTTGCGTTTGAAATCTCGCTGATGTCAGAATCAAGGTTGCGCAACAAGTGAACATGTTCCTCCCCCAGACCACTCAGAAAACGTTGGTAAGCCATTGTTTTTATAGGGTAGTCGCTAAATACAACGCAAGCGAGTGCGAGTGTTTTCATTGAATGCAGCCATAAAAATTAAAATTTCCAATGCCTTATTGTTCCCGTTTGTAGTCGGGGTGTGTATTACCTGAGTGGGGTAAGATATTTGCTTGGATTCATGGACACCCCAGTTTTCGGAGACACGATAAAAATGGCAGGTTTCAAAGAATACGATCAGTTTGATGCACTTGGCCTTGCTGAGTTGATCAAAAAAGGCGAGGTAAGTGCTGCCGAGTTGCTCGAAGAGAGCATTGCCCGCACTGAGAAGGTAAATCCACGTATTAATGCCGTTATTCGGCCCATGTACGACATTGCACGCGCTCGAGCGAAAGAGGCTGTGGAAGGACCTTTTGCAGGTGTTCCATTCCTGCTGAAGGACCTGATTGCCAGCTACGCAGGCGTAGAGATGAGTTGTGGAAGCCGCTTCTACAAAGGCTTTGTGCCTTCCGAAGACTCGGAGTATGTAAAGCGCTTTAAACAGGCAGGTTTGAACATTTTTGGCAAAACCGCAACACCGGAATTTGGGATTACACCCTCGACCGAGCCTGAGCTCACGGGTGCTTGCCGCAACCCCTGGGACCCACTTCGTAGCCCTGGCGGTTCCAGTGGGGGTTCATCTGCCGCAGTGGCGGCGGGAATCGTGCCCATGGCCAGTGCAAGTGACGGTGGTGGTTCAATTCGTGTGCCAGCTTCATGCACAGGTTTGTTTGGGTTGAAACCCACCCGTGGGCGTGTGCCTTCTGGCCCGGATCAAGCCGATGGCTGGTTTGGATTTATCGCGGAACATGTGGTGTCGCGCACGGTACGGGATTCAGCACACATGCTCGATTGCCTGCAAGGCAATTACCCTGGCCAGTTGTTGCGCATTGCACCGCCTGCAAAAACATACGCCGCCGCAATTGAAGCAAAAACCAAAAAGCTGAAAATTGCCTATTCACTTGACCCCGCGCTGGGCGAAACCTTGCACAGTGATTGCCAACAAGGTGTGCTTGAAACCGTCAAGCTGCTAGAAAGCCTGGGCCATGCTTGTGAAGAGGTTCGCCTGCCGATTAACAAAGAGGAATTTATTTACGCCTACACCGTGTTGGTGTGTTCTGAAATGGCAGCCACCTTGAAAGAAGGTGAGCGCGTGTTGGGGCGTAAAGGCAAGGCGGCTGATTTTGAAGCACGCACCTGGGCTTTGATGAAGCTCGGCCGCAGTTTCAATGGTGGCGATGTGGCCAATGCAGTGTGGACCATGGCCCAGTTTTCACGGCAATGGATGACCTTCTTTGAGCCCTACGATGCATTGCTCACCAGCACACTGGGTGAGTTGCCTATTTCGGTGGGTGGATTACGCCCAACATCCCAGGAAATGCTCGAGTTAAAGGCACTCAGCTACTTGCCAATCGGCTTTATAGCCAAGCAAAAAGATTTTGTTCTGAAGGCAGGTCGTCGCTTGTATCAATATTGCTCGCAAACCATGCCCGCCAACGTAACAGGCCAACCCTCAATGAGTGTGCCTTTGCATTGGAACGCGCAAAACATTCCAGTGGGCATGATGTTCACCGGACGGTTTGGTGAAGAAAATGTATTGCTGAACCTGGCCGCCCAGTTAGAGCAGGCCAAGCCATGGGCAGGCCAACGCCCGCCCATTTATGCGGGCAATGCCGCTTAACCAAAACGGTTGGCACTGGCGATGGCCTGCATGGACATCACAATGGGCTCGACCAGTTTTTCCTGAATCTCGGGGCCTGCCTGTTGGTGGGCCTTGAGCAGACCAATTTGCATGGCATGCGCAGCTTGAGTCAGCGGTTTTTTCACAGCCATTATTTCTGCATCCACTGGGTTGTGGTCCATCAGGTTGGGCGTTTGCTTGATGGTTAGTATCAGGTTTTTTGTCAATTCATATTCATTCTTGATACTCTCGAAAACAGCTTGTGATTGAGTCGGTGCCAATTCCGCATAGCGTTGGGCAATTTGCATGTCCGCCTTTTGCATGGCGGTGGCGGTGCGGTCAACAAAACTTTTGAAGAATGGCCATTCTTTGTACATGGTTTGCAGTTGCTCTGTGCGTTGCGCTGTTGTGGTGCTGCCGTCCGCTTGGTCGATGAAGTTTTTCAGTGCGGTACCCGTCCCGAAAAATGCAGGCATTGCGCTTCCCGATTGATACCAGGCACCCACCCACGGTATGGCCCTGAGTTTGTCAAGTTTGAGCCCTCCATCTGCTGTGTTTGCACGTGAAGCAGGGCGGCTGCCCGCATTGGATTTGCCCACAAATTCAATGGGTGTGCTGCGTTGAAAAAAGTGGGGAAGCTCGGGGTTGGAGTACAGGCTTGCGTAACTGTTGCGTGCGTGGTCCGCAAGCTTTCCCATGGTGTCTGCATATTTTTCAATTTGCTGATCGGTGCCCGTTGCCATGGTTTCAAGCGTCGAGCTGACCATGTCTGCAAGGTTGGCCTGCGACATTGTTTTGGTGCCGAATTTCGCAGGCACCTCTTCACCTTGTTCTGTTTGCCGCATGCCGGTTAACAGGCTGGCCCCATTGGTGGATTTGATTTCCTGTGAATAAGAGTCACCTGAACCCCGGGCCTCGGTGCCGCCTCGGCCATGAAATACATGCAGATTCACGCCGGTTTGCCTGGCCACTTCAAGCATTTTGGCTGTTCCTTCATAGACTGCCCAACTGGAGGCCAAAGGGCCATCCAAGCGATTGCTGTCTGAGTAGCCCACCATGATTTGTTGCTGGTTTCCACTGGCTTGAAGCGCTTGTCGATACCAAGAGTGACTCAGCATGCTGTTCAAAATTGCAGGGCCGTTGTGCAGGTCGTCAACAGTTTCGATCAATGGCACCACGTTCATTTTGATGCCGTGATCATCAGCCAGGCCAGCATGTTTTAAAAGCAACATCACCTCAAGCATATCGCTCATGGTTTCAGTGTTTGCTGTGATGCAGTTTTTCAACGTCTGCGGTCCGTAACTGTCATGAATGGTTTTGTAGCTTTTAATCAATGCAATTTCACGATCGAATTCCGCATTGTCACTTTGACCGTCGATGGGCTTGTCACTTAAGGCAGCCTTGTTGGTGTTCATGAGCAGGCTGCTCAGTAGCGTCTGTTTTTCATTTTCCCCCAAGGATTCATAATTGGCTGGTCCTCCCGATCTTCTCAACAATTCTCCGACCGTTTTTTCATTCATCGCACTGTTTTGCCGAATGTCAGTGCTGGCACCGTGAAAGCCAATGCTGTCGGCATCCAGTTGAAGTAAATCAAGTTTTCCGCGAACAGTGTTTTGTTCTTCCACGCTTAACTGGTCAATATTCAAACTCGACAAGTCGTTCAGCAATTCATTTGCATTCAGATACAAGTCGCCGTGAATGGGCAACGGCCCGTCGCCTACCAAATGCTCTCGAGTTCGGGTTAGTTTTTCACGAATTTGAACAAGGGCCTCGGCATGTCCGGCTTTGCACAGCAAATTGCAAAGGCTGCCAGTTTGGGCATTTTTCTCTTTGCCTGTTTTTTGTTCAAAGTATTCAAATGCAGCCGTGCTGAGGGTTTTGACCACATCTTTGAGTACCTTGGCATCAATGTTTGGATTTCCATCCCGATCACCCCCAACCCAGTTTCCCGCTTCAACAAGAGGTTTCGACAATTTCAGTTTCTCGGGCAATGCAGAGAGTTGTTGGTTGATCTGTTTGTGAATGGTGCGTCCCGAACTGTGCAGGTGCCTGATATTGGAGGAGAACTGGTTTGCTTCGTCCTGCACGGTGGGCTTTAACTCGCGCACGCCCTGAATGTCCCAAAGTTCACGACAAACTTTCGCGTTTCCCTGTGGGGTCGCAATGTCATCTAGCTGAGAAAGAACAATTTCGCTAGCCTGAGGTTTGTTGAAATTGGTCGGATGTGCAGTAAATACAGGTGAAATTTTCGTGTTCGATAGTCTTTGTACGATTGATTCTCCCCGGCTTGCCGTGTTTTTGATCAAGGAATTCAAGCCGTGCACCAGCGATTGTTTCACCGGTGCATCCTCAGCCTTTAGGTGTCTTTCCGCGGTACTCAGAATCATCAATTGGCTATTCAAATATTTCAATGCGCTGACAATCGCTTCAGGATCATTTTTGTTGCCCTGAATGAATTCCTCGACTTGCGAATGCAGTTGCTCGAAATCGGGTTCAGTGGTTTCAATTTGCTCAGCCAATCCGCCAGCTTCTGAGAATTTGCTGGGAGACAAACTTTTTTGTAACTGCATCTTCAAGTTTGTATGCGTATTCTGGCGAATGTCTTTGAGCTTGCTGGCCAAGGGGCCCACGATCTTGGTCGATGCCGAGCCTGAGCCGCTTCTTCGCAAGGCGTTACTGGCTGTAGACATCGCGATTTGAGCGCCGCTGTGACTCGTGATTGCTCGAAACATGGTGAAGACTCCATTGAATTTTTTGGAGTCATGAGGATAATTAGAGTGAGGTTACGTAATCAGATAGAGGGGTAGGCGGAGGTAAGCGCTTGCTCACCATTTTGCGTATTGCTACTGTTGGAGAGATATTGAACTCGCACTTCAGTTTTCGACGCTGTAGCGAAAAAAACTGAAGTGCATTTCGTGGTCAACCTAAATGGCTTGGTTCCATTTAATTAAAAAGTATCGCTGGGTACACGCACCCAACCTTCCATCAATACCCGTGCACTGCGGCTCATAATCGCTTTTTTCACAGCCCACTGACCGTTTTCAATCGCGGCCTGCGCACCCACGCGCAAAGTGCCGCTGGGGTGACCAAAGCGAACAGCTTCACGTTGGCTGCCACCTGCGGCAAGGTTCACCAGTGTGCCGGGAATGGCTGCTGCAGTGCCAATGGCCACGGCAGCCGTACCCATCATGGCATGGTGAAGCTTGCCCATACTCATGGCGCGCACCAGCAAATCAATGCCTTCTGCTTGAACCACTTTGCCGCTTGAGCTGGTGTAAGTTTTGGGCGGTGCTACAAAAGCCACTTTGGGTGTGTGCTGTCGCTTGGCTGCTTCATCCACGTGTTTGATCAATCCCATTTTTACAGCGCCGTGGGCACGAATGGTTTCGAACATGGCCAAGGCTTTTGGGTCGCTGTTGATGGCGTCTTGCAATTCGCAACCGGTGTAGCCAATGCTGTCGGCATTCACAAAAATGGTGGGAATGCCGGCATTGATCATGGTGGCTTTTAATGTGCCCACGCCGGGTACATCCAGTTCATCCACCAAATTGCCGGTGGGGAACATGCTGCTGCCAGCACCGTCTTCACCTTCATCTGCTGGATCCAGAAATTCAAGTTGAACTTCCGCTGCTGGAAAGGTAACGCCATCGAGCTCGAAGTCGCCAGTTTCTTGAACCAAGCCGTCGGTGATCGGTACATGCGCAATGATGGTTTTGCCGATATTGGCTTGCCAAATGCGTACCACGCAAGTGCCGTTGTGAGGCACGCGCGCGGAGTCAACCAAACCGCTGGCCACCGCGAATGAACCCACTGCCGAGGACAGGTTGCCGCAGTTGCCGCTCCAGTCCACAAAGGCTTTGTCGATACTGACTTGGCCGAACAGGTAATCTACATCGCGGTCGACCTTGCTGCTTTTGCTCAAAATCACGGTTTTGCTGGTGCTCGAAGTAGCGCCACCCATGCCGTCGATCTGCTTGCCATAAGGGTCGGGGCTGCCAATAACGCGCAACAACAATTTGTCGCGCGCTTCCCCCGCTTGCTGGCATGCCTCGGGCAGGTCTTGCAACCTGAAAAATACACCCTTGCTGGTGCCACCGCGCATGTAGGTGGCGGCCACTTTCAGTTGCTGGGTGGGCTTAATTGAATTGTCCGTCATGCTGCAGTGCCTTCCAGAAAGTCTTGCGCGAAGCGTTGCAACACGCCACCAGCTTCATAAATGGAAACTTCTTCAGCGGTGTCCAATCGGCAGGTCACCGGGAATTCCACACGTTCGCCATTCTTGCGGGTCATCACCACAGTCAGGGTTGCACGTGGGCTGCGCTCACCCACCACTTCAAACACTTCCGTGCCGTCGATGTTGTAGGTGTGGCGTGTGTCACCTGCCTTGAATTCCAGGGGCAGGGTGCCCATGCCAATCAGGTTGGTGCGGTGAATGCGCTCAAAGCCCTCAGCAATAATCGCTTCTACACCAGCCAGGCGAACGCCCTTGGCGGCCCAATCGCGTGAAGAACCCTGGCCGTAGTCGGCACCCGCAACAATAATCAGCGGTTGACCACGGTCCATGTAGGTTTCAATGGCTTCCCACATGCGTGTTACCTGACCTTCGGGTTCAATGCGGGCCAGCGAGCCTTGCACCGTGTTGCCCGCTTCATCTTTCACCATTTCGTTGTACAACTTGGGGTTTGCGAACGTCGCGCGCTGCGCTGTCAAGTGATCGCCGCGGTGCGTGGCATAGCTGTTGAAGTCTTCTTCGGGCAAACCCATTTTGTGCAGGTATTCACCCGCAGCGCTCTTCATCATGATCGCGTTTGAAGGGCTTAGGTGGTCAGTTGTAATGTTGTCACCCAGCACCGCCAGCGGGCGCATGTTTTTCAGCGTGCGTGGTCGTGCAGCCAAAGCGCCTTGGCCTTCGGTGTCCCAATAGGGTGGGCGGCGAATGTAGGTGCTCTGTGGGCGCCAGTCGTACAGTGGGCTTTCTGCCTCTTCAATTGCGCCCAAGTCAAACATGGGAATGTAGATTTCACGGAACTGTGAAGGCTTGACGAATTGCTTCACGATGGCATCAATTTCTTCGTCTGAAGGCCACAGGTCGATCAGGCGAATTTCCTTGCCATCGACCACGCCGAGTACATCCTGCTCAATGTCAAAGCGGATGGTGCCTGCAATGGCATAAGCCACCACCAAAGGGGGCGAAGCCAAAAATGCCTGCTTCGCATACGGGTGAATGCGACCATCGAAGTTGCGGTTGCCACTCAAGACAGCAGTGGCGTACAAATCGCGATCAATGATTTCTTGCTGAATCACGGGATCCAAAGCACCACTCATGCCGTTGCAGGTGGTGCAGGCAAACGCCACAATGCCAAAGCCCAACTTTTCAAGATCGCTTAAAAGCCCTGATTCTTTCAGATACAACTCGGCCACTTTCGAGCCGGGTGCAAATGAAGATTTAACCCAAGGCTTGCGTACCAGGCCCATTTCATTGGCTTTGCGTGCCAACAGCGCGGCTGCCACCACGTTGCGTGGGTTGCTGGTGTTGGTGCAACTGGTAATGGCGGCGATAATCACAGCGCCATCGGGCATCAGGCCGTTTGCCTCTTCCTCGCGGGCCTTGTCCAGATTCACTGCAATGCCTTTTGCCGCCAAATCACTGGTGGCCACGCGCGCATGCGGGTTGGAAGGGCCAGCCATGCTGCGCACCACCTTGCTCAAATCAAAGCTCAGTACGCGTTCATATTCAGCGCCCACCATTTTGCTGGCCCACAGGCCGGTGTGCTTGGCGTATTGTTCCACCAGCTTCACTTGCTCGTCTTCACGGCCAGTCAACTTCAGGTAGTCAATGGTTTGCTCGTCGATGTAGAACATCGCCGCGGTGGCACCGTATTCTGGTGTCATGTTCGAAATCGTGGCGCGGTCGCCGATGCTCAGGCTATTCGCGCCTTCACCGAAAAACTCCAGGTAAGCACCCACCACGCGTTCCTTGCGCAAAAATGCGGTCAGTTCCAGCACGATGTCGGTGGCGGTAATGCCGGGCTGGCGCTTGCCAGTCAGTTCCACACCCACGATGTCGGGCAGGCGCATCATCGACGCACGGCCCAGCATCACGGTTTCTGCTTCAAGACCACCCACGCCAATCGAGATCACGCCCAGCGCATCCACGTGTGGCGTGTGGCTGTCCGTGCCCACACAGGTGTCGGGGAAAGCAACGCCTTCGCGAACCTGCACCACCGGCGACATTTTTTCCAGATTGATCTGGTGCATGATGCCGTTGCCCGCTGGAATCACGTCCACATTCTTGAATGCGGTTTTGGTCCAGTTGATGAAGTGGAAACGGTCTTCGTTGCGGCGTTCTTCGATGTCGCGGTTTTTCTGAAATGCATCGGGATCAAATCCACCACATTCCACAGCCAGTGAATGGTCCACAATCAATTGCGTGGGCACCACCGGGTTGACCAGGGATGGGTCGCCACCTTGGTCGGCAATCGCATTGCGCAGGCCAGCCAAGTCCACCAAAGCCGTTTGGCCCAGAATGTCGTGGCACACCACGCGCGCAGGGTACCAGGGAAAGTCCAGGTCGCGCTTGCGGTAAATGAATTGTTTTAGGCTCTCGGTGAGTGCGCTGGGTTCACAGCGGCGCACCAGTTGCTCGGCCAACACCTTGCTGGTGTAGGGCAGTTTGTCCCAAGCACCAGGCTCGATCGCATCAACAGCCGCCTGGGTGTCGAAGAAATCAAGCTGGGTGCCGGGCAGGTTCTTTCTGAATTGTGTGTTCATGCTTATTTGCGATCCTTGATGGCTACAAATTTCTGGTCTTCCGGGCCCGTGTAATTGGCGCTTGGGCGAATGATCTTGCCGTCAATGCGTTGTTCAATTACGTGGGCGCTCCAGCCGGAAGTGCGGGCAATTACAAACAGCGGGGTGAACATGGCAGTGGGCACGCCCATCATGTGGTAGCTCACCGCGCTGAACCAGTCCAGGTTCGGGAACATTTTTTTGATTTCCCACATTGTGCTTTCCAGGCGTTCGGCGATGTTGTACATCTTCATGTTGTTCTGTTCTTTGGACAAATCCTCTGCCACTTTCTTGATCACCACGTTGCGGGGGTCGCTCACGGTGTACACCGGGTGACCAAAACCAATCACCACTTCTTTGCGTTCAACACGGGCGCGAATGTCGGCCTCGGCTTCATCTGGATTGTCGTAGCGCTTCTGGATTTCGAAGGCCACCTCGTTGGCGCCACCGTGCTTGGGGCCACGCAGGGCACCAATGCCGCCACAAATGGCGGAATACATATCCGATCCTGTACCCGCCACCACGCGGCTGGTGAAGGTAGAGGCATTGAATTCGTGCTCTGCGTACAGAATCAGTGAGGTGTGCATGGCGCTAACCCAGCTGTCGCGCGGTTTTTCGCCGTGCAGCAGGTGCAGGAAGTGGCCGCCGATTGAATCATCGTCGGTTTCTACTTCAATGCGCTTGCCGTTGTGGCTGTAGTGGTACCAGTACAGCAACATTGAACCCAGCGAAGCCATCAGCTTGTCGGCAATGTCACGCGCACCAGGGTGGTTGTGGTCGTCTTTCTCGGGTTGCAGGCAGCCCAGCACGGAAACACCTGTGCGCATCACGTCCATGGGGTGTGCTGAAGGGGGCAGGGCTTCCAAAGCCTGTTTCACGCCTGCAGGAATACCACGCAAGGCTTTCAGTTTCAGTTTGTAGCCAGCCAGTTCAGCTGTTGTAGGCAGTTTGCCATGCACCAGCAGGTAAGCAATTTCTTCGAATTCGGTGGTGGTGGCCAGGTCCAGAATGTCGTAACCGCGGTAAGCCAAATCGTTACCTGTGCGGCCAACCGTACACAGGGCAGTGTTGCCAGCGGCGGTACCGGAAAGGGCTACAGATTTCTTCGGCTTGAAGCCAGGGGTTGTTGTTGTTTGTTGCTCAGACATTGCTGTCTCCTGTCAAATTAAATGTTTTATAACAATTGTTTATTGTGTTTTATTAAAGTTATTTCTGCTTAAATAAGGCGTCCAGTTTCTGCTCAAAATCGTGGTAGCCAATGCTGTCATACAGCTCCATGCGAGTTTGCATGGTGTCTAAAACATTCTTTTGCGTGCCGTCGCGGCGAACAGCCTCATACACATTCTGTGCGGCTTTGTTCATCGCGCGGAAAGCGCTCAAGGGGTACAGCACCAAGCCCACGCCCACACCTTTCAATTCTTCGGTGGTAAACAGGGGTGTAGAACCAAACTCAGTGATATTGGCCAGCACGGGCACTTTCACGGCGTCGACAAACTGTCGGTACATGCTCAGTTCAGTCATGGCTTCGGGGAAAATCATGTCGGCACCGGCTTCAACGCAAGCGCAGGCCCGGTCGATTGCTGACTGCAAACCTTCCACGGCCAGCGCATCAGTGCGGGCCATGATCACAAAATCATCTGAACCGCGAGCATCCACTGCCGCTTTGATGCGATCAACCATTTCAGCCTGGGTCACAATGGCTTTGCCTGGGCGGTGGCCACAGCGCTTGGCGCCCACTTGGTCTTCAATGTGCATGGCTGCTGCGCCAGCTTTCATCATTGCCTTGGTGGTACGGGCAATGTTGAAGGCCGATGATCCAAAACCAGTGTCGACGTCGACCAGCAGTGGGGTGTCGCACACATCAGTAATGCGGCGCACGTCGGTCAACACATCATCCAGGCCTGAAATGCCAAGGTCGGGCAGGCCGAGCGACCCAGCCGCCACACCACCACCACTCAGGTAAATGGCTTTGAAACCAGCACGTTTGGCCAGCAAGGCGTGGTTGGCGTTGATCGCGCCGATTACTTGCAACGGTTGTTCTTCTTTTACGGCCTGACGAAAACGGGCGCCAGCTGAATTTTGAGTCATGGTGTTCTCCTTGTTGTATGTTTTTTGTGGTGCAGGGTTCGTGCCAGTTTCAATAAAAATAAAAAATATCTTTTTTTAACAATTGTTTAAGAGATTAATCTAATCAATATTGTGAAAATTTGCCTATTCATTTGAAACACTTTTGTGTAAGATGAAACGCAAATATGTTTCAAATGGTAAAGAAGGTGTTTTAAATGAAACCCAGAATCGTGGTGTTCAGCATCAGTGCCCTGGCAGGCACATTGCGCGAAATTGCGCGCGATTACACCAGTTCAGCCAATATTGAACTGGTGCCCAAAGCCTATGAAGACGCTTTGGCCTACGCCCGAAATCGCTATTACACCGACACGGCCGACGTGTTTATTGCGGCTGGTTCAAATGCAGCCTTCCTTCAGAATCAGCTCGAAGCGCCCTTGGTCATTATTCGTACCGATGGTTTTGATGTGATGCAAGCCTTGGCCTCAGCCAGAAAAGCGTCTTCGGCAGTCGGTTTGGTCAGCTATGAACATTCCTTCGACGAACTGGAGCAGTTTGCCCGAGCCTTTGATGTTCCCCTCAGTACACGCACCTATCGAACCCCCGAAGACGCCCGCCGCGCTGTGCGCGAACTGGCACAACTCGGCGTTCAGGTGGTGGTTGGGTCTGGCCTGGTGACTGAAATTGCCCAGGAAATGGGTATGGATGCCATTCTGATTTATTCTCGCCAAGGGGTGGTCAAGGCCTTTGATGAGGCCACTCGTTTGGCCAGCGCCAAAGCCACTGGCGGTGTGCGGCGCAATAGCCAGGCCTATACCTTTCACACCGAACAGGATTTGATTGGCAGCAGCGCAGCCGTGCAAAGGCTTCGAAGCACCATTCGCTTGTGTGGCAGCATTGATTTTTCTGTTCTTATTCAAGGTGAAACAGGGGTGGGCAAAGAACTGGTGGCCCAATCCATTCACACTGCCAGCCCCCGGGCGGGCAAGCCTTTTGTGGCCATTAACTGCGCATCGCTCACTGAAAGCCTGCTGGAAAGCGAGCTGTTTGGTTATGAGGAGGGCGCGTTTTCAGGGGCCGTGAAAGGTGGGCGTGCCGGCATGTTTGAAAGCGCGCAAGGCGGCACCGTGTTTCTCGATGAAATTGGCGACATGCCGCTGGCCTTTCAAACCCGCTTGTTGCGTATTCTGGAAGATGGCACAGTACGCCGAATCGGTTCAGCCTCTTCGCGAAAAGTCGATTTCAGGCTGCTGGCTGCCAGCAATGTAAACTTGCAGCAAGCTGTTGAAGAAGGGCGCTTTCGTGAAGACTTGTATTTCCGCTTGAATGAAATGTTGATCCAGATCCCACCGCTGCGTGAGCGCACCGAGGACATTGGCGAATTGGCAGGTTACTTTCTGCGAACCACCCCTGTGCGGGTCAGCAAATCAAGATTTGATGAGTTTTTAAACGCAGCGTTGCCCGTACTTCAAACTTTGCCTTGGCCGGGCAATATTCGGCAGTTAAAAAATGTGTGCCGCAGGGCCGCCGTGTTAATGCTTCAAGAAAGTGATCTTTCATCCTGGCGAGCCTGGTTTCCGGACTTGATCACCGCGACCCCGACCCCGACCCCGATATCAATACCGACATTGCCCGATATGCCTTCAGAATCTTTCGACAATATGAATGCGCTGGCCTTGGCTTATAGCAGGGCACCCAAGCAGGAACGGGCGACTATCGTTCGAAAAGCCTTGGCGTTAGCTGGAGGTCAAGTGAATAAAGTGGCAACAGGATTGGGCATAAGCAGATCAACCGTGTGGCGTTTAGGTAACTAACGCACATTTCACTGGTCGACTTGCCGAAAATATAGATCTTCTAGTTCCTTAAAGTTTTTTGTGCTATCTTTTTTTAAGTCATTGATTTTTTTGGAATCGATTATGGTTGATGCTTCGCTTTCTTTGATTAAAAAAAGTCGTAAATCCTTTGAGAATCCCTATGCACACCTCGACGGTGAAGGTGGTTTTGACGGGATTGCAAACTCGCCAGATTATTTGCTTGCAACTTCAAATGAGATTTCTAAAAGTCGTGCGTTGTTGCAAGATCCTTATGCTTATCTGGACGAACATGGGGATTTTAGTGCTCTTTCAGCACAACCTAAAGTCGAGCTAGCTGAGTCGCTTCATTCTAAGTTGCCAAGTACTGATGCTCTTTTCGGGGGCGCGATCAAAATTAATGGTTTGAAACAACCTCTCAAATCAGCGACAGAGCTACACAAGGAAATTTGGTTAAGGCGTGATCAAATTTGGGGTAACAATATTCCTAACGATCCTGTGGATTTACTAGATCCAGAGGTTGCACTTTCGTTGATTGGATATCAATTTGAATTGTGTGAAACTCTTGGTCAGTATCCGGGTGGTCGAGTTGAAGTTGCTGGAATGATCGACTCCCAGTCGAAAACCGTTTGCGTATCGCGGCAGTTTCCCCGGCATGTGAGACGGTTTACCACTGCGCATGAACTCGGGCATGCGCTTCTGCATGAGACTGGTAGGCTTCACAGAGATCGAGCTTTAGATGGTGGCTCTGTCGCCCGTGACAAGGTAGAGCGTGAAGCAGATAAATTTGCTTGCTACTTTTTGATGCCGGAGCGGTTAGTCAAATCGAGGTTTACAGAGAATTTTAACTGTGAGCTTTTTACCATAAACGAACAAACTTCTTTTGCATTAAATCAATCTGATTTGGGTGGTTTTTATAGAAAATTTGCTGACTGTCATGCATTAGCACGCGCTCTTGCTGCGGCAGACAGGTTTGATGGCAAGCAGATTAAATCTCTGGCTGATCAGTTTGGTGTGTCCATCGAGGCAATGGCAATTAGACTGGAGGAGCTGAATCTTCTTGATTGTTGATTCCGTAGTTTTTTGGATCTAGTGGCTTTGTGTTGGCTAGAGAACAACGAGACAAAGCCCATATTCGATACTGCTGATTAAAGATCTGATAGCCTAATTGCATGTCGTATGCTCCCCCCATCCTCTCGGAATCCGATGTTGAGTTCACTGCCATTCGAGCCCAGGGTGCGGGCGGTCAGAACGTCAACAAAGTGTCCAGTGCCGTTCATTTGCGTTTTGATATTCGTTCATCGTCTTTGCCCGAATTCATCAAGGAAAAGCTGCTTGCCTTGCAAGACCAGCGTGTGACCAAAGACGGTGTCATTGTCATCAAGGCTCAAACTACGCGCAGTCAGGAGCAAAATCGTGTGGACGCCCTTGCAAGGCTGAACGAGCTGATTGCTGAGGTCGCCAAACCAGTCAAGGCTCGCCGCGAAACTCGCCCAACCTTGGGTTCGAAGCGCCGCAGGCTCGAAGGCAAAAGCATTCGCGGCCAAGTGAAGGCATTGAGAGGAAAGATAAAAGAATAAATGCCATGTCCACGATCGATTTGATTTTGCGTTACTCTTTGAAGCGTCGCTTAACCCTGGCAGTAATTATTCAACCTTTTCTATTTTCAGGAGTTTAAATGGATCTCATCCGAATTCTTATCGCGATCTTGTTGCCGCCACTGGGTGTATTTTTACAAGAAGGTTTGGGCAAGCATTTCTGGATCAACATTATCTTGACCCTGCTGGGCTATATTCCAGGCATTGTTCACGCCGTGTACATCATTGCTAAAAAGTAGTGTGGGCAGGGTCACCCAGCAAAGGGGTGATTCGCTTTACAAATTATTTTGTATGCCGTTCCCGTCCGAAGTCCGTTAATACCCACACATCGACAACAATTCAGGAAAACAAGATGCAAGCCACGAAACTGATTGGAATTCTATTGATTGTTGCAGGCACTTTGGGCTTGGCCTACGGAGGCTTTAGCTACACCGAAGAATCCACCGCAGCAAAAATCGGTTCACTCGAAATTACAGTGGATCAGGAAAAGGAAGTGAACGTCCCCATGTGGGCTGGCGTCGGCGCAATTGTCGCCGGGGCCTTCCTGCTGCTAGTGGGTGGCCGCCGCCGCTAATAGCTATGCAAAAGACCACGCCACAATGCGCGTGGTCTTGTTGCCTTGTTCCATTTCAACTTCAAGAATATCGCGCGCACCCACGTTGCGCATGTGCCATTTTGCTTGAGGCACATTTTCTGCCTTTGACACCAGCGTGGTAAACCACCTGCACTGTTTGCCAAATTGCGCACTCTCATTGATCATGGTTTGTAGAAAACCAATTTCCCCACCTTCGCACCACAATTCGTTTTTTTGTCCACCAAAGTTCAAACCTGCGGGCGCTTTCGAACCTGGTTTTTCGCCACGGTTGAAGGCAAGGCTATTTACTTTGCGTTGATTGCTTTTCATGGCCTCTTTTTGCGAGCCGTGAAATGGTGGGTTACACACACTCAGGTCGAATCGTTCCCCTGGCTTGATCACACCCTCAAATATTTTCCGCTTGTCGCGTTGCAGCCGCAAATCAATCAAACGTTTCAAGTCATCATTTTTGTCCAGCACCGCAGCAAGATTCTTTAAGCTCACCATTTCAATTTCGCTGCCGGTGCAGTGCCAGCCATATGCCTTTGCCGCCAGCAAAGAATAAATTCCGTTAGCGCCTGTGCCAATATCCAGCATCTTCACCTGCCTTGAATCCGTTGCCTTGATTCCACAGCTCGAGAGCAAATCCGCCGCGTAGTGAATGTAATCCACCCGGCCTGGAATGGGCGGGCACAAATAACCCTCCGGTACGTTCCACCCAACGATATCGTAATGGTGGTTCAGCAGCGCACAATTGAGCGCTTTGACGGCGGCAGGCAATGCAAAATCAATGGAGTCTCGACCATGATTATTGGGCTTCACATGTTTTTTCAGGGCAGGGTAAGTCAACACCAGGGCGTCAAAATCGTACCCGTCTCTGTGCGCATTGTTGGGGTGAAGTGTTTTGGTCAATTTTTTTCTCGCTGAGCTTTGCTGCGTGCTGCCAAATCATAGCAACCTGTTTTGTTGGAATTCTCGACAGAATCCGGGGAGCCGGTATCCACAAAAGGAATCAATGCCGCAAATGGGTTTAGCAGCGACAGCAACACGGCACCCGCTACCTTGCCCGCTAGCGGTCCTTTCTCAAGAGACACATCGGGCGAACCCATGGTGCCAGTAATCAGCAAAGGCGTACGCAAGCTAACCGGGCTGAAGTCCTTTGGGGTGACAACAACCCTCAAATTCAAGGCTTCTGTTTTCATTGAAATGCTGCCATTCACCCACATCGCTGAGTCTTGTGTATCGATCACAAATACCTTGGGTTGTAGCACACCATTGTTTGCGTCCAGGTCAGCAAACGCACAGGTCATTTGCAACACATCATCGCCCCGAAACCAAACACCAAGCGCCTCGGCAGCATCCAGGCCAGCCGCTTCAACAATCAAATGCGACATGGTGCCGTTGCGCACCTGCGTTCGCACATTGCCAGCCAGGCTCCCCAGTATTTCTGCAGTCGAGCGGCCTTGTCCCTTCAATTTGGCCGCACCGTTCATGGTGCCCGTTACATAAGGCGGCTCATTTCCAGCTCTGGGTATATTCAGCCATTGCTCAAGCTGTACATCGGCCCATTTCAAGTCCACGTCCCAAACAGCGATATCTTCTCGCCCATCCAATTGCAACGCACCTGTAAGTTGGCCCTTTGCGGTTTTTGCTTCAATGTCTGAAATGGTCAAAACGCCCTCAGTCACCGCCAAATGTGCCCTCAATGGCCGAAGTGGCTTCAATATCTCGCTGCCCAAATCCAGATTGTCGATGTCAATTCGCACATCAGCATCCATCGCTCTCAGGGAAGGAAGATCGAAGGGTTTGTCCGGTAGCACCTTGCCACTGGGTGCGGCGGTCTTGCTCTGTTTTTCCACAGTCGCCCCCACGGTTGGACCCAAGTCAGCCAGTACCAGCGAAGGCCCTTTGAGTTCTCCTGTCAGCAGGGGTTGTTTTTTATCGCCTTCATACAAAAAATTGCCGTTTAAGCGACTGTTGCCAATCGTTGCGTTGCTGACATTGACTTGCCAATTGCTTGCGTCACGAACCAGGCTGCCTTCCGTGCGAAAGGCCGGCGTGTTTGGCAAAGTCACTCCAAGTGCCTGGCCTGCGGCGGCCAATGAAGAGCCGCTCACGGCAAACTGGCCAGAAAGCTGCTGCATGCCCAGTGCATCGGCTGCTTTTCCCTTGAAGTCCAATCGGGCTCTGCCCAAAGACACATTCAATTCAACGGGTATAGGCTCTGCTTGTTTGGCAACCCAAGGCAACACACCTGTTGATTTCAGTTTGATGTCCAGCTTCTTGCCTTGATACAAACCCTGCGCTGCTACTGTCAGGGCATCGGCTCCCACATCTCCTTCCTGCAAATTCAAGGTCGCATCCACATCAAGATCAAAAAGTTCATCTCGATACTTCACGAGGCCTTGCTCAATTGCCAACAAACCAAACTCAGGGGCGAGGGCGGGTGTTGAGTCCGGTTCGTTTTTAGCGAACTGCCATGAGGCTCGCCCGTCTTTCAGACGCTCGAAATTGCCATCCAGCGATTTGGCTGTGAGCGATTTGATTCTCAGTGCGGATTCCGGTGCGTTGAGCCACTTGATGAGGTCCCGATAGCGCAGCCCAAGGGACACATTTTCCGCACGAATCATGAAAGGTGAATCGCTCCAGACAGGAGAGGCCACTTCAAAATGGTTCAGGTTCAGGCGAACACCACCAATCAGCCTGAGTTTAAACTGAGGGTTGTTTTCATCTTGCTGCGTCAGTTGAATATTTCTTTCAAGTGTCTTGCTCAGCCACTGCTCGGCAGGTTTGGCTAAAAATGGCCATCCCATCAGTTCAAATACGCCAACAGCCAAAACAAGCAAGGCAAGCGCAGCCCATGCCACCAGTCGAAAAGGCTTTTGCTGATAAAGCTGTTTGGTAATCGGAGTTTTTTTCAACTGTTGTCCCTGATTCTTTGGTGCAAGAATTGTGTTGCTGTTTCGTACTTCCTGCTGTGGTTAACGCATACTAACGAGAAGCAGTCAACTTAAGTGGGTTGTACCCGTTATACGGAATATCAAAATTCGATTGGTTTCTTTTATTCAGGAAGTATGAAACATGAAAACACTGTTTTCCATGATGGCATTGATGTTCGCTTTGAGCAGTTGTGCAGTGTACACCCCAGCCGGTTCAGTGGTGGTTGATCCAGGCGGTCATGGCGGTGGTGGTCATTGCCCTCCTGGTCAAGCCAAGAAAGGCAACTGTTAATAAGTGGTTGCCCAATGAGCGCTTACGTTGTGGGTCAAATCAAGATTCTTGATCCACTCAAGTGGCAGCAGTACCGGGACCAGGTGCCCGGTACTCTCGTTGCCTGGAATGCCGAATTGGTTTTTCGCGGGGTCAAGGCGTCTGATCTGGCCCTTCAAAATCCGTACACCGATATTGTTGTTATTCGCTTTCCAGACCTCGACGCGGCGCATGGCTGGTTTCAGTCGGATGCCTATCAGGCCCTGATTCCCCTGCGAGAGGCCGCTGCACAGGTGTTGTTGACTTCTTATGAGGCTTGAGTCAGTTGCTTGAAATGCAATTCACCGAAGTATTGAAGTTCTGGTTTGAAGACATCGAGCCCAAAGCTTGGTGGTCTGCCAATCCCTTGTTTGACGAACAAATTCGAATCAGGTTCGGGTCTCAACTTTCTAAAGCAGCCCAAGGGGAATGCTACACATGGCGCATTTCCGCGAAAGGTCGTCTTGCAGAAATCATTGTGCTGGATCAGTTTTCTCGCAATGTGCATCGCAACACCCCAATGGCTTTTGCTCAAGACCCCATGGCGCTTGCCCTGGCCCAAGAGGCGGTAGCCAAAGGCGTGTTAAACGAGTTTGATCCCACCGAAAGGGCATTTTTGTTGCTGCCTTACATGCACAGTGAATCAAAAGTCATTCACGTTCAGGCAGAGCATTTGTATCGGGAATGGGCACCTGAAAACAACTACAACTTCGAGCGTCGACACAAAGCAATTATCGATCGGTTTGGGCGTTATCCGCACCGAAACTCCATTCTTGGTCGGGATTCCACCGATGAGGAACTGGAGTTCCTCACGCAGCCGGGGTCAAGTTTTTAACCGAACACGGGCGCGCTTTTCTAGCCTCCGCGATTTGATCTCGCATTCAACACCTCAAAGAAGTACCGGTAACTCGCCCTGTCGTGCAGTTCCCCTTTGATTTGAATTGGTCCCCAATCTGCTTTTTGCGCTTCAGTCAACACCAAAACTGCCTCTTCCACTTCGGAATCTGTGGGCAGCATGGCCGACACAATGTGCACAATTTGTTCAGGGTGAATGCTCCACATGCGCGTAAAGCCGAAATCTCGTTTCGCGCGCTGTGCATCTTCAGCAGCCATCTCAGGTTGGCGAATATTGCGGGTCACATTGTGTGAAGGCACCTTGCCGAATCGGTGGCAGGCAGCAGAAATTTCAAGCTTGGCGCGGCGCACCAAGGGGTTTTCAAACTGACCAGGCGAATTCAGTGCAGTTTTGGGAATTGCACTGCGATGACTTGAAATAAAGTCCATGATGCCAAATGAAAGCGATTCCACCTCCTCAAGTCCTGCAATATTGTGTACCGCGGCCAATGCGCCATGGGTTTCAATCAAGACGTGCAAGGGCGGGGGTTCAACACCCGCTTTGGCGCATTGTTCGCGAATGCGGATGATTGCCAGTTTCACGTCATTGAAGTTTTCAGGCTTTGGCAACATCAAGTAGGCGGGCAATGGGACACCTTCACGCAACACAATTGGCAATTCCAGCTCGAACGCGGGGTCCTGAACCGGGTGCAGTCGAAGGCCAGGCCTGCGCGTTTCGCTGCCATATCTCGCGGAGAAATCAACAAGGCTTTGTGCCGCCCAAGTTGCAATTTCTGTAACCTGACCAACAACCGCACCGTCCTCCAGATCAAGCGTGATATCGAAGCAGGCGCCAATTTCCGCACGAATTTGCAAGGCCTTCTCAAAGTATTTCGGTCGGCCTGCGTAGTGGTCGCACACTGGCAAGTTCACCCGTGCATGGTCTTCGCTGTACAAAATGGTGGAAATGTTCGCCAAATCCAGGTTGTGCTTTTTCACGCGATATTCCTCGGTTGCAAATAAAAAAAGCCAGCATCTCTGCTGGCCTTTTTATCACGAATTGCCTGTGAATTACTTGCCCAGCAAGTGCTTCACGCCTTCGCGTTCTTCCATCAGTTCGTTCAGGGTAATGTTGATGCGCTCTTGGCTGAATGCATCAATTTCCAGACCCTTCACAATTTCAAACTTGCCATTGGCGCAAGTCACAGGGAAGCCGAATTGTGTGCCTTCAGGAATTCCATAGGAACCATCAGAAGGGATACCCATGGTCACCCACTTGCCGTTGGTGCCCAATACCCAGTCGCGTACGTGGTCAATTGCAGCATTGGCAGCTGAAGCGGCTGACGACAAACCACGTGCTTCAATAATGGCCGCACCACGCTTGCCCACTGTTGGCAAGAAAGTGTTGGCGTTCCATTCCTGGTCGTTGATCATGTCTTTTACAGATGCACCGTCGATTGTTGCAAAACGGTAATCGGCGTACATCGTGGGCGAGTGGTTGCCCCACACAGCCAACTTCTCAATGGAGGCAACTGGCTTGCCGGTTTTGGCGGCAACCTGGCTCAATGCGCGGTTGTGGTCCAGGCGCAGCATGGAAGTAAAGCAATTTGGGTCCAGATCGGGAGCAGATTGCTGTGCAATGTAGGCGTTGGTGTTGGCAGGGTTGCCTACAACAAGTACCTTCACTGTTGGCTTGGCGTTGTCGTTCAGTGCTTTGCCCTGAACGGTGAAAATTGCACCGTTGGCTTCCAGCAGGTCTTTGCGCTCCATGCCTTTGCTGCGTGGGCGTGCGCCAACCAGCAAAGCAACGTCAACGTCTTTGAACGCTGTCGCGGGGTCATCAGTGATCACCACACCTTGCAGCAATGGGAATGCACAGTCTTCCAGTTCCATGACCACACCTTTCACTGCGGGCAGGGCGGGGGTAATGTCCAGCAACTGCAAAATCACGGGCTGGTCTTTGCCCAGCATGTCGCCATTGGCGATACGGAACAACAAGCTGTAGCCAATTTGGCCGGCAGCGCCTGTAACGGCAACTCGCATTGCGGGTTTGGTCATGTCAAACACTCCAAAGGATTAAAAATCGAAGGCCATAGTTTAGCGCCAAACACTGACACCTTGTTGACTAACTTGGTGGATTAGAGGGGTTTAACTTTTAAAAGTCATCTATAAGATATAAGATACACAATAATCCTAAAAAAACAAGATCGAGACACAATTTGCAATCCGTTAATCCTACGTTCAGCCCGCTTTATCAGCAAATTAAAGGTTTGCTGTTGAAAAGCCTTCAAGATGGCGAATGGAAGCCGGGTGAGCTCATTCCGTCCGAAACCGAGCTTGCCACACGCTACGGAGTAAGCCAGGGCACCGTGCGCAAAGCCATTGACGAGCTAGCCGCCGAGAATCTGGTTGACCGCAAGCAGGGTCGGGGTACTTTTGTTGCCACGCACAATGAAGCGAAATCCGAGTACCGTTTTTTGCGTCTTGCCGCCGACGAAGAACCCGGGGTCAAGCCCAAATCCACCTACTTGTCGGTAGAGCGTGTACGCGCCAGTTCACAAATTGCCAAATTGCTTGATATCAAACCCAGCGACTCCGTGTTTGTGGTCAAGCGTGTAATGCGTTTCGATGGCGTGCCCCGTATTTTTGATGAAATCTGGCTTCCTGCTTCTCAATACAAAGGTCTCACTCTCGAGCGCCTTCAGCAATGGAATTCCACCCTCTATGGTTTTCTTGAAAGCAGCTTCAATGTGCGCATGTTGCGCGCCAACGAGCACATCAAGGCCGTGAGTGCGCAGCAGGAGCACGCCGATATTCTGCAGGTCGGGGTAGGCACCCCTTTGCTGCTGGTCGAGCGCCTTTCAATGACGTATGCTGACAAACCAGTGGAGCTTCGTCGAGGTTGGTATTTGACCGACAAGTTTTCATACAGGAATGAATTGTATTGAATTGATACAAGTCTTTTGCGGGCAAAAGAATGCATTTGGACCTCTTAGCGCTCAAAATCAAAAATATCCCGCTTTTAGCGTTTGCTGATTTGGTTCAAAATATATCGTTGTCCGATATTGGTTTTTCTAAAGGATTCAAGCCGAAAGGCTTTGGGTTTTGGCCCGTTTTCCAATCACTTTTATAAGAACACGAGCATGTCAAACACTGTTGCGAAGAAACGTCCGGAGTACCGGAACATACATGTCACACAAATTCTGAAGTACAGGCTGCCTTTGGCGGGCAAGCTGTCGATTTTGCACCGCGTCAGTGGCGCTGTGCTGTTTCTGGCACTTCCTGTCATTCTTCTGCCGCTTTTCGACAAAAGCATCACCTCTGAACTCACTTTCCTTGAAATGCAATCGCTGGTCAGCAGCCCATTGGTCAAAATTGTGTTGTTGGGCTTGATCTGGTCGTATTTGCATCACTTCGCTGCTGGTATCCGTTACCTGGCGCTTGATGTTCACATGGGCACTGAAAAATACGCCGCCAGCAAAAGCGCCGGTATCGTATTTGCAGTCAGCCTGAGCCTGACCGCCCTGTTTGGCCTGAAACTGTTCGGAGTGTTTTAATCATGGGTAACAATATTGGTTCAAAGCGCCTTGTGGTCGGCGCGCACTACGGTCTGAAAGAATGGGTGGCGCAGCGCATCACGGCGGTCATCATGGCGGTATACACCATTGGCCTGTTCCTGGCTGTGTTGTTCACCCCCGATCTTGATTACGTGAAGTGGGTTGGTTTCTTCAACTTCACCGTGCTGTCGTTCCCCTTGGGCAAAATTCTCGCACTGCTGGCCATCTTGTCCCTGTGCTACCACGCCTACATTGGTATTCGCGACATCTGGATGGACTACGTCAAGCCCACCGGTATTCGTCTCTCATTGCAAGTTTTTACAGCGTTGTGGTTGCTTGGTGCAGCCGGCTACGCTGCTGACATTCTCTGGAGGGTCTAAAAGTGACTGCAGTTAAAACTTCCCTTCCTCGTCGCAAATTCGACGCGGTGATTGTAGGTGCGGGTGGCGCGGGTATGCGCTGTTCGCTCCAGTTGGCAGAGGCTGGTCTGAATGTAGCCGTGCTGTCCAAGGTATTCCCCACACGCTCACACACTGTGGCAGCGCAGGGCGGTATCGGTGCATCGCTGGGCAATATGTCCGATGACAGCTGGTACTGGCACATGTTCGACACTGTAAAGGGTTCCGATTACCTGGGTGACCAGGACGCGATCGAATTCATGTGTCGTGAAGCCCCCAAGGTTGTTTACGAACTCGAACACTTTGGCATGCCTTTTGATCGCAACCCGGATGGCACTATTTACCAGCGCCCATTTGGCGGTCACACAGCCAACTTTGGTGAAAAGCCGGTTCAGCGCGCTTGTGCTGCAGCCGACCGCACAGGCCATGCCTTGTTGCACACCCTGTATCAGCGCAATGTACGCGCGCGCACCCAGTTTTTCGTCGAGTGGATGGCGCTTGACATCATTCGCGACGCCGACGGCGACGTGGTGGGCGTAACCGCGCTTGAAATGGAAACCGGCGAAATGATGGTTTTGGAAGCCAAAACCACGGTGTTCGCTACCGGTGGCGCAGGCCGTATCTGGGATGCATCCACCAACGCCTTCATTAACACAGGCGATGGCATGGGCATGGCAGCACGCGCTGGCATTCCCCTGGAAGACATGGAATTCTGGCAGTTCCACCCCACAGGTGTGGCCGGTGCCGGTGTTCTGGTAACAGAAGGCGTTCGCGGCGAAGGCGGTATTCTGTTGAACAGCGAAGGCGAGCGTTTCATGGAACGTTATGCGCCTACCTTGAAAGATTTGGCTCCACGCGACTTCGTGTCTCGCTCCATGGACCAGGAAATCAAGGAAGGTCGCGGCTGTGGCCCCAACAAAGATTATGTATTGCTGAAGCTCGATCACTTGGGCGCTGACACGATCATGAAGCGTTTGCCCTCGATTCGCGAGATCGCAATCAAGTTCGCCAACGTCGATCCAATCAAAGAGCCAATTCCTGTTGTGCCAACCATCCATTATCAAATGGGCGGTATTCCAACCAATGTGTATGGTCAGGTTGTTGCGCCCAAAGTACCGGGTGGCGCCAGCGAAATCATCAATGGCATGTACGCCATTGGCGAGTGTGCGTGCGTGTCCGTTCATGGCGCAAACCGCTTGGGCACCAACTCATTGCTCGACTTGATCGTCTTTGGCCGCGCTGCAGGCAATCACATTGTGAACAGCAATCTGAAAGCCCGCAGTCACAAAGAGTTGCCAGCCGATGGCACTGATTTGACCATGGCGCGTGTCGACAAACTGATGACCTCGACCAGCGGTGAAAACGTGCGTGTAGTGGCCGATTCGATCCGCAAGGGCATGCAGTACCACTGTGGCGTATTCCGTACCACCCAGCTGATGAACGAAGGCGTGACAAAAATTGTTGATCTGGCAGCACAAGCGGATCACATTCACTTGAAAGACAAATCCAAAGTGTTCAACACCGCGTTGGTTGAAGCGCTGGAACTGGCCAACCTGCAGGAAACAGCAAAGGCCACCATGGTTTCAGCAGCAGCCCGCGAAGAAAGCCGTGGTGCGCACGCACACAGCGATTTTCCTGAGCGCGATGATGACAAGTGGATGCGTCACAGCCTGTGGTATTCCGAGGGCAACCGCCTGGACTACAAGCCAGTGAACTTGAAGCCAATGACAGTTGAAACCTTCCAGCCTAAAAAGCGGACGTTCTAATCAAGGTTACGAGGTACAGAAAATGAGTGAAAAAAGAATCGTACGTTTCGAAATTTATCGCTACGACCCCGACACCGGCGAAGCACCGAAAATGCAAAAGCTGGAAGTTGAGTTGGAGCCCACCGACAAAATGTTGCTCGATGCACTGATGCGCATCAAGAGCGATGTTGATGAATCACTGGCCTATCGCCGCTCATGCCGTGAAGGTGTGTGTGGGTCTGACGCCATGAACATCAACGGCAAAAATGGCTTGGCTTGTATCACGAACCTGCGCGACCTAAAGCAGCCGATCGTACTGAAACCGCTGCCAGGTCTTCCCGTGGTGCGCGACTTGATCGTGGACATGACCCAGTTTTTCAAGCAGTACCATTCCATCAAGCCATATTTGGTGAACGACACGCCTCCCCCTGAAAAGGAACGCCTGCAATCACCTGAAGAACGCGAAGAGCTGGATGGTCTGTACGAATGTATTTTGTGCGCCTGCTGTTCAACCAGCTGCCCGTCTTTCTGGTGGAATCCCGATAAATTCGTGGGGCCGGCCGGTTTGTTGCAAGCTTACCGTTTCATTGCTGACAGCCGCGATCAAACCACTGGCGAGCGTTTGGACAACCTGGAAGATCCTTACCGATTGTTCCGTTGCCACACCATCATGAACTGTGTGGACGTTTGTCCAAAGGGCTTGAACCCCACGAAAGCAATCGGCAAGATCAAGGAACTGATGGTGCGTCGCGCCGTCTAGAATCCTTGTTCGGATTTTTTTATTCAAATCGGGGTTGTGCACTGCAAAACCCCGTTTTCTTTGTTGTAGTTTATGGCTAATCAGAGTCATCAGGCGGATCCAACTCAACGTGCCCGTTTACGCTGGCGCGCCCGTAGAGGCCTATTGGAAAACGACCTGATAATCGAACGATTTTTCGACAAGCATGAAATGGAGTTAACCGATGACGACGTACAGGCTTTGACTGTGCTGTTTGAAGAGGTTGATAACGTGCTGCTTGACCTGTTCCTAGGCCGAAAAGAGCTGGAAGGTAGTTTGGATACGCCCGATGTGCGCAGGGTTGTCCAGATGATGCGAGAACTTTAATTTCAATCCATTAGAAGGAAATCCGATGAGCACAGAACACAAGGCCACGCTGTCTTTTTCAGACGGCACCCCTTCGGTAGAATTTCCCATTCACAAAGGTACCATTGGTCCTGATGTGATCGACATCCGCAAGCTGTACGGCTCGACCGGCAAATTCACCTACGACCCAGGTTTCCTGTCCACAGCATCCTGCAATTCGTCCATTACCTACATCGATGGTGACAAGGGCGAATTGCTGTACCGCGGCTACCCAATTGAGCAGTTGGCTCAAAACTGCGACTTCATGGACGTGTGTTACCTGCTGCTGAACGGTGAATTGCCGAATGTGTCTGAGAAAACGACATTCGACGAGCTGGTCACCAAGCACACCATGGTCAATGACCAGATGAACTTCTTCTTGCGCGGTTTCCGCCGCGACGCGCACCCCATGGCCGTGATGACTGGCTTGGTGGGTGGCATGTCTGCCTTCTACCCTGATTCGATGAACCTGCTGGACAAAAACCAGCGTGACATCTCCGCGATCCGTTTGATCGCGAAAATGCCGACCCTGGTGGCCATGGCCTACAAATACGGCATCGGTGCACCGAATATTTATCCCAAGAATGAACTGGGTTACACCGCCAATTTCATGCGCATGATGTTTGGCAATCCTTGTGAAGAATACAAAGTCAACGACGTGCTGGTGCGCGCCATGGACCGCATCTTCATTTTGCATGCGGATCACGAGCAAAACGCATCGACTTCAACTGTTCGTTTGTGCGCTTCCTCGGGAACCAACCCGTTTGCAGCGATTGCAGCCGGTGTGGCATGTTTGTGGGGTCCATCACATGGCGGTGCCAACGAGGCCTGCCTGAATATGCTGACCGAAATTCAAGCCAACGGCGGCGTAGAAAAGATTGGTGACTTTATCGCCAAGGTGAAAGACAAGGATTCAGGCGTGCGCCTGATGGGCTTTGGTCACCGCGTGTACAAAAACTACGACCCGCGTGCCAAGCTGATGCGTGAAACCTGCCACGAAGTGTTGAACGAACTTGGCTTGCACGACGACCCATTGTTCAAGATTGCCATGGCCTTGGAAAAAATCGCGCTGGAAGACGAATACTTCGTCAAGCGCAAGCTGTACCCGAACGTTGACTTTTATTCAGGCATTGTTCAAAAAGCCATTGGTATTCCTGTGCCACTGTTTACCGCCATCTTCGCGTTGGCCCGTACCGTTGGCTGGATCGCCCAGTTGAACGAAATGATTGCAGACCCCGAGTACAAAATCGGTCGTCCACGTCAGTTGTTCAATGGCGCAGCGCATCGCAACGTCAAGCCAATCGATCAACGTTAATTCGATGATCCATTAAAAATGAAAAGCCACCCTCGGGTGGCTTTTTTCATTTTCACCACATTTTTCACATTCATCCAAGACAACGCTTTAGTGCGCTTTCTCTAATCTGCTATCCTTTGGGCTTAACTCTTAAAACAGTCTTTTTGGCTGTTTTTTGCTATCTGGTTAGGGGCAGGGGCTCCACAAACCAGACGGGGAGTGCGGTTTAACCCACGTGTGTAGGGATTCGGTCCGATGGCAATAGCCAAGGTCGAGTCCGAACCCCACATCTTTGAAACGAGAAACTCGGAAAAAGGTGAAGCGCAAATGATGCGATCATTACAACAAAACTCGTACTTGTTCGGGGGCAATGCGCCCTATGTCGAAGAAATGTACGAGGCCTATCTGGATAACCCAGGTTCTGTGCCAGACAAATGGCGCGCCTATTTTGACCAAATGCAAATGGTACCTTCCGCTCACGGCGACGTGAACGAGAAAGACGTAGCCCATGCGCCGGTCGTTCAATCTTTTGCTCAACGCGCCAAAAAAGGCTTCTTGCAGCCGCAGATTCATTCTGCTGATCTGGAAGTGGCCAAGAAGCAGGTGCATGTGCAGTCTATTGTGGCTGCCTACCGTTTCCTGGGCTCGCGTTTTGCTGATCTTGACCCGCTCAAGCGTCAGGAACGCCCAAATATTCCAGAACTTGATCCAGCCTTCTACGGTTTGACCGAAGCGGATATGGACATCACGTTCTCTGCGACCAACACCTATTTTGGTCAAGACCAAATGACCCTTCGCGATATCGTGAAGGCGCTGCGTGACACTTATTGCCGCTCCATTGGTATTGAATACATGCACATCAGCGACCCCGCTCAAAAGCGCTGGTTGCAAGAACGCATGGAAACCAGCCTGGGCACCGCCCAACTGACTGCCGAAGAGAAATTGCACATTCTTGAGCGCCTTACTGCTGCCGAAGGTCTCGAACGTTATTTGCATACCCGTTATGTGGGCCAGAAACGTTTCTCACTGGAAGGTGGTGAATCGTTTATTGCTTCGCTTGATCAAGTGATTCAGCGTGGTGGTGCCAACGGTGTGCAAGAAACCATCATTGGTATGGCTCACCGCGGTCGCTTGAACGTGTTGGTGAACATTTTGGGCAAAAGCCCAAGCCAGTTGTTTGAAGAATTTGAAGGCAAGCATGCAGATGATTTGCCAGCCGGTGACGTGAAGTATCACCAAGGCTTTTCATCGGATGTGACCACCCCCGGTGGCCCCATGCATTTGTCATTGGCGTTTAACCCATCGCACCTTGAAATCGTGAACCCGGTGGTCGAAGGTTCCGTGAAAGCTCGCCAGGAACGTCGTGGCGACAAAGAGGGTAAGCAGGTATTGCCAGTGCTGGTGCACGGCGATGCTGCCTTCGCCGGTCAGGGTGTCGTCATGGAAACCCTGAACCTGGTACACACCCGCGGCTACGGCACGGGCGGTACGGTTCACATTGTAATTAACAACCAGATCGGTTTCACCACTTCGGATCCTCGCGACAGTCGCTCGACTTTGTACTGTTCAGACGTCGTGAAGATGATTGAAGCACCCGTATTCCATGTGAATGGTGACGATCCCGAAGCCGTTATTTTCGTGACTCAATTGGCGCTTGATTTCCGCATGGAATTCCAGCAAGACGTGGTGATTGATATTGTGTGTTTCCGGAAATTGGGACACAACGAGCAAGACACGCCTGCAGTTACCCAACCCTTGATGTACAAGAAAATTGGTCAGCATCCAGGCACTCGTACTTTGTACGCTGAACGTTTGGTGATGCAGGGTATTTTGAAGGACGACGGCGCGGACAAGTTGGTTGCAGATTTCCGTGCTGCCATGGACGAGGGCAAGCACAACCGTGCTGACCCAGTGCTGACCAATTACAAGAGCAAATTCGCTGTTGATTGGTCACCTTACCTGAACAAGAAATGGACTGACGCGGCTGATACGTCTGTGCCAATTTCTGAAATCAAGCGTTTGTCTGAACGTGTTACTACAGTGCCTGAAAACTTCAAGGTTCATCCCTTGGTGCAAAAGGTGATTGCAGACCGTGCCGCCATGGGACAAGGAGAAACCTTGCTCGACTGGGGCATGGGTGAGCACTTGGCTTATGCTTCCCTGGTTTCATCCGGTTATGCCGTTCGCATGACTGGTCAGGATTGCGGTCGCGGCACGTTCACTCACCGCCACGCTGTACTGCATCATCAGGGTCGCGAAAAGTGGAGTGAGGGCACTTACGTCCCTCTTGAAAATATCTCTGAAGGTCAGGCGCCATTCACAGTGATCGACTCGGTGTTGTCCGAAGAAGCTGTGCTTGGTTTTGAGTATGGGTACTCCACAGCTGAACCCAACACCTTGGTCATCTGGGAAGCCCAGTTCGGTGATTTCGCCAACGGCGCCCAAGTGGTGATCGACCAGTTCATTTCATCCGGTGAAGTGAAATGGGGGCGTGCCTCCGGTTTGGTGATGATGCTGCCGCACGGCTACGAAGGGCAGGGTCCCGAACATTCTTCCGCGCGCATCGAGCGTTATTTGCAGTTGTGCGCCGAGAACAACATGCAAGTGTGCCAGCCCACTACGCCGGCACAGATTTTCCACTTGTTGCGTCGCCAGATGATCCGCTTGTTCCGCAAGCCATTGATCATCATGACACCGAAGTCTTTGTTGCGTCACAAGGAAGCCACTTCTTCTTTGCAAGATCTGTCCAAAGGTCACTTTCAGACTGTCATCGGTGATCAGGGCGAACTGGATTCCAGCAAGGTCAAACGAGTGGTGCTTTGTTCTGGTCGTGTGTATTACGACCTTATCGCGGCTCGTCGTGAGCGCAATATCAAAGATGTTGCGATTGCGCGTGTTGAGCAGCTTTATCCATTCCCACACAAGTCACTTAGCGCTGAATTGCGTAAGTATCCGAACCTGACTGATGTGGTGTGGTGTCAGGACGAACCTCAAAACCAGGGTCCCTGGTTCCAGATCCAGCACAATGTGTTGGAAAACCTGTCCGAAGGACAGCGTCTGGGTTATGCAGGTCGTCCGGCTTCAGCTTCTCCGGCCGTGGGCTATTACGCCAAGCACAACGAACAGCAGAAAGCGCTGATCGATGCTGCATTCGGCAAGCTCAAGGGTTTCGTGGTAACTAAATAAACACAGGAAGCGGGCAGGTCATGGTGGCCGCCCGCACTTGAACAAAGAATTCAAAAGGAAAATATTCCATGGCAATCGTAGAAGTGGTCGTACCACAACTGTCCGAATCTGTCGCCGAAGCAACGCTGTTGAATTGGTACAAAAAACCGGGTGACGCTGTCAAGCGTGACGAAAATCTGATTGACGTAGAAACCGACAAGGTGGTGCTTGAAGTGCCTGCACCTTCAGGTGGCGTAATCGTTGAAATTCTGTGCGAAGACGGTGCAACTGTTGTAGCAGGTCAGGTTTTGGCAAAAATTGACACCGAAGCTAGTGCCTCCGCAAGCGCGCCTGCTGCAGAATCTGCACCTGCCGCCGCCGCTCCAGCGGCTGCCCCGGCAGCATCGGCTCCGGCTCCTTCTGCCAATGTAGATGGTTCAGTGGCCATGCCAGCTGCAGCCAAAATGATGGCTGAAAACAATCTGAGTGCTGGTCAAATCGCAGGTTCTGGCAAAGATGGCCGCATCACCAAAGGCGATGTGATTGGTACCTTGAATGCACCTGCAGCAGCGCCTGCACCTGCTGCCAAGCCAGTTAGTCTCCTGCCCGAGGTAAAGGCTCCGCTTGATCCTGCTACCTTGATCGAAGGTCGCCCAGAGCAGCGCGTGCCCATGAGCCGTTTGCGAGCCCGTGTTGCTGAACGACTGGTGCAGTCTCAGCAAACCAACGCCATTCTGACCACGTTCAACGAAGTGAACATGAAGCCGGTGATGGACTTGCGCAACAAGTACAAAGACAAGTTCGAGAAAGAGCATGGTGCCAAGCTGGGCTTCATGGGCTTCTTCGTGAAAGCTGCAGTGGCAGCCTTGAAAAAGTACCCTGTGTTGAATGCTTCTGTAGATGGCAGCGACGTCGTGTACCACGGCTACTTTGATATCGGTATTGCAGTGGGTTCGCCACGCGGTTTGGTGGTGCCGATTATTCGCAACGCAGATCAAATGAGCATTGCCGACATCGAGATGAAAATTGCAGAATTCGGCCAGAAAGCCAAAGACGGCAAGTTGAGCCTTGATGACCTGACAGGCGGCACCTTCTCGATTTCCAACGGTGGTGTGTTTGGTTCCATGTTGTCCACCCCGATTATCAACCCACCCCAGTCAGCAATTTTGGGTATTCATGCCACCAAAGAACGTGCCGTGGTTGAAAACGGTGAAATCGTGATTCGCCCCATGAACTACCTGGCCATGAGCTACGATCACCGAATTATTGATGGTCGCGAGGCGGTGCTTGGTTTGGTTGCAATGAAGGAAGCCCTGGAAGACCCAGCACGCTTGCTGCTGGAACTGTAAGGGGAATAGTCATGAGTACACAATACGACGTAGTAGTGATCGGTGCGGGCCCAGGCGGTTACATCGCCGCGATCCGTGCAGGTCAATTGGGCATGAAAGTGGCCTGTATTGAAGGCAATGCTTACGATGATCCCAAGGGCGAGCCGCGTTTGGGTGGTACCTGCCTGAACGTGGGTTGTATTCCATCGAAAGCTTTGCTGGCATCTTCTGAGGAATTCGAGAAGATTGCTCACCATGCGGAAGACCACGGTATCACTGTGACAGGCGCGACGATGGATGTGGCCAAGATGGTCAAGCGCAAGGATGACATCGTTGCCAAGATGACAGGTGGCATTCAGTACTTGTTCAAGAAAAACAAAGTCACGCCCATCAAGGGGTGGGCCAGTTTTTCCGGCAAGGTTGATGGCGGTTTTGAGCTGACAGTGAAAAGTGCCGCGGGTGAAGAGAAGGTGACTGCCAAGCAAGTGATTGTGGCCACTGGTTCCAAGGCCCGCCATTTGCCAGGTATTGTCGTTGACAACGAATTGGTATGCGACAACGAAGGTGCCTTGAAATTTGGCGCTGTGCCCAAGAAATTGGGCGTGATTGGTGCCGGTGTAATTGGTCTGGAGTTGGGTTCGGTTTGGCGCCGTTTGGGTGCTGACGTAACCGTGCTTGAAGCCATGCCTAATTTCCTGGCCGCTGCCGACGAAGGTGTTGCCAAGGAAATGCAGAAGATCTTCACCAAACAAGGCTTGAAGATGCACATGGGTGTCAAGATCTCCGATGTGAAGGCCAGCAAGAAGGGTGTTTCAGTGGCCTACACCGATGCAGATGGTGCAGCCCAGAAGCTCGATTGCGACAAGTTGATCGTGTCGGTAGGCCGTGTGCCCAATACCGATGGTTTGAACCTGGAAGCAGTTGGCCTGAAAACCAACGACCGCGGTCAAATTGATGTGGACGCACATTGCCAAACATTGGTTGCGGGCATTTATGCAGTTGGTGATGTAATTCGCGGTGCCATGCTGGCGCACAAAGCCGAGGAAGAGGGCGTAATGGTTGCTGAAATCATGGCGGGTCAGGCCGGCCACTGCAACTATGACACCATTCCATGGGTTATTTACACCTCACCTGAAGTGGCTTGGGTTGGTAAAACCGAGCAGCAGTTGAAGCAGGAAGGCCGCAAGTACAAGGCAGGTCAGTTCCCGTTCATGGCCAATGGCCGTGCGCTGGGGCAAGGCGATTCACAAGGCTTTGTGAAAGTGCTGGCCGACGCCACTACTGACGAAGTTCTGGGCGTTCATATCATCAACAGCCATGCATCCGATCTGATTGCAGAAGCGGTGATGGCGATGGAGTTCAAAGCTTCTTCTGAGGACATTGGCCGCATTTGCCATGCACACCCCAGTTTGTCTGAAGTAGTTAAGGAAGCGGCTTTGGCTTGCGACAAGCGTCAACTGAACGGTTAAACTCAGACTGACGTCGACCCCAAACGGCTGGTGAATTGCTTCATCGGCCGTTTTTAATTCTATTGATTCAAACTCATCATCGTGAACGTTCAGGAATATTACAAACAAACTTTGACCGAACGGGGTTACCAATCGGATGCTGCACAGCAAAAGGCCGTGGACCGCATGCAGCTTTTCTATGATGAGTTTGTGGAATACAAAAAGGCGCGCAGCAGTGTGATCAAGAAGTTTTTGAATCGCCCCGCTGTACCCAAAGGCTTGTACCTGTGGGGCGGAGTTGGCCGCGGTAAAAGTTTTTTGATGGATTGCTTTTACAACTCGGTCACTGTTCAGCGCAAAATACGTTTGCACTTTCATGAGTTCATGCGAGGGGTGCATGCAGAACTCGATGACCTGAAAGGTGTTCAAGATCCGCTCGACGAGGTGGCGGCACGCATCGCCAAACGTTATCGCCTGATTTGTTTTGATGAGTTTCACGTGTCGGACATTGCCGATGCCATGATTCTTTATCGCCTGCTCGATGGCTTGTTTGCCAATGGCGTTACGTTCTTGATGACTTCAAATTACAAACCCGACGATTTGTACCCGGACGGCCTGCACCGCGATCGTTTGCTGCCCGCAATTGCTTTGTTGAACAAGCAGCTTGATGTGATCAATGTGGATGTGGGGGTCGATTATCGCCGCCGCACATTGGCGCAATTGAACACCTACCTGATGCCGTTGACTGAAAGTGCAGACATTCAATTGACCGACGATTTTAATCGTTTGGCTGAAGTGGCCGACGAGGCTGCCGAGTTGCAAATCGAATCGCGCGTGATCAAGGCAGTGCGCCGTGCGGGTTCAGTGGTGTGGTTTGACTTCCCCACCTTGTGTGGTGGCCCCCGCTCACAAAACGATTATCTGGAAATTGCCAGTCAGTTTCAAACCGTCATTCTAAGTGGCGTACCCAAGATGGGAGCTGGCATGGCGTCGGAGGCGCGCCGATTCACCTGGTTGATTGACGTGCTCTACGACCACAAAGTGAAGTTGATCATGTCGGCAGCAGTAGAGCCGGAAGAACTTTACACCGAAGGTGCCATGGCGCATGAGTTCTTCCGCACGGTGAGCCGCATTGTTGAAATGCAATCAAAAGAGTACCTGGACTCACCGAAGCGAAACGCCGTTCGCCTTTGATCTGCGCTTATTTGCTTCCCTTCGCCTTTGCAAACGCGGCAGCAAATGCATTGTTCGCAAATCCGGAGCCCGGTTGTGGTGCGCCATTTCCACCACGCCGATCGCCTCGAGAGTCACCTGCACGGTTGGCTTGAACTTGGCGAGCGGTATTTTGCCCTGGTGCAGCTTTGGGCACATCGTCGCCCATTTTCATGGTCAATGAAATCCGCTTGCGTGGAATGTCGACCTCAAGCACTTTCACTTTGACAATTTGACCGGTCTTGACCACGCTGTGCGGGTCTTTCACAAAGGTATTCGACAAGGCAGACACGTGCACCAATCCATCCTGGTGCACACCAATGTCGACAAAAGCACCGAAGTTCGCCACGTTGGTGACCACACCCTCAAGTGTCATGCCCGGTTTTAAATCGGCCATGGTGTGTACCTTGTCGTCAAACTTGGCGGTCTTGAAGCTGGGGCGCGGGTCACGGCCCGGCTTTTCAAGTTCGATCAAAATATCCTGAACGGTGGGTAAACCGAACCGGTCATCCACAAACTCGGAGGGTTTCAGCTCTTTCAGCGCGTCTCGATTGCCGACCAGGCTGCCCACTGGCTTTTTAACCTTGGACGCCATTTTCTCCACCACAATGTAGGCCTCTGGGTGCACCGAGGATGCATCGAGAGGATTATCGGCACCGTGAATACGCAGGAAGCCCGCCGCTTGTTCGAATGTTTTGTCACCGAGTCGTGGCACTTTGCGAAGGTCTTCGCGGCTTTTAAATTTGCCGTTGCTGTTTCTGAATGAAACCAGTGCTTTGGCCACTGATGCGTTCAAGCCCGATACGCGCGACAGCAATTGCTCAGACGCCGTATTCACTTCTACACCCACCGCATTGACGCAATCTTCAACCACCGCGTCAAGGCGTCCACTCAACTGGCGCTGATCCACATCGTGCTGGTATTGACCCACACCAATTGATTTCGGATCAATTTTTACAAGCTCCGCCAAGGGGTCCTGAAGTCGGCGTGCAATTGAAACTGCACCGCGAATGCTGACATCGAGATCGGGCAATTCGGCTGATGCCAAGGCTGAAGCGGAGTAAACCGAGGCACCTGCTTCACTGACCATGACTCGGGTGGCTTTGAGGTCTTTGTGTTGGGCAAGCAAGTCGGCAGCAAGCTGATCAGTTTCCCGGCTGGCCGTTCCATTGCCGATCGCAATCAATTCGACATTGTGTTTCATGCAAAGCGCTGCCAGCAGCGCAATCGATTCATTCCATTGGCGGCGCGGCTCGTGTGGGTAAACAGTGGCGTGTTCAACCACCTGGCCTGTGCTGTCTATCACGGCCACTTTCACGCCAGTGCGAATACCCGGGTCCAGGCCCATGGTGGCCTTGCCACCGGCTGGCGCCGACAACAGCAGGTCTTTCAGGTTTTTTCCAAACACGGTAATGGCCTCGGCTTGGGCTGCGTCACGCAGCGTACCGATCACCTCACTTTCCAGGGAGCTGGCTAATTTGATTTTCCAGGTCCAGCGGCATGTTTCATTGAGAAATTTACCTCGAGGACTGTCATTGCGTTCAATGCCATGCAATCGCGCGATTTCTGATTCGAAGGGATGGGGCGCGCGCGGGCTCTCGGCTTCCCACACCTCTGGTAAATCCACTTTCAGCGTCAAGAATCCTTGCTCGCGACCGCGAAGCATGGCCAACATGCGGTGCGACGCGGTGCTGCTCAAGGCTTCTTGATGTTCAAAGTAATCTTGAAATTTGATTGCTTCGCTGGCTTTTTCAGGCACTACAGCGGCGCGAATAGCGCCCTCGGCTTTCAAGCGACTTCTTAAAAGAGCCAACAAAGCTGCGTTCTCGGAAAACTGTTCAGCCAAAATGTCACGTGCACCGTCCAGCGCCGCCTTGGTGTCATTAATTTGATGTTCGGCATTCAAGTAAGCCGCGGCCAATTCTTCAGGCACTGCTTGCTTGTTTTCAAAGATTTCATCAGCCAGTGGCTGCAGGCCGGCTTCACGGGCAATTTGGGCACGCGTGCGGCGCTTGGGCTTGTAGGGCAGGTACAAGTCTTCCAGCGTTTGTTTGTTTTCTGCTTGTTCAATTGCGGCTTTGAGTTCGGGTGTCAGTTTGCCCTGGCTTTCAATGGATTCCAGAATACTGCCGCGTCGGTCTTCCAGTTCACGCAGGTACACCAATCGTTCTTGAAGGTCGCGAAGCAGTGCGTCGTCGAGCCCGCCCGTGGCCTCTTTTCGGTAACGGGCTATGAAGGGTACAGTTGAGCCTTCGTCCAACAAATCCACAGCTGCCTTGATTTGTGATTGTGCGGCACCCAATTCTTGGGCCAACTGGGCGATAATTCGATTTTGAACAAGCGACATGGATTCTGATCTATGAGTTTTCAAAGTAAGCAGGGCATTGTGCCACAGCTTGTGAAGTCCTTCGGGGTCAGGGTGCAAGGCCTGTTCACCCGCATTTTGCCTGCTTCGGCCTTGTTGCTGGCAGCTTGCAGCACGATCCAACTTCAGGCAAGTAAACCCCAAGTGCCAAATACGCTTGAGCAAGCGCGAGCCTACGTGGCTGAGCGTGAAAAACAACTTGAGTACCTGGAGTACGAGTTGAACGAACAGTCACGGGCCTGTTACAAAAAGTTTTTTGTATCCAGTTGCCTGGACGATGTGCGTTTACAAGGCGCTCAAATTCGCAGGGCACACCTGGAAGTTCAAGGTCAGGCCGAAGACATGATTCGTTTGAATGAGTATGCGAATCGACGCGCGAGAACACCAAACTAAAACAGGCCGCAGAACGGGTGATCCACTTCGGGTAGATTGTTTCCAGCCTTCGTTCACTTGCGGCTACAATGTTCACAACACCGAGCTGGTTCAACCTGAATGCCCATGGTCCACACTGAAGACATTGAATCGATCAAGCGACGAATCGTAGAACTGCAAGTCGAGCACCGCGACCTGGATCAAATAATTGCCATGCTCACGGCGCAGGCAGGTTTCGATCAGCTACAGGTTCGCAGGTTGAAAAAGCGAAAGTTGCAAATCAAAGACTCGATTACGCTGCTCCAAATTCAGCTTGAACCCGATATTCCCGCCTAACTTTTACACCTAAACGCACCTGTATCCTGCATGTTTGATTTTTCTGAACCCTTGAACGAGGCATTCGCCCCTGGTGGCGCTTTGGCTCGCCGTTTGCCTGGGTTCAGTGCACGCGAATCACAAATCGAGATGGCACAAGCCGTGGGGCAGGCCATTGAGAAACAAAGCGCTTTGGTTGTCGAGGCGGGCACAGGTACAGGTAAAACGTTTGCGTATGTCGTGCCTGCTCTGTTGTCGGGTCGCAGGGTATTGTTGTCCACGGCCACCAAAACTTTGCAAGATCAGTTGTTCAACAAAGACCTTCCGCTGGTTCGTGAAGCCTTGGGGGTGCCGGTTAATGTGGCTTTGCTGAAAGGCCGTCAAAATTATGTGTGCCATTTTCACCTTGAGCGGGCTTTAAAAGAGGCACGTTTGCCGTCGCCGCGTGAAGTGGATCATCTTCAAAAAGTGAAACTATTTGCTGGCCGCACTCACACGGGTGATCGCGCCGATTGTGCAGGGGTGCCCGAGGATTCCGCCGTGTGGAGCTGGGTAACTTCCAACAAAGACAACTGTTTGGGTGGCGAATGCCCCAATGCCTCCGAGTGTTTTGTGAACAAGGCGCGCCGGGATGCGCTGGACGCAGAGGTGGTTGTGGTGAATCATCATTTGTTTTTGGCCGACCTTGCGCTGAAAGAAGAGGGAATTGCAGAATTGCTGCCCGCCTGCGATGTAATCGTATTTGACGAAGCACACCAGTTGCCAGATATCGCGACAAGCCTGCTTGGACAGGCGATATCCACAGCCCAGTGTCAGGAGTTTTTGCGTGATGTACTCATTGAAGGCCGAACTTCCAGTGCGGATGCTGGCGATTGGGACACCGTGCTCCGCCCCATGGAGCTTGCCCTGAAGGAAATTCGCCGAATCGTAGGTACCGAGATTGATTCAGCGCGGTTCACGCATGCCCAGTTTTTGGCCTTGAATGGCGTGGCTGCCGTGTGCGCTGACTTTGAAAGTCGCCTGGAGGGCTTGATTGAAATGATCAGCCCATTGTCGGTGCGCAATGAGTCGTGGGTGAAACTGATGGGCCGGGCAAGCGAGCTTTGCCTGCGCTGGCAAGATTGGTTCTCGCCCGCAACCGCGCAAGCCGATGAACAATCTGTGCGATGGGTGAGTGTGTCTACCCATGTGGTTCAGTTCTGTGATTCACCACTGGATGTATCCAATGCATTTGCCAAGTTGTATGCCGAACAGCCCAAAGCGTGGGTGTTTACCAGTGCCACCTTGAGTATCAAGGAAAGCTTGCAGCACTTCACCTTGCAGGTGGGGCTGGATGATTGTCAACAGCTTTTGTTGCCCAGTCCTTTTGACTATGAGTCGCAGGCATTGCTGTGTGTACCCGACAATCTCCCGTTTCCAAACGAGCCCCAATTCAGCAAGAAGTTGTGCGAAACGGTGTGGCCGTTGCTGCAAGCCAGTGAGGGCGGCGTGTTTTTTCTGTGCACCAGCCATCGCGCGGTCAAGCAAGTGGGGGAATACCTGCGTGAACGCATTGAGAAGGACGAGCTTGATTGGAGCTTGTTGGTCCAGGGGGAAGCATCCAGGGCCGAGTTGCTTGAACAGTTCCGGGTGTTGAATAACCCGGTTTTGGTGGGGGCCGCCAGCTTTTGGGAAGGTGTGGACATTCGGGGTGAAGGGCTGCGCTTGGTCATTATCGACAAGTTGCCGTTTGCACCACCTGATGATCCTGTGTTTCAAGCCAAAAGTGAGTTGATTAAAAACCGCGGTGGCAATGCGTTTCAGGATCTGTCATTGCCCGATGCTGCCATTGCGCTGAAGCAGGGTGCCGGCCGCTTGATTCGTGACGAATCAGATTGGGGTGTATTGCTGATTGGCGACCGTCGCTTGGTAGAAAAAGGCTATGGCAAGCTGCTTTGGCGTAGTTTGCCGCCGTTCAAGCGCACACGAGAATTGAAAGTGGCTATTCAGTTCATGACTGACAAGCGCCAAAAATAAAAAAGGATCCGCTAAGGATCCTTTTTTATAAAACCAGAAGAGTGTTTACTCTTTCCAGACCTGCCACCATTTGGCTTCGACCTTTTCCTTCTCTGGAAGATCCATATCCCAGTAAGGGCTGTCTTTGAAGTTCAGGTTGATCACACGCTTGGTGTCTGCCGCCAAGGCGGTCATATTCAATTTCTCGTAGCTTCTCAGGCTGATAAACAGGGCTTCCTCAATGGAGGGTGTCTGTTCGAATCGACGAACTACTTCCTGAGCCCGGTTAACGGCGGCCAGGTAGGCGCCACGCCTGTAATAGTAGCGGGCCACATGCAACTCGTTTTGCGCCAGTGCATTCACCAGGTATTGAAGGCGAGACTTGCTGTCGTCGTAATATTTGCTCTCAGGAAAGCGACTGACTACTTCCTTGAACGCATCAAATGCTGCGCGTGTTCCTTTCGGGTCGCGAGCACTTTGATCTTCGCCAGACAGCAGTGCAAAAATGCCTTTGTCTTCGTTAAAGCTGATCAGACCACGCAGGTAATACACATAATCAAGGTTTTGGTGGTTGGGGTACAGCTTGATGAAGCGGTCGGTCGCTGCCAAAGCCTGGGCATTGTCGCCAGACTTGTAATAGGCAAATGCAGTGTCAATTTGAGCTTGCTGAGCAAAACGGCCGTAAGGGTAGCGCGCTTCCAGCTTTTCCAGCAATTCGATTCCGCGTTCGTAGTTGCCCACATCAATTTCTGCTTTGGCTTCCTCGTAAAGGCGGGCAGGGCTCCAACCCTCGGTTTCATCGAATTGTTTTGCCGAGCCGCAGGCAGCCAGTGCGAAAATCAACGCGGGGATCAGGAATAACTGCGATAATGTGCGCAGCCAAGTATTGCGCGGGGCCAATGTGGTTTTGTTCATGTGATTTCGAAACCCGAAGTGTCCCTGTTTGATCATCTATGGTTTTCCATTATATCGGGCAAAGCCCGTGCTGCCCACCGGCGGCATACTCAATTGAAAGATTCGATTTTAATTTATGACCTCCCAAATTCACGACGACGCAGAAAGCGCGCAACCCGATCAACCTTTGCAAGCCCGGGTGCCTATGGAACTGGGTGGTTCTCGCTTGGACAAAGTGATTGCCGAGTTGTTCCCGCAGTATTCCCGTTCCCGCCTGCAGGGCTGGTTAAAAGAGGAGCGGGTGCTGGTCAATGGCGTGGCCGCAGCCAAAGGCAACCAGAAAGTACAAGGCATGGACCGCATCGCGCTTAGTCCAGGGGTTCTTGCCCACATGCAGGCATTGATACCTGAGGACATGGGCCTGGACATTGTGGCGCGCACCCAGGAATACACAGTGGTCAACAAGCAGGCGGGTTTGGTGGTTCACCCTGCGCCCGGGCACTGGACGGGTACCTTGATGAATGGTTTGTATCACCTTGACCCCGAATTGATCCACGTGCCCCGTGCGGGTATTGTTCACCGTCTGGATGCCGACACCACCGGCCTGATGGTGGTGGCTCGAACTCAGGAAACCCAGGTGAAGCTGGTCCAGATGCTGCAAGCCCGAATTGTAAAACGTGTGTACTTGGCCATGGTGTGGGGGCGCATTGCCAATCCGCTAACTGTGAACAACCCCTTGGGCCGCGACCCGCGCAACCGCTTGCGCATGGCTGTGGTTGATCATGGCAAGCCCGCAGTCACTCACTTTACCCCGGTAGCCTTCGGTGAACTGCTTGAGGTGCCTGTCACTTTGATGGTGTGTCGCCTTGAAACGGGGCGTACCCATCAAATTCGCGTGCATGCACAGCATGCAGGTTTTGCCTTGGTGGCTGATCCTGTTTATAAAATCAGGGGGGCTGGCAGTCATTCGGCGTTAAGGCTGTCGTCCATCGAGCTTCCAAATGGAGAAAAGTTTGAGCGCCAGGCCTTGCATGCCACGCATCTCAGCTTTCCCGACCCGGCTCATTTTCATGTGCAGGGCACTGATGAAGCTGCAGAAGATTGGGATGAAAGCCTTGGCAACCATGAATGGCCTGAATATGTGGCCAAGGCCCCAGAGGACTTGCGTTTGCTGGGAGAAATGGCTGGCATAGACTTTCACAGCGACGAGGTCGAAGAGGCGGTGCTTGAGGAAGCACACCAACACAAGGCCTCGGTGCTGGTGCGATTTGATGACGATGATGACCTCGAAGAAATCGAATAAATTCCTGCCATTGGCCGAAATCGGCCCAAACTGGTTGGGGGTGAAGGTGTGTGTAACGCAAACCGGATTCGGTGATCCTGCCTTTGACACTGGCCCTTATGGTTTCAATTTGGGTACACATGTTGGAGATGAACTGGATGATGTCGAAAACAGGCGCAGCGTTGTTCAGCAGGAAATGGGTGCCCCAGTTCTTTGGCTGAATCAGGTGCATGGGTGCGATGTATTTGATGCCAGTCTGTTAACCAATTCACATGGCCTTGGTGCCATGCCACCAAGTGCTGATGCCTCTACATGCGTCAACAGCAATGTTGCTTTGGCCATCATGACCGCAGATTGCCTGCCTGCTGTATTTGCCGCCTTTGATTATTCCGGCAAAGCCATCGGCGTTGCCGCAGCACATGCAGGCTGGCGGGGTTTGCATGCTGGCGTACTACAGGCCACAGCCAAAGCGCTGGGTAGCGCGTGCAATGTGCCGATGGGTCAGATCAATGTTTGGTTGGGACCGGCAATTGGACCGGAGTCGTTCGAGGTGGGTTCTGAGGTATTGAATGCCTTTGTCCAGAAAATCACCACATCCTCAATGTATTTCAAACCCGCTGGGTCTGACGGAAAATTTCTGGCGAATATCTATGGTCTGGCTCGTTGCGTGCTTGACGACCTGGGTGTAGGCAAAGTTCAGGTTGGCGATTGGGACACGGTCACTGATTTACGTTGGTTTTCTCATCGACGGGGGCAACAGCAGGGTGTTCCTTCTGGGCGTTTTGCGACACTAATTCGGCTTCTTCCTGAGCAAGTCGTTTAAGCCGCCTCGACTTTGTTCCCATCAAATAAGCCAGCACTGCGCAGGGCAACGCCCCGTAAAACAGAAAAGTGACAATGCCTGCCACGAAGTTTGTTTCAGTGGCTGCCATCAAGGTAACCACATACATCCAGCCAATAATTACGATGTACATCTTTTGTGAACTCTAGGGTGAAACGAATACACTGGAGATGGTGCATGAAATTGGGCTCATCAGCAAACAGTAAGGGTCAGAGGCATACAATTATTTGACAAGTCAAAATGTTGCGGTGCACAATATACAAAAGGCCGACGAGCCAAGGGAGCGTATTGCGCCCGCAAAGGAGAGGAAGGTGAACAAACAAATACCAGACTTTAACGAAGTCTTCGGTCAGCTATTGCCTGTTGCAGAACAAATGCAGCAGCAGATGCAGGCCCAGTTTCAGCAGGCCATGGGTGCCTTCGGGCAACTGGGGCCAATCCCGGGATTGCAAGCCTCAGTGCCGTTACAAAATGCAACCATGGGAGCCATTCAGCCATTCATGAATTCGATCATGGGTGCTTGCCAGGCTGCACTGACCCAAATCCCGGTGCATTCACTGGGGCAAATTCAAACTGAATACGCTGCCGAGTTGTCCGCATTGCTGGCTTCGGCGTTTTCCAATTTACCCAATCCCGAGTCCAAGGCCACACAGCCTGTATCTCTTGACACCTGGATTCAGGGTGACAAGCGCTTTGCTTCACCCGATTGGCACGACCACGGTGTGTATGAGTTCACTGCGGCCATGTATTCGCTGAACGCACGGTTCACGAAACGTATTGTTGAACTGGTGCCCGACAGCAGTCCTGAAAAACGCAAGGTTGAGTACGCCGTTGAGCAGTTTGTCGATGCACTGAGCCCTTCCAATTTCTTTGTTACCAATCCGGAAGCGCAGAAAAAATTGCTGGAGAGCAAAGGTGAAAGCCTGACACAGGCCATTCAAAACCTGATGGCAGACATGCAAAAAGGTCGCATTTCACAAACCGATGAAGATGCGTTTGAAGTGGGTGTGAATGTAGCCACTACACCTGGTGACGTGGTGTTTGAGTGCGATTATTTTCAACTGCTGCAGTACAAGCCCACCACTGAAAAAGTGGGTAAACAGCCCATGTTGTTTGTGCCGCCGTGCATCAATAAATTTTACATTCTCGACCTTCAACCCGCCAATTCGCTGGTTAACTTCGTGGTTAGCCAAGGCCACACTTTGTTTCTGGTGTCCTGGAAAAATCCCACCGAGGCTGAAGGGCATTTCAGTTGGGATGGCTATGTTGAAGATGGCGTAATCAAGGCCATTGATGTTGTCAAAACCATCACCAAACAACCCAAGCTGAATGTGCTTGGTTTTTGTGTGGGCGGCACGCTTTTGGCAACGGCTTTGTCGACATTGGCCAATCGCGGTGACGACAGTGTCAACAGTGTCACGTTTTTGACCACCTTGCTCGACTTCACCGACACTGGCGCCTTGGGTGTATTTGTGGACGAGGAGCAGGTCAAGGCGCGGGAAGAAAGCATTGGTCAGGGTGGGGTTATGCCCGGCAAAGATTTATCAAGTGCTTTTTCCTCGCTGCGCCCAAATGATTTGATCTGGAATTACGTGGTGAACAATTACCTGAAAGGTGAAAAGCCACCCGTGTTCGATTTGTTGTACTGGAACAGTGACAGCACCAATTTACCGGGCCCCATGTTTGCTTGGTACCTGCGGAATACTTACCTGGAAAACAAGGTGTGCCAGCCGGGCAAAGCCATGGTTTGTGGCATGCCGGTTGATTTGGGTTTGATCGATGTACCTGTTTACATTTTGGCAACTCGTGAAGACCACATTGTGCCCTGGCGAAGTGCCTTTCAAACTAGCCATTTGGTGAGCGGTGAATCCAGGTTTGTGCTGGGTGCCAGTGGCCACATTGCCGGTGTTATCAACCCGGCCAATAAAAACAAACGCAATTACTGGGTGTGTGAAGGTGAAATTCCAGATACTCCTGAGCAATGGTTCAAGCAAGCCAAAGAAGTGCCTGGCAGTTGGTGGAATGATTGGGCGCAGTGGCTTGAGTCCATGAAAGGCGGAGAAGTGAAAGCGCCAGCAAAACCCGGCAATGCAAAATTCAAATCCATTGAGCCCGCACCTGGACGATACGTCAAACAGCGAGCCGTATAAAAACCTGTAAGGAGAGTTGACATGACTGAAGTTGTAATTGTTGCTGCGGGCAGAACCGCACTGGGCAAGTTTGGTGGATCACTTGCCAAAATTTCTGCGCCAGAGTTGGGGGCGCACGTGATCAAAGGTTTGCTTGAGAAAACGGGCGTGAAGGGTGAGCAGATTTCAGAAGTGATTCTGGGACAGGTGCTCACAGCAGGTTCGGGTCAAAATCCGGCCCGTCAGTCTGTCATCAAAGCGGGATTGCCGAACACTGTGCCTGCTCTGACAATTAACAAAGTCTGCGGTTCTGGCCTGAAGGCAGTGATGCTGGGCGCACAAGCGATTGCTTGCGGCGACGCTGAAATCGTGATTGCCGGTGGTCAGGAAAACATGAGTGCAGCGCCCCATGTGATGATGGGCAGCCGCGATGGTTTTCGCATGGGAGACGCCAAGCTGGTAGACAGCATGATCGTGGATGGCCTGTGGGACGTGTACAACCAGTACCACATGGGCATTACCGCTGAAAACGTGGCGGACAAGTATGGTATTCAACGTGCGGAGCAAGATGAGTTTGCGGTGAAAAGCCAGAACAAAGCTGAAGCTGCAATTAAGGCTGGCCAGTTCAAGGATGAAATTTTCCCGTTGAGCATTCCTCAGCGCAAAGGCGACCCCTTGGTGTTTGACACCGATGAGTTTCCACGCCTGGGCGCCACGCTGGACAACATGACCGCGTTAAAGCCCGCATTCAAGAAAGACGGCAGTGTGACTGCTGCTAACGCATCTGGTTTGAATGATGGTGCAGCCGCTGTGATGTTGATGAGTGCTGCGAAAGCGAAAGAACTGGGTTTGCCCGTGTTGGCGACCATTGCTGCCTATGCCAGTGCCGGGCTGGATCCCACGATTATGGGTATGGGGCCGGTCCCTGCTTCGAAGAAGTGCCTGGAAAAAGCAGGCTGGACTGCTGCTGAGCTGGACTTGATGGAAATCAACGAAGCTTTTGCGGCACAAGCATGTGCCGTGAACAAGGAAATGGGTTGGGATACATCAAAGATCAACGTGAATGGTGGCGCCATTGCCTTGGGGCATCCAATTGGTGCGTCAGGTTGCCGTGTGCTGGTAAGCTTGATTCATGAAATGAATAAGCGCGATGCCAAGAAAGGTTTGGCCTCATTGTGTATCGGCGGTGGCATGGGCGTGGCTTTGGCTGTCTCCAGATAGTATTCGGATAAATTCAAATCAATACAAATAAAGAAGGGATGTGAATCATGAATGAACCAAAAGTAGCGTATGTGACAGGTGGTATGGGTGGTATTGGAACGGCCATTTGCAAGAAGCTGTGTGAGTCGGGTTACCGTGTGATCGCAGGCTGTGGCCCCAATTCACCCCGCAAAGAAAAATGGCTGGGTGAAATGCGCAGCGCAGGATACGAGGTGTATGCCAGCGAAGGCAATGTGGCCGATTGGGACAGCACCGTGACTGCTTTCGAGAAAGTACGTGCCGAGCACGGCACGGTTTCCATTCTCGTGAACAATGCCGGCATTACCCGCGATGGCACTTTTGTCAAAATGAGTCGCGACGATTGGTCTGCCGTGATCGACACCAACTTGAACTCGTTGTTTAACGTGACCAAACAGGTTATCAGTGGCATGGTTGAGCAGGGCTTTGGTCGTGTTATCAATATTTCGTCGGTGAATGGTCAGAAAGGGCAGTTTGGGCAGACCAACTACTCCACAGCCAAAGCGGGTTTGCGTGGTTTCACCATGGCGTTGGCTCAAGAAGTCGCATCCAAGGGTGTCACTGTGAACACGGTTTCTCCGGGCTACATCGGTACGGACATGGTTCGTGCCATTCGCCCTGATGTACTGGAAAAAATTGTGAATACCATTCCGGTAAAGCGTTTGGGTACACCCGAAGAAATTGCATCCATTTGCGCCTGGTTGGCCTCTGAGGACTCTGGTTTCTCGACAGGCGCTGACTTTTCGCTGAATGGTGGTTTGCACATGGGTTAATCCTTGGTGCATTTTCGGCAACCAAGTGCCAAAAAGGCGGTATGATGTTGCACTGCACGTTGAAAAAGCGTGCAGTGCTTTGTTTTTTGTAAGTGCTTGTTTGTGCAAGGTAGTTTGACAAATTGATGCACCTGCAACCAGACCGTTCACCCACGCAGGTGCGGCGGCGTATAACACCACAAGAAAGAGATGAGAGGCATGGCTGACGCAACACGACTGATCAAGAAGTATCCAAACCGACGCTTGTACGACACTCAAACCAGCAGTTACATCACCTTGGGCGATGTAAAGCTATTGGTGCTGGAAAACGAAGGATTTCAAGTCGTGGATGCGAAAAGCGGTGAAGATTTAACCCGTAGCATTTTGCTCCAGATCATTCTGGAAGAAGAAACTGCAGGCGTGCCAATTTTCACTTCTCCCATGCTGTCGCAAATCATTCGGTTTTACGGCAATGCCATGCAGGGCATTATGGGTACATTCCTTGAGAAAAACCTGCAAGCGTTCATGGACATTCAGAACAGCTTCCAGGATCAAGGAAAAAATGTGGCGGATGGCAGTCAGTTTGCAAACCCGGAATTGTGGTCACAATTCATGAGTGTTCAAACGCCTGTGATTCAAAGCATGATGAGCAATTACATTGAACAAAGCAAAAACATGTTTGTGCAAATGCAGGATCAGTTTCAAAACCAGACCCGCAGCATGTTCACAAACTTTGGATTCCCAAACCCGGGCGAGTTTCCCGGCATGAGCGGAATGCCAGGCGCGCCTGGTATGCCCGGTGCCACCAAAGCAAAGCCGGACCCTACCAAAAAGTAACACCGAATATGCAAGACGAAACCTTCTCTGCCAAGCGCCCACCGAGTGTGGGCTTTGTTTCTTTGGGTTGCCCAAAGGCCCTTGTGGATTCCGAGCGAATTCTGACCCAACTGAAAGTAGAGGGGTACAACGTATCTGCCTCCTATGAAGGGGCAGACCTGATCGTTGTCAATACCTGCGGTTTTATCGACAGTGCCGTGCAGGAAAGCCTGGACGCCATTGGTGAAGCCATTCATGCGAACGGCAAGGTAATTGTAACGGGTTGCCTGGGTGCCAAAAACGGCAACGAGGGCAAGGAACTGATTACCAACTTGCACCCCAAGGTGTTGGCTGTTACTGGCCCACATGCCACTGAAGAAGTGATGCAGGCGGTGCACATTCACCTGCCCAAACCACACGACCCGTTCATTGATTTGGTGCCCGACCATGGCGTGAAGTTAACGCCCAAGCACTATGCCTATTTGAAAATTTCGGAAGGCTGTAACCACCGTTGCACCTTCTGCATTATTCCAAGCATGCGTGGCGATCTCGTCTCCCGTCCAATCGGTGAAGTAATTCGTGAAGCAGAAAGCCTGAAAAAATCGGGCGTGAAAGAATTGCTGGTGGTGAGCCAGGATACTTCGGCCTATGGCGTGGATTTGAAGTACCGCACTGACTTTGTGAATGGCCGCCCCGTAAAAACACAGTTTCAGCAACTGGCCGAAGAACTCGGCGAACTGGGCATTTGGGTGCGCATGCACTATGTGTACCCATACCCCCACGTGGACCGTGTGGTGCCGTTGATGGCGGAAGGTAAAATTTTGCCTTACCTCGACATTCCATTCCAGCACTCACACCCCGATGTGCTCAAGCGCATGAAGCGCCCCGCCAGTGGCGAGCGCAACATTGAACGCATTCGTGCCTGGCGCGAAACCTGCCCCGACATTACACTGCGCAGCACATTTATCACTGGTTTCCCTGGTGAAACAGAAGATGAATTCAAGCATCTGCTCGATTTCATTGAAGAAGCGCAACTGGACCGCGTGGGTGTATTTGCCTATTCACCCGTGGACGGTGCAGTGGCCAATGCGCTGGACAACCCGGTGCCGGAAGAAGTGAAAGAAGAGCGCCGCGCGCGTTTGATGGAACTGCAGGAAAAGATTTCACTGAGCCGCAACGAAGCCAAGTTGGGCAAAGTGATGCAAGTGTTGGTCGATGAAACCGACGAAGAGGGCATTGTGGCCCGCAGCAAAGCCGATGCCCCGGAAATTGATGGCAATGTGTTTGTACCCATGCCTGAAAACCCGGCCCAGAAGCCTAAGCCGGGCGATTTTATCAATGTGCTGATTGATGACTGTGATGAACACGACCTTTGGGGTCGAATTGCATAACAGAATCATTTAGCTGAGTCGTTTAATAAAAAAATAGGAGATAGAGCAATGACACGTGAAGTGGTAGTAGTAGCCGGTGTACGCACCGCAGTGGGCGACTTTGGTGGAAGTTTGAAAGATTTTTCCCCAACGCAGTTGGGCGCCATGGTTGTGAAAGAAGTGGTTGCACGCGCAGGTGTAAGCGCCGACCAGGTGGGCCATGTTGTGTTTGGCCATGTGGTTAATTCCGAGCCCCGCGACATGTACTTGTCTCGCGTGGCTGCCATTGAAGGTGGTTTGGACAAAACAACGCCTGCACTTACTTTGAACCGCCTGTGCGGTTCTGGCTTGCAAGCCATTGTGACTGCTGCGCAAAGCATTATGTTGGGCGATGCCGATGTCGCCATTGGTGGCGGTGCTGAAAGCATGAGCAAAGCCCCGTACATTTTGCCTGCTGCCCGTTGGGGTGCACGCATGGGCGACATGAAGGGCATCGACATGATGGTGGGTGCACTGCACGACCCATTCCATGTGATCCACATGGGTGTAACCGCTGAGAACGTGGCCAAAGAATTCAATGTAAGCCGTGAAGACCAGGACGCCTTGGCGGTTGAAAGCCACAAGCGTGCAGCCAACGCAATTGCAAACGGTTATTTCAAAGACCAGATCTTGCCGATCGAAGTAAAAACCCGCAAAGGTCCTGTTGTGTTCGACACTGACGAACACGTTCGTGGCGACGCGACTGTTGAGGGCATGGGCAAACTGAAAACCGTGTTCCAGAAAGACGGCACAGTGACTGCTGGCAATGCTTCGGGTTTGAACGACGGTGCGGGTGCTGTGCTGTTGATGGAACGTGGCGCTGCCGAGAAGGCTGGCAAGAAGCCCATGGCCCGTTTGGTGGCCTACGCCAACACGGGCGTTGAACCAACCATTATGGGCATTGGCCCCGTGTCTGCAACCAAAAAAGCCTTGGCAAAAGCTGGCTTGAAAATTGAAGACATGGACGTCATTGAAGCCAACGAGGCTTTTGCTGCGCAGGCTTGTGCCGTAACCAAGGAATTGGGCATGGACCCGGCCAAGGTGAACCCCAATGGTTCAGGTATTTCAATTGGCCACCCCATTGGTGCCACAGGTGCAATTATTACCGTGAAAGCATTGTACGAATTGCAGCGCATTCAGGGTCGTTACGCACTGGTGACCATGTGTATTGGTGGTGGTCAGGGTATTGCCGCGATTTTTGAGCGGATGTAATACTCAGCGGTATTGCCGCGTGATGAGGTTTGGGTGTTCTGCCCAAACCTCTGTTCGCTGATCAGCTATTCGCCTCAAACCACTTGCAGATGCTATCCAACCCACCGTGGTTGATACAAAAGTCTGTTTTCACCTGCACCACTGGCTTGGCATGAAACGCCACGCTGGCGCCGGCAATTTCCATCATTTTCAGATCGTTGGAACCATCGCCCACCACAATTGTGCGCGAGGGCTCGCAGCCCAACAGTGCGCAGGTTTCCAGCACGGTTTCACGTTTCACTTCTGCATCCACAATGGTGCCCAACACGCGGCCGGTCAAGTGGCCTTCTACAATTTCGAGCGTATTTGATCGGGTGTAATCCAGCCCCAATACTTCCTTCATTTTGTCGGTGAAAAAGGTAAAACCACCACTGACCAACAGCGTTTTCCACTTGTTGGCTTTGGCATAGGCAATCAGCTCTTCTGCCCCTGGCGACAAGCGCAGGCGTTCTTCAAATACAGACTGCAGGCAGCTTTCCGGTACGCCTTTGAGCAAAGCCACCCGGCGGTTCAGGCTTTCGGAAAAGTCTTTGATTTCACCCCGCATGGCGGCTTCGGTAATTTCAGACACTTCCTTTTTTTTGCCTGCAAAGTCTGCAATTTCATCGATGCATTCAATCGTGATCAGCGTGCTGTCCATGTCCATGGCCAGCAATTTGAATTCATTGGCCTGAAACTCGGATTCCAGGATTGCAAAGTCGAACTGGTGCACACGGCTTAATGGCCGCATGGTGTCGGTAATGGCTGCTTTGGGCAGTGTGTAGGCCTCAGGAATTTCAATGCAGGCTTGTTGGTCTTGAACTTCAACGCCCAGTGTGGGCAGGCTGAGTGCATCAAGCGCGGTGTGCACCTGGGCGGTGGTCAATGTTTTGGAGGAAAAGAATAGTCGGCTCATGGTGTGCTCTCCGTGGGTTGCGCGGATTCTACCTTGTCGTTTGCGGAAATTTCACCGGCGGGCTCTTGAAGTTGTGCCAAGAGTTTGATTGAGGGTTCGTGACCCTGTTGCGCCGCAAGGTTTAACCATTGTAACCCCAAGGGCTTGTTGACTGGAAATCGGGTTCCCTCATAGAGCAGATTGCCTAGCAGGTGCATTGATTCAACCAATCCCTGTTGCGCTGCGGAATTCAACAATGCCAACACTGCCGGGTCTTCTGGTTGAAGGGGTGCTTCATTTTTTAGTACAAGCTCGGCCAATTCATGACTGGCTTGAGGGTGATTCAGGCGCGCAGCACGACGCAACCAGAACATGCGGTCTTCGCCTTCAAACTTGCTCAGCCGGTAGCGTGCGTTGGCGTCGTCTGCATTGGCCAATGTGTAAAGCAGGCGCTTTTTTTGTTCGCAGAATTCATTTTTGGGGCAGTAAACTTCTTCCTTGCCCTTGTCGAGTCGTTGCAGCGCATATTGGGTGCACGGCAAGTACACTTCAGCACAAGAATCCAGGTGTTGCTGGGCTTCAATTTTGCTGTGTCCGAATGGGCTTTCCAGGTGACTTTCCAGAACGGTTTGTGAGTACAGCAATTGCGACGGGCTGTGTTGGTCTCGGGATGCACGGCGCAACCAACCCAGGCCTTCGGTCAGTTGTTTGCTCAGGTCTGGCTGGCTGGCATTGAAGACATCAAGCAACAGCAATTGGCCCAAATAGTATTGGGCAGGCGTGTGGTTTTGCATGGCCGCTTTCCCCAGCCAAACGCGTGCGACCTTCAGGTCGCGTTCCACGACATCACCACGCAGGCGCATCAATCCGAGTGCGGTTTGCACTTCGGCATCACCTGCTTCGGCCTCGGGCAACAAGGCCTTGTAGACTGCCAGGCCAGCGTCACCTGAATCAGGGTTTTGTGCTTGCACCTTGCCTGAGATTAAAGCGCTCCCGAAAAGGAGAGCCGCGCCCAGCAGGCGAAACCAAGTGAATTGTGTGCCAGCGTTGTAGATCATGTGGGTTCAGGCCAGTTGTTTGATCAAACCTTTAAGAAACTGTACACGGTCGCTGACTTTCGGGAAACTGCGTGTAATTCTTAAACGCTCGGCGCCGGCCAGTTTCATGTCTTTTTCTTTTTGAATCATCAATATGATTTTGCCTGCATCCACATTCGGTTGCGCATCAAATTGCACAACGGTTGCGTCTGTTGAGCTGTCAATTTTTGCAATGCCCAGGGGTTTGGCCAAAATGCGCAGGCGGTGCGTTTCAAGCAGTGCTGTGGCAGCTTCAGGCAGTTTTCCAAAGCGGTCAATCAGTTCTTCCTGAACCTCTGAAATGAAGTCCATTTCTTCGGTACTGGCCAGGCGCTTGTACAGGGTCAGGCGTTCATGCACGTCGGGGCAGTAATCTTCAGGCAACAAAGCCGGCGTGTGCAGGTTGATTTCTACTGTGACGTTCAGTGGTGCAGTCAAGTCGGGTTCTTTGCCAGCGCGCAAACTACGCACAGCGTGGTTCAGCATGTCGGTGTACATTTGAAAGCCCACCTCGTGCACATTGCCGCTTTGATTGGCACCCAATACCTCGCCAGCACCGCGAATTTCAAGGTCGTGCATGGCCAGATAAAAACCGCTGCCCAGGTCTTCCATCATGGTGATTGCTTCCAGACGACGTTCGGCGTTTTTGCTTAAGCCTTCTTCGTTGTTCACCATCATGTAGGCATAGGCTTGGTGGTGCGAACGGCCAACGCGGCCACGCAACTGATGCAGTTGCGCCAGGCCGAATTTGTCGGCTCGGTGAATCACGATGGTGTTGGCTGTGGGTACATCAATGCCGGTTTCAATAATGGTGGTGCACAACAACAGGTTGAATCGCTGTTGATAAAAATCGCGCATCACGCGTTCAAGGTCACGCTCATTCATTTGCCCGTGCGCAATACCGATACGGGCTTCCGGCAGAATTTTTTCAAGCGCCTCACGGCGATTTTCAATGGTATCGACCTCATTGTGAAGGTAGTACACCTGCCCGCCACGTTTGAGTTCGCGTAGTACAGCCTCGCGAATTACGCTGTCAGTTTCACGGCGCACGAAGGTTTTAATCGACAGGCGGCGCTGCGGGGCAGTGGCGATTACGGAGAAATCCCGAATGCCTTCCATGCTCATGGCCAGTGTGCGTGGAATGGGTGTCGCGGTAAGCGTCAGTACATCCACTTCAGCACGCAGGTTTTTCAAGGCTTCTTTTTGGCGTACGCCAAAGCGGTGTTCTTCATCAATAATCACCAGCCCAAGGCGCGAGAACTCAACTTCTGAGCTGAGTACTTTGTGCGTGCCAATAATGATGTCGGCTTTGCCGGTATTGATCAATTCAACCGCATCGCGAATTTCTTTGGGTGATTTGAATCGGGACAGTTCGACTACTTTCACGGGCCAATCGGAGAAGCGATCGGAGAAGGTTTGGAAGTGTTGTTCGGCCAACAGCGTTGTGGGGGCCAGCAGCACCACTTGCTTGCCATCCATTACACTGACAAATGCAGCGCGCAATGCCACTTCGGTTTTGCCAAAGCCCACATCGCCACACACCAAACGGTCCATGGGGCGGGGCGAGGTCATGTCGGCGATTACCGCGCGAATGGCAGCGGCCTGGTCGGCTGTTTCTTCGAAGCCGAATTTTTCAACAAAGGCTTCGTAGTCGCCAACGCTTAGTTTGAATTCATGGCCCTTTCGCAAGGCGCGGCGAGCATACAGGTTCAACAATTCAGCTGCGGTGTCGCGCACCATTTTGGCAGCTTTCTTCTTGGCTTTTTCCCACTGGCCTGAACCCAGTGCATGCACGGGTGCATTTTCCGGGTCTGCACCGCTGTAGCGTGCGATCACGTGCAACTGGGCTACCGGCACAAACAGGTTCGAACCGTTGGCATATTCAAGATGAAGGAATTCAGATTCGCCTTCGCCAAGGTCCATGCTGATCAGGCCTTTGTACCGGCCAATACCATGTTGTTGGTGCACCACTGGGTCGCCGATTTTCAGTTCCGACAAATCACGAATCATTGATTCGACGTTGCTTTGCCGTTCTTGTTGTCTGCGTGCGCCGCGGCGGCGTGGGGAAAGCGAGAACAATTCTGCTTCAGTAACAAACGCAATTTGCGCTTCAAGCCCGCGGTGCACGCCAAAGCCTTGGTCCAGTACTGCGGTACACAGCACAAAGTGTTCGCCACTTTCCAGTGCACCTTGCAGTGTTTCGGTTTGGTGGGGTTTTAGCTTGTGTTCAAGGAAATACTGGTTCAGGGTTTCTCGACGACCATCGCTGGGGGCCACCATAATCACTTGTTTGTAGCTGCCAGCTCCAGTGCGTTCTATCAGGTTGCGGAATTTGAAAACAGGATCATCTGCTTTTCGGTCGGCAGCCAGGTCGGGTAGCAGTGCGCCGCTGTATTCTGGCACCAAAGCATTTTTGGATGCCGACAAATTCACGCGCGCCGCATTTTCGAAACTGCTGAAAAACTCATTGGCATTCAGGTAAATTTCGGAAGGCCGCAGTATTGGGCGCTGTATGTCTTTCGACAAGAAGTCGAAGCGGCTTTGCGTGTCAGCCGCGAAGGTCTGAAGCGCTTGGTCTACATCGCCATGCTGAATAAACACCAGTTCTTTTTGAGGCAGGTAGTCGACCAGGCTGGCCGTGTTCTCAAAAAACAGAGGCAGGTAATATTCAATGCCAGCGCTGGCCACACCGGTGCCCATGTCGCGGTAAATGCCAACTTTCGAGGGGTCGCCTTCAAAGCGTTCTCGCCACTTGCTACGAAACTGCGCGCGGCTTTGTTCATCCATCGGGTATTCGCGCCCGGGGAGCAGGCGCATTTCGCGAACCGGGTAAAGGCTGCGCTGGGTGTCTACATCAAATGTTTTGATTGATTCGATTTCATCATCAAACAAATCAATGCGAAATGGCAGGGCTGTGCCGGTGGCAAACAAATCGATAATGCCGCCGCGAATGCAATACTCGCCAGGGGTCATCACCTGCGACACATGGCTGTAGCCGGCGATCGTCAACTGCTCGCGCAGTTTTTTTTCATTCAGTTTGTCGCCTGTTTTGAAATAAAACGTACTGCCCGCCAGAAAAGAAGGCGGCGCCAGTTTTTGAATGGCTGTGCTGGCTGCGGTAATCAGTACGTCCAGATCGCCCCGCTGTGTTTGGTACAAAGTGGCCAGTCGTTCAGACACCAAATCCTGGTGGGCGGACAAACTGTCGTAGGGCAAGGTTTCCCAATCGGGCAGGTAATGCACCTTCAAGCCTGGAGCAAACAAGGCAATTTCTTCTTGCAGGCGGGTTGCATCGTGCGGGTTGGCGCAGGTGATCAGGCACAGCTTGCCCTGTTCTTGGGCCTGTGAACACAATTGGGCCAACAAAAATGCATCGGCGCTGCCGGGTGGGTGCGCCAAGCTGAGCCTGTGGCCGCCGGTTAACTGAAAAGAAGAAGTAAAATATGACAGCATAAGGTTTGCCCGCTTGGATACTGCAACCTTGCTGGTTTTCCAGTGGGCGTCAAGTTCGGGTTTTGGGTCGATGAATCAAGGCCCGTATTATACGGCGGCAAGTGCCCGCATAGGAACAGGCTTTCATGGCAAGAACTGCCAGGTTTTTTGGATTGGTGCCTGCTGGTGGCGCGGGGAATCGCTTTGGCGGAAATATCCCCAAGCAATACGCCATGCTGGGCGCAAAAACAGTGCTCGAGCGCAGTGTGTCGGCCTTGTTGGCTGATCCACGCGTGGAAAAGGTATTTGTGGTGGTGGCTCGGGATGATTCGGCAGCCCAGGACTTGTTTGCCGGGCATGCCAATGTGAAGTGCCTTCCGGTAGGGGGGCAAGAGCGAGTCAATAGCGTATTGAATGGCTTGAATCATTTGCTGGCGAACTTCCTTGTCGCTGAAACCGATTGGGTTTTGGTGCACGACGCTGCTCGCCCCGGTTTAAGCGCAGCTGCCTTGAAAAGATTAATCGATGAAGGCAGTGAGCACATTGCAGGGGCCTTGCTGGCGTTGCCGGTGGCCGACACCTTGAAAAAAACCAGTGTGGCTGAGGGGGGCGAGGTGATCGCCCAGACCACGGTGCCCCGAGACCAATTGTGGGCTGCGCAAACGCCGCAAATGTTTCGGGCACAGGCTCTTGCCATGGCCATTTCCGAGTGTGTGTACAAAGGTGCCAAACTGACCGACGATGCCAGTGCAATCGAAACCCTTGGAATTGGTCCCCTGATTGTGCCTGGGCATATTGAGAATATGAAAATTACCCAAGCTGATGATTTGCAGGTTGTGGCCAGGTTGCTGAACTTGCAACAGGAGGACTCTGAATGAGTGAAATTAATCGCCTGCGGGTGGGGCAGGGTTACGACGTTCACCGCTTGGTCGAAGGACGCAAGTTGATTTTGGGAGGAGTGCACATTCCTTCCGAGCTCGGCTTGTCAGGTCATTCCGATGCAGACGCCTTGTTGCATGCAATTACCGACGCAATTTTGGGTGCCTGCGCTTTGGGTGATATCGGCACTCATTTTTCTGACACCGATCCCCAGTTTGAAGGCGCAAACAGTGGTGTGCTGTTGAAGAAAGTGATCGATCTAGCGAATTCCAAACGCTTCTCGCTGATCAACATTGATTCCACCCTGATTTGTCAGAGCCCAAAACTTGCGCCGCACATGGCGGCCATGCATGAAAGCTTGAGCGGCCTTTGTGGTTTGCCACTGGATGCCGTCAATATCAAAGCCAAGACCAATGAGAAGTTGGGTTATCTGGGACGGAAAGAAGCCATCGAAGCTCAGGCTGTGGTCTTGATGGTAAAGGGCCGTTGATGACGTCTCGTTTTCTATTGGCAATCAGCACCAGTTCGGGCGTGGCCAGGGTGGCCGCCGCTGCAGAACCCTTAAGTCCACTTGATTTGGCAGGTGAGTTGTTCAGCTTTGAAATCACCGATTACAAAAGCCAGTCAGCCCAGCTGTTGCCGCTGATCCAGGCGCATTTTCAAAAAGTGGGCTTGAAGTCGACCGAATGTGTCGCCATTGCGGTAGATATTGGCCCTGGTGGATTTACCAGCTTGCGAACAGCTTGTGGTGTTGCCCAAGGTTTGGCAGTGGCGTGGAAAGTGCCCACCGTGCCGCTGAGCAGTTTTGAATGCATGTTGCCCTTACCCTTGCCAACCAGGCCTGTAACGGTGCTAACGGATGCGCGTTTGAATGAAATTTATGCCGCAACCCTTGAACGCCTGCCGTGCGGCACGCAGTGGGTGCAGCCGCCGCATTTGTTGCCGATCTCGATATTGCAAACATTAGAAGGCGAGGTCGTTTGCGATTCGGAATTGTTTGCGCAAATTACGTTGGCAAGCGACAGCGTGAAACAGGGCGAGGTGTCTGCAGTGCGCTTGGGGCAATTGGCATGGCAAGAATTTGCGGCGGGGCGGGTTGCTGGGGCAATCGATTGCCAACCTTTGTACGTTCGCGACAAGGTTGCGCAAACCACCACTGAACGATTGGCGTTGAAGCATGGCGTTATTTAGTATTCGACCCATGACGGAGGCTGACGTGCCTGCTGTAATTCTGGTTGAAAACCAGATTTACGAATTTCCGTGGACTGACCGTAATTTTCTCGATTCCTTGCGGGCGGGATATCACATGCATTGCATGTGGCTCAACGAGGAGCTGGCTGGTTACATCGTGATGATGCATGTGGTTGATGAGTATCACTTGCTCAATATTTCCATTCGTGCTGACCTGCAAGGTTTGGGACACGGCAAACATTTGTTGCAGTGGGGCATTGGTCAGGCCAAACTGGCCAGTGCAACAGGCATGTTGCTGGAAGTTCGGCCCAGCAATGTCGCTGCAAAAAATCTCTATGAGAAACAAGGGTTCAAGTTGATTGGTGCACGCAAAAATTATTACCCGTCTCAACTGGGGCGAGAAGACGCCCTCGTGATGTTCAAACGATTTACAGGCATGCTGGAATGACAAACGCACGTACCAAGGCCAGCCTGTTCAATGCAATGGGCTTGGGCCCGGTTTGGGAATTGAAAGCAAACGAGACTCCGCAGGTGCAGGTTCCGGCTATTCCTGCGCAAGGTGTGCATCAGGAACTGCCCTCGCTGAAGTCATTGCAAAACACGGTTGCCAATTGCAAGAAATGCAGCTTGTGTGAAACACGCAAGCAAACGGTGTTTGCTGATGGCATTGCGCATGCACCTTTAATGGTCGTGGGAGAAGCCCCTGGCATTGACGAGGACGCTGTGGGTTTGCCTTTTGTAGGCAGGGCAGGGCAATTGCTTGACCGCATGCTGGCAGCAATCTCGGTGAGTCGTGCAAACAATGTATACATCGCCAATGTGTTGAAGTGTCACCCACCTGGCAACCGAAATCCCGAGTCGGCTGAAATTGCAGAATGTTCGCCTTACCTGGTGGAGCAAATCAAGGCCAATGATCCAAAAGTATTGTTGTTGGTGGGGCGTTTTGCGATTCAAACCTTGCTGAACAGCAAAAAACCAGTGGGCGAACTTCGTGGTCAGGTTCATCGAGTGACCCTGGACGGGCTCGATATTCCAGCGGTGGTGACTTACCACCCGGCGTATCTCTTGCGCAGGCCCGAAGAAAAATCGAAGGTGTGGGACGATTTGTTGTTATTGAAACAACAGGGCATTATTTAATTCGCGGTTTATTATTGTGGCATGCCCACGGGGCGGTCTTCGCCAATGCGTGCTTCCACATTGAACAGCCGTTGGTTTCGGCGATGCCAAAGAATCACCATCATCATGGTGGCCATTACAAACCCGCCGAACATTAAAATCACATTGTTCACATGCACGTCAAAGCTGATCAAAATGGCGTAAATGCCAAGCATGGTCAGTACGGAAATATTTTCGTTGAAGTTTTGAATTGCAATGGAGCGACCCGCGCTCATCAGCACATGACCGCGGTGTTGAAGCAGAGCGTTCATGGGCACCACGAAAAAGCCGCTAAGCGCGCCGATCACTGTAATTAGTAGGTAGGCCATGCTTTGGTTGTTTACCAAAACCATGGTCATGCAAACAATACCCATCAAAATACCCATGGGCAGTACCACCATGGATTTTTTCAAGGGAATCAGTTTGGCGGCTGCCACAGCACCCGCCGCTACACCAAAAGCACAAACACCCTGCAGAATCGCACCTTTATCCAAGGGCAATCCCAAAGCACTTTCAGCCCACTTTAAAACGATGAACTGCAGTGTGGCCCCGGCACCCCAAAACAGCGTGGTGACCGCCAATGAAATTTGTCCAAGTTTGTCGCCCCACAACTGCTTTACACAGCCGTAAAACTTGCGAGTCATGATAATGGGGTGGTTGAGTTGGGGCTCGTAACGTGCGCCCGTGTCTGGGATCTTGAAATTGAAAATGGCCGCAATCAGGTAGCCAGAAGTGATCACGAAAATCGCTGCTTCGGCAGGCGTGTCCATATTGTCGGTGACGCCCGGAATATGAAGTTGCATCAAATACTGGCTTGTGCCCGGCGCAATCAAAATACCCCCGAGTACGGTGCCAAGAATAATGGACAACACCGTGAGTCCTTCGATCCAGCCGTTGGCCTCTACCAAACGCTCGTGTGGCAGCAACTCGGTCAAAATGCCGTACTTGGCGGGCGAGTATGCCGCGGCGCCCAAGCCCACCACTGCGTATGACAGCAGGGGATGCACACCAAAGAACATCATCAGGCAGCCCACAATTTTGATCGAATTCGTGATCAACATGACCCGCCCCTTGGGCAGAGTGTCTGCGAACCCGCCAACAAATGGCGCAAGAACCACATATGAAACCACGAAGAACAGTTTCAGCAATGGGGTCATCCAGTCAGGCGACTGAATTTGAAACAGCAATGCAATTGCTGCAATCAAGAGTGCGTTGTCTGCTAGCGACGAGAAAAACTGCGCCGCCATGATGGTGTAAAAGCCGGGTTTCATTCAACTTTGAATTGAGCGAAATCCATTTAGTGCGATTTCGCCGTTTCGCTACTCGTTCAACGGTGTTGAGGCGTTATATCATATCCAGATGCTTCACGTATTAAGCAATGCCTTTTTTACGAAGTTCGAGCCTACCCTTAAATCATCATTAGCCAGTCCATGCCACGACCCATACGTGCAGTGGTTAACCCTGCCGCCATCTCAGCCAATATCAATAGAATCAAGGAATTGCTGGGCAATACCTTGGTAATGTCCGTGGTGAAAGCCAACGGTTATGGGCATGGTCTGGAAAGAATTATCGATGGACTGCAGTATTCAGATGCTTTGGCCATTTTAGAAATTGAGGGGGCAGCACGCTTGCGCAGTTTGGGCTGGAACAAGCCCATTGTGTTGCTTGAAGGTTGTTTTGATCAGGCCGATTTGCTCAAAGCCATCGAATTGCGCTGTGACTGGGTTGTTCACAATCAAGACCAGTTGAATGATTTGGCAGGTTTGGAACCACAACTGTTTTTCCACAAACCCCGTATTTTTCTGAAGTTGAACACCGGAATGAACCGACTGGGCTTTCAGCCAGAGTCCGCCGCCGCCGCTATTTGCTGGCTGGATGAGTTCACCTTGAAGCACAACTGGCCAACCCCTGTCTTGATGACTCACTTTGCCAATGCAGATGAAGCCGAGCCCAGGGCTCGACTGCCTTTTGCTCAAGATCAACATCAAACCCTGATGCGCTTGAAGCCTGTACGTTGGCAAAGCAGTTTGGGAAACTCGGCTGGTAGTCTTAATTTTCCGGCTTTGGCGGGTGATATTGCACGCCCAGGTATCGCAATTTATGGCGCAACACCTGGCCCGAATGCCGCTGCCAATTATGGATTAAAGCCCGCCATGGTTTTCACCAGCGAAATCATTGCCATTCAACCCATTAAAAAAGGCGATACCGTGGGCTATGGCTCCCGGTGGCAGGCTGCCGAAAATGGCCGTGTGGCTGTGGTGGCCTGCGGTTATGCTGATGGTTATCCACGCCATGCGCCCGACGGCACTCCCACCTATGTCGAGGGCCATGTTGCGCCCGTTGTCGGTCGAGTGTCCATGGACATGATGACCATTGACGTTAGCCACATTCCGAATGCCAATGTTGGCAGCACAGTGGAGTTGTGGGGCGAGCATATTCCGGTGGATGTGGTGGCCGATCGGTGTGGCACCATTGGTTATGAACTGCTGTGTGCAATTGCGGCCCGCGTGCCATTTTTTAAAGTCTAGCTGTTAAAGGGACATGCCGTTTTGGCCAAGAGCAAAAGTCAGTATCAATGCACAGAGTGCGGCGCCGTATTTGCCAAATGGCAAGGTCAGTGTACCGATTGCAGCAGTTGGAATACATTGGTTGAGTCTGTGGTAAGTACTGCCGCGCCAACCAGGCACAGCCGTTTCGCGGCATTGGCCGCGCAAAGCAGTAGCGTTATCAAGCTTTCAGAGATTCAAGCGCAAGACCACCCACGTTTCAGCAGTGGTGTGCCCGAGTTTGACCGTGTGCTGGGCGGCGGCATGGTGCCGGGCATGGTGGTATTACTGGGCGGCGATCCAGGAATTGGTAAATCTACTTTGCTGTTGCAGTCAATGGTCACCTTGGCCAAAACAACTTCGGCCTTGTATGTCAGCGGTGAAGAATCTGCTGGGCAAATTGCCTTGCGGGCGCAACGCCTGGGGCTGGAACACACCAACTTGAATGTGTTAACTGAAATTCAGCTTGAGCAAATTGTGGCTCAGCTTGAAACACACAAACCCCAGGTTCTGGTGATCGACTCCATTCAAACCCTGTACACCAGCGAGCTAAGTGCTGCGCCGGGCTCGGTAAGCCAGGTGCGCGAATGTGCAAGCCAGTTAACCCGACTTGCCAAGGCTTTGGGTATCACCACCATTTTGGTGGGTCACGTTACCAAAGAAGGCACGCTGGCTGGTCCGCGTGTTTTAGAGCACATTGTTGACACGGTGCTTTACTTTGAAGGTGATTCGCAGTCGTCGTTTCGCTTGGTGCGCGCATTCAAGAACCGATTCGGTGCAGTCAATGAGTTGGGCGTGTTCGCCATGACCGATCGTGGATTGAAAGGCGTGAACAATCCATCCGCGCTATTTTTGTCGCAAACCGCCGAATGGGTGGCTGGTTCCTGTGTCATGTGCACTCAAGAAGGCGCACGACCATTGCTGGTTGAAATTCAGGCTTTGGTCGATTCCTCTCATTCACCTTCACCGCGCAGGTTGTCGGTTGGCCTAGAGCAGAATCGCTTGGCCATGTTGTTGGCGGTGATGCACCGCCACGCAGGTTTGCAGTTTTTTGATCAGGACATTTTTATCAATGCTGTGGGCGGCGTGCGAATTTCAGAACCTGCTGCCGACCTGGCCATTGTGTTGGCCATGGTGTCGTCCTTGCGGAATAAACGCTTGCCCAAAGAATTGGTCGTGTTTGGTGAAATTGGCCTGTCGGGTGAGCTGCGCCCAGCCCCGCGTGGGCAGGAAAGATTGCGCGAAGCAGCCAAGCTTGGTTTTACTCATGCCATTGTGCCGGCCAGCAATGCACCGAAACAGCCCATCGATGGCATTGAAGTGATTGGTGTTGACCGAGTCGAAAAAGCGTTGGCTGCCCTGAGAGACAAGCTGGATTGTTTTTGACCCTGTTTTGACTTGGCGTTTGATTACAACGACAATTGCGCAGATAACAATAAATTCACTCTGTTGAGCGATCCATGTCCCAAAGCCGTTTGTTCTCGCCTGTTGTATGGGCCGCCGTTGGCTCGCTGCTGCTTGCCGCCTGTTCCCGTCCTGAAATAGACACCTCCGAAGTGATTCGGCCTGTGCGCGTAATGGCACTTCAAGCGGCCGGAAGTACCTTTGAAGAAAGTTTTCCTGGTCAAATTGAGCCTCGTATTCAAGCACGGCTGAGTTTTCAGGTGGGTGGTAAATTGACCGCACGCCTTGTCGAAGTGGGGGACAAAGTAAAGAAAGGCCAGGTGCTTGCCAAGATTGACCCCCAAGACTTAAGCCTTGCCTTGCAGGCTGCGCAAGCGCAGTTTGATGCGGCGGCGACTGAACAGGCTCAGTTGAAAACTGACCTGGAGCGTGCGAAAACCCTGAAACAACAAAACTTTGTCAGCCAGGCCGAACTGGATCGCCGCCAGTTGGCACTGGATGCCGCCAGTAGCCGTCTAAGCCAGGCACGCGCTCAATTGAGTACGCAGGCCAATCAACGCCAATATGGCGACTTGCGCGCTCCGGGCAGTGGTGTGATTTCCAGTGTGTATGTCGAAGTGGGGCAGGTAGTGGCACCCGGACAGGCTGTGGTGCAATGGGCTGATGAAAACGAAGTGCAGGTCAGCATGGCAGTACCCGAAAGCAGGGTTAGCGATCTTAAACCGGGGCAGGACGCACGTGTTTTGCTGTGGTCTGGCAAACAAGCCTTGAATGCCAAAGTCCGGGAAGTTTCACCGGTGGCCGATCCGGTTACACGCACTTTTGCTGTGTTACTGGACGTCGATGACCCATTAAAACTCTCGCGCTTTGGAATGAGTGCCACCGTGGAGTTCACCAAAGAGAGCAAATCCAATGCTTTCAAATTACCGATTTCGGCCTTGGTGGCAGAACACACAGGTGCCTTTGTGTGGGTATTCGACGAACAGCAAGGTGTGGTCAACAAAAGAGTAGTCCAGCCTTACGCTGTGTCTGAAAGCGACTTTCTGGTGAAAGAAGGGTTAAACAACGGCGACTTGATTGTCACTGCGGGTACGCATGTTCTGAACGAAGGCCAAAAGGTTCGCCGCTTCGTCGAAACCAGCGATCTTTCCAAATGAGAAAAATCAACCTTTCGCGTTGGGCGCTTGAAAACCAGCCTTTGGTTCGCTACCTCCTGGCTGTGTTTGTCTTTGCAGGTGTGGCCGCGTTCTTCTCTTTGGGTCAGGAAGAAGATCCGCCCTTTGTTTTTCGTGGCATGGTGGTGCGAGCCTACTGGCCAGGTGCCACAGCCATGCAAATGGGGCAACAGGTTGCCGATCCCATCGAAAAGGTGATTCAGGAAATTCCCTACGCGTACAAAATCCGGTCATATTCCAAGCCGGGTGAAACTGTGATTTTTCTTCAGCTTGATGACAGCGCGCCCCCCAAGCAAGTGGCCGACATTTGGTACACCACGAGAAAGCGGGTCAGCGACATGGCAGGAACCCTGCCGCGCGGTGTGGCAGGGCCATTCTTCAACGACGAGTTTGGTGACACTTTCGGCGTGCTGCTTGCTTTCTCTGCGGATGGGTTCAAGTATGCGGAGTTGAAAGATTTTGTAATACAAGTGCGACAGGAAATGCTGAAGGTCCCCGATGTCGCCAAGGTTCAGTTGTTTGGTGTTCAGCCAGAGAAGGTCTTCATCGACATATCGCATTACAAAATTGCGCAATTGGGGGTTTCTGCGCAAGACATCTTCAATCAAATCAACAGCCAGAATGCTGTGACCTCTCAGGGTGTTTTAAGCCTGGAAAACCAAAAAGTGTGGTCACGTGTTCAGGGGCAGTTTGAATCGATCGAAGACATTGCCAACACCCCGATTCGGGCGGGCAAAAATACACTGTTGCTCAAAGACATTGCCCATGTGCATCGTGGCTATCAAGATCCACCTGTTTCCAAAATGCGCTTCAATGGCAAAGAGGTGATCGGGCTCGGTATCTCCATGGTCAATGGTGGTGACATCATTCGCCTTGGCCAAGAGTTAGAGAAGGTGGAACGACGAATTCTCGCTGAACTTCCAATCGGTATTGAACTACAACGCGTTGCGGATCAACCCAAGTCAGTGAGCACCTCGGTCAGCGAGTTTGTGAAGGTGTTGATTGAAGCAATTGTGATTGTTCTGGCTGTCAGCTTTTTGAGCCTTGGTCTGCACAGCAAACCGTTTCGCATTGATACGCGACCTGGCCTTGTGGTTGGGTTGACCATTCCGTTGGTACTGGCGCTGACTTTCCTGGCCATGTCCTTTTTCAACATCAACCTGCACAAAATCTCCTTGGGCGCGCTGATTATTGCCTTGGGTTTGTTAGTCGACGATGCAATCATCGCAGTTGAAATGATGGTTCGCAAACTGGAAGAGGGCTATTCACGCTTCGATGCGGCCATATTTGCTTATGACTCCACCGCCATTCCAATGCTCACGGGCACGCTGATTACCGCAGCGGGTTTTCTGCCCATTGCTTTGGCTCAATCTGCAGCCGGTGAATACACCTACTCAATTTTTGCGGTGACTGCGATTGCGCTGGTGTTGTCGTGGTTTGTGGCAGTTATTTTTGTGCCCTACATTGGTTATTGGTTGCTGAAGAAGCCCAAGGACGGTGAGGGGCATTCCGAGGTATTTGACACCCCGTTTTACCAGCGATTCCGCCAGTGGATTGAGGTGTGCGTGAATCACCGCTGGATCACGATTGCAGTCACCGTGCTTGCGTTTATCGGGGGCGGGTATTCTTTCAAATTCATTGAACAGCAGTTTTTCCCTGATTCCAACCGCCTGGAGATCATGGTGAATTTGTGGTTGCCCGAGGGAACCGCATTTGAAGAAACAGAAAAACAGGCCATTCGCCTGGAGCAGTGGTTGGCCAATCAACCCGAAGTGCAAGGTTATGCGAGTTTTGTTGGCGACGGGGCACCGCGCTTTTACCTGTCGCTTGATCAAAAGTTTGTGCAAAGTAACCTGGCCGAACTGATCGTGATTCCCAAAACCTTCGAAGACCGTGAGGTACTTCGAGGCAAACTCAAAGAGCACCTGGAAAGTAGTTTTCCCGATATTCGTCCGCGAATTACCTTGTTGCCCAATGGGCCACCCGTGACCTATCCCGTTCAGTTTGTGGTGCAGGGCCCTGATCCGCGCGTGGTGCGTGTGGTGGCCGACAAGGTGAAAGAGGCCGTGGCATCGAGTGAATACACCCGCGGCACGCATGACAACTGGAATGAAAACATCAAGGTTATGAAAGTGGAAGTGGACCAGGCCCGTGCACGGGCCTTGGGAGTCAGCAGCCAAAGCATTGCCGAGTCCTCGCATGTTATTTTGTCGGGCGCCACCATAGGGCAGTACCGTGAAAACAACCGTCTGATCGACATTGTGTTTCGTAACCCCGAGAGCGAGCGCGACACCCTGGCTGAGCTCATGAATGCCAACGTGCCCACGGCAAGTGGCTCGTACGTACCCTTGTCACAGGTGGGCAAGGTCGATATGAGTTTTGAGCCGGGCGTTATCTGGCGTGAGGGTGGGGAATTCGCAATCACCGTGAAGGCCGATGTGGTGTCGGGTATTCAAGGCACCACGGTGGCTTTGGCCATGAACAAAGCCCTTGACCCCTTGCGTGCAGAGCTGCCACTTGGGGTGGGTGTGAAGCTGGATGGTCTGGCTGCCGATTCTGGCAAAGCCCAGCAGTCGATCATGGCCAGCGTGCCATTGATGCTGTTTATCGTACTTACCTTGCTGATGCTGCAGCTCAAGAGCTTCGGCAGAACCTTGCTGGTCTATTTCACTGGCCCACTGGGTATTATTGGTGCGGCTTTGGCTTTGATCATTACCGCACGCCCGTTTGGATTTGTGGCACAACTGGGTGTCATTGCCCTGTTTGGCATGATTATTCGAAATTCGGTGATCTTGGTAGACCAAATCGAACAAGACAGGGCAGCAGGCGTTGATCCGTTCGAGGCCATCATCGGTTCAACCATTCGGCGTTCGCGTCCAATTTTATTGACAGCCGCCGCCGCCGTGCTAGCCATGATCCCGTTGATGCGTTCCCAGTTTTGGGGGCCCATGGCCGTGGCCATCATGGGGGGCCTAATCGTTGCCACCTTGTTAACTCTGTTTTTCTTGCCGGCGCTTTATGCCGCAGCGTATCGGATACGCAAGCCAAGGTTGTGACCTGAGTAAATTCCTCACCACCTCAGCACTTGTGTGGTCCACGCGGTGCTGAATTTCTTGAAAGGGGTGATGATTTTTTGTTCGGTTAACATTTTGTTGCCTGCCGCCTCATGCACCTTCAGTTCTGCAACGCGCATTCTGAACAACGCCCGCAGTGGCCTGGCAAACAGGCGTTGGTCTGCCGGCATGGTTTTCCAGGCACCGTTGGCTTTCTCAAGCAAATGTTCGCCCACTTGCTGAAACAAAGACCTGGTGGCCTCACTGTGCCCCCTGCGTTTAAGTTGTTCGGCAGTTACGCCATGCTGGGCCAGCACATCAACTGGCAGTGGTTGAAACCCTTGGTCCAGGTACTTGGCCAGCCGAAGAAGCTGACACAGCTGGGTGGCGGTGGTCCAGAATTCCAGCAATTCAGTGCAATCTGTGTCGGAATCTGTAAAACGGGCTTGAATCACCTTGCCCCACGGTTTGGTCTCTTGCAGAACATCGTTGTGCCAATCCGCCAAACTGTTGTAGCGCTTGGGCTCGCAACCACTGGCCACGCTGTTGATCAATTCTCCCCAATGCTCAGGGGGTATTTTTGCAATCACTGGTTTTGAAATGGCCGTGATAACAGGGTGGGGGTTGCTGTTTTCTACCGCGTTGGCCAAGGCGTTTTGCCACCAGCCCAGTTTGACCTGTGTCAGGCCAGCCTCAAGCTGTTTCAGGCAAGCCTGGCGTAATTCGTGGTTCAGCGTAAAGCAGCCCAGCCAAAACGCTTTGAATTCATCGGTTTGAAACAGCGTTGCATAGTGCAGGGAGGCAGTTTCTCCACTCACTTTCTCGCGGCAGTAAGCAAGCGGATTTTCAAGAGATACAGCCATATCACCTTCTAAATGGGGGTAATGCAGTCAATAAATGACATTGTAAGGGCTTAAAAGTTAAAATCGGGCTATAATGCGCGCCTACATGCGGATGTGGCGAAATTGGTAGACGCACCAGATTTAGGTTCTGGCGTAGCAATACGTGAAGGTTCGAGTCCTTTCATCCGCACCACCCCTCTTGTGCCCCGGGTATATCGCTTCTGGGGCGGTCCAGTTTTACCAAGCCCCCGCCAAAGCAGCTTCATACTTGTGTAAGATATCGGCAATTGTAGAGCCTTTACGCCCATTAACCATCCCCTTGGCCAACCTCGCCAGGGCAACTAGTTCAAGAGTTCCAAATGACTGAAACAACCACCACTGCCAGCTCACTCGAGAAAACCATTTCCTTGAAGCTGTCGGTTGAAAAAATCAATGCTGAAGTTGAAAAGCGCCTGAAAAAGGTGGCTCGCACAGCTCGCATGCCCGGTTTCCGCCCAGGTAAAGTGCCCATGAAAATGGTGGTACAGAACTACGGCCCTCAAGTACATTCCGAAGTGTTGAGCGACGAAATCGGCCGCACATTCAGCGAAGAAGTTCAAAAGCAGGATCTGCGAGTGGCTGGTCAGCCCCGTATTGAAGCCGCCAAGGACGCTGCTGATGACGCATTCGAATTCAATGCGATTTTCGAGGTGTTCCCTGAAGTGAAGTTTGGCGACTTTGCCACGCTTGAAATCGAGAAAACAGTGGTTGAGGTTTCTGACTCTGAAGTGGACAAAACCATTGAAATTTTGCGCAAGCAGCGCGCAAACTTTGCCGAGGCCGATCGTGGCTCAGCAGAAGAAGACAAAGTAACTCTGGATTTCGTTGGCAAAATTGACGACGTACCCTTTGATGGTGGTACTGCTGAAGACTTCTCGTTTGTCATTGGCAAGGGCCAAATGCTGCCTGAATTCGAAGCCGCAGCAAAAGGCTTGAAAAAAGGCGAAGAGAAAACTTTTGATCTGGCATTCCCCGAGGATTACCACGGTAAAGATGTCGCTGGCAAAACTGCCCAGTTCACAATCACAATCAAGAAAGTTGAAGGTCCACAGTTGCCCGAACTGAACGAAGAGTTCGCCAAGGCCATGGGCATTGCCGACGGTTCACTGGAAAAGCTTCGTGACGATGTTCGGGTTAATTTGAGCCGCGAAGTCAGCAATCGCACCAAGGCACAAACCAAAGAAGCGGTGATGAACGCCTTGTTGAAAGTGACTGAATTCGATGTGCCCAAGGCCCTGATTCAATCTGAAACAACTGAACTGGCCTCTCGCGCCCGCCAGGACCTGAAAGCCCGTGGCATGCAGAATGTTGAAGAAATCCAGTTGCCGGAAGACATTTTTGCTGCACAAGCCGAGCGTCGCGTTCGCTTGGGTCTGATCGTTTCAGACTTGGTGAAAGACAACAGCTTGCAAGCCAAACCCGAGCAAGTGCGTGCCTTCATTGAAGAGCAGGCTCAAAGTTATGAAAACCCCGCTGAAGTGATGCAGTGGTATTTTCAAGACCGCGCCCGTTTGGCGGATGTAGAAGCGGTTATTCTGGAAGACAATGTGGTTGAATTCGCTTTGAACAAATCCAAAGTGGTTGAAAAGAAATTGTCCTTTGACGAACTGATGGGAAATAAATAAATGATGTGGAACCCTCGCTCTATGACTAACAACATGAACAATTCTGGTGCGCTTGAAACCCAAGGCAATATGTATGTGCCCATGGTGATTGAGCAAAGTGGTCGGGGCGAGCGGGCCTATGACATTTATTCGCGCTTGCTCAAGGAGCGTGTCATTTTCCTGGTTGGCCCAATCAACGACCAAATGGCCAACGTTATCGTGGCCCAAATGCTGTTCCTCGAGAGCGAAAACCCGGACAAAGACATCGCCTTGTACATCAACAGCCCTGGTGGATCTGTGTCTGCGGGTATGGCCATTTATGACACCATGCAGTTCATCAAGCCCGATGTGTCTACATTGTGCACAGGCTTGGCTGCCAGCATGGGTGCCTTCCTGTTGTCCTCTGGCACCAAAGGCAAGCGTTTTTCCTTGCCCAACAGCCGCATCATGATTCACCAGCCTTTGGGTGGTGTTCAGGGGCAGGCATCCGACATTGAAATTCACGCCAAGGAAATCCTGTATTTGCGTGAAAAATTGAACGGAATACTGGCTGAGAACACAGGTAAGTCAATTGAAGAGATTGCACGAGACACAGATCGTGATAACTTTATGGGTGCAGACTCTGCAAAAGAGTACGGCTTGATTGACGACGTGTTGAAGCACCGTGTGTCACCGGCCGACAAGAAGTAACTGCAGTAACATTAAACCTGGATTTCTTGATTGCCCCCACGGGGGGCTTTCCAGAGGATAAAAGATGTCAGAAAAGAAAGGCTCCAGCGAAAAGCTGCTGTATTGCTCCTTCTGCGGCAAAAGCCAGCATGAGGTGAAGAAATTGATCGCAGGGCCCTCTGTGTTCATCTGTGATGAATGCATTGAGTTGTGCAACGACATTATTCGCGACGAAGCAGCCGAAGCCACTGCCACTGGTGGTGGCGACAAACTGCCCACTCCCCAGGAAATTCGTTCAATTCTTGATCAATATGTAATCGGTCAAGACAAAGCCAAGCGCGTGTTGGCTGTAGCGGTATACAACCACTACAAGCGCTTGCGCCACATGAGCAAGAAAGACGACATTGAGTTGACGAAAAGTAATATTTTGCTGGTCGGCCCCACGGGCTCTGGCAAAACATTGCTGGCGCAAACCCTGGCCCGTTTGTTGAATGTGCCCTTTGTGATCGCCGATGCAACCACGCTGACCGAAGCGGGTTACGTGGGTGAAGACGTCGAAAACATCATTCAGAAGCTGCTGCAAAGCTGCAACTATGAAGTTGAGAAAGCGCAGCGCGGCATTGTCTACATCGACGAAATCGACAAGATTTCCCGCAAGTCCGACAACCCGTCCATCACGCGCGACGTGTCGGGCGAGGGCGTTCAACAGGCCTTGTTGAAGTTGATCGAAGGCACCGTGGCATCCGTTCCTCCACAGGGCGGTCGCAAACACCCCAATCAAGACTTTGTTCAAATTGACACAACCAACGTGCTTTTCATTGTGGGCGGCGCGTTTGAGGGTCTGGACAAGGTGATTCGCAATCGTTCCGAGCGCTCCGGCATTGGCTTTGGTGCCACCGTGAAAAGCAAGGAAGAGGGTAACGTTGGTACCCTGCTGGCAGAAGTCGAGCCAGAAGACTTGATCAAATTCGGTATCATCCCCGAGTTGGTGGGCCGTTTGCCGGTGATTGCCACGCTCGAAGAGCTCGATGAGCCAGCACTGATCGAGATTTTGACAAAACCCAAGAATGCCATGGTCAAGCAATTCGAGAAGTTGCTTGAAATGGACGGAGCGGAACTTGAAGTTCGTCCATCGGCCTTGAGTGCAATCGCCAAAAAAGCGATTCAGCGCAAGACCGGCGCGCGCGGTTTGAGAACCATTCTTGAGCAGGCTTTGCTGGGCATCATGTACGATCTCCCTGGTGATACCAATGTCAAGAAAGTGGTGATTGATGAAAACACAATCAATGGTGTTGGCCAGCCTTTGTTGATCTACGAAGACCAACCCAAAGTAGCCAGCAGCAAAGACAAATCCTGATGCAGCAAACCAGATCAAAACAGATTGCAAAATGATTAAAAAAGCCCAGCTCAACAGTTGGGCTTTTTCTTTTCAGTGGTATTGTTTATTTGTCGTGAAATAAAGCTTGAATAAGCGCGTTTTAACCCCACTGTAGGGTTATGCATTTAATAGGTGATTCATATGTCAGCAACTAACGTGCTTCCGGAACAACCCATCGAATTGTCATTGCTTCCTTTGCGGGATGTGGTCGTATTTCCACACATGGTGATTCCTCTGTTTGTGGGCCGTCCAAAATCCATCAAGGCACTCGAAATCGCGATGGAAACAGGCAAAAGTATTCTACTGGTGGCGCAAAAATCTGCCACCAAGGACGAACCCAGCGACAAAGACATTTACAACATTGGCTGTGTGGCCAATGTTCTTCAAATGCTGAAGCTGCCCGACGGCACAGTGAAGGTACTTGTTGAAGGCGTGCAGCGTGCCCGCTTGACCAAGGTAACGGACGAAGGCACTCACTTTGCAGCCACGGCCTTGCCCTTGTTGCCCGATCCTTCGCAAAGCCCCGAGACCGAGGCCATGAAGCGTGCCGTTATGGCACAGTTCGATTCCTACGTGAAATTGAACAAAAAGATTCCGCCGGAAATTCTGACATCGCTGGCCAGCATCGAAGACATTGGCCGCTTGGCGGACACCATTGTTTCGCATCTGCCTTTGAAGCTTGAGCAGAAGCAGTCCATTCTGGAAACCTTCAGTATTGCCCAACGTCTGGAAGCCTTGCTGTCACAACTCGAAACCGAGATTGACATTCTTCAGGTGGAAAAGCGCATTCGCGGTCGTGTGAAGCGCCAGATGGAAAAAAGCCAGCGCGAGTACTACCTGAACGAGCAAGTGAAAGCCATCCAGAAAGAACTGGGCGAGGGCGAAGACGGCGCGGACATGGAAGAGCTGGAAAAGCGAATCAAACTTGCACGCATGCCCAAAGAAGCCTTGAAGAAAGCCGAGGCTGAGTTGAAGAAACTCAAGCTGATGTCACCCATGTCGGCCGAAGCCACGGTGATTCGCAATTACATCGATGTGCTGGTGGGTTTGCCTTGGAAGAAGAAAACCAAAATCAACAATGATTTGGCCAACGCAGAGAAAGTGCTGGATGAGGACCATTATGGTCTTGAGAAGGTCAAGGAACGCATTGTTGAATACCTCGCGGTGCAGCAGCGCGTTGACAAACTGAAGGCGCCAATTTTGTGCCTGGTAGGGCCTCCTGGTGTTGGTAAAACATCGTTGGGTCAGTCTGTCGCCAAGGCAACAAACCGCAAGTTTGTTCGCATGGCGTTGGGTGGTGTGCGCGACGAAGCCGAAATTCGTGGTCACCGCAAAACCTACATTGGTTCTATGCCTGGCAAGGTGCTGAACAGCATCACGAAAGTGGGTGTTCGTAACCCGCTGTTTTTGCTCGACGAAATTGACAAGATGGGTCAAGACTTCCGTGGTGATCCCGCATCGGCTTTGCTCGAGGTGCTTGATCCGGAGCAGAACAGCACATTTGTGGACCATTACGTTGAAGTGGAATACGACTTGAGCGACGTGATGTTTGTGGCCACTGCGAACTCACTGAATATTCCGCATGCGCTGCTTGATCGTATGGAAGTGATTCGCTTGAGCGGTTACACCGAAGACGAGAAAGTGAATATTACGCAAAAGTATTTGCTGCCCAAGCAGTTGAAAAACAATGGCGTGAAAGACGAAGAGCTGAGTGTTTCCGAAGCTTCGATTCGGGATGTCATTCGCTACTACACCCGTGAAGCGGGTGTGCGTGGCCTTGAACGTGAAATGTCCAAGATTTGCCGCAAGGTTGTGCGTCAAATGGTGCTGGGCAAGAACGAAAAGAAAGTGCAGGTGACGCCAAAGAATCTCGACAAATTCCTCGGTGTTCGTCGATTTAACTTCGGCATGGCCGAAAAAGAAAACCAGGTGGGTCAGGTGACTGGTTTGGCCTGGACAGAAGTGGGTGGTGAATTGTTGACCATTGAAACGGTGTCCATGCCGGGCAAGGGCAATGTGATTCGCACAGGTTCTTTGGGCGATGTGATGAAAGAGTCAGTTGAGGCTGCCCGTTCAGTGGTGCGCGCACGCGCAAATCGCTTGGGTATTCGCAACGACGCTTTTGAGAAACGTGACATTCACGTGCACGTGCCTGAAGGTGCTACACCGAAAGACGGACCTTCTGCAGGTATCGCAATGACCACCGCATTGGTGTCCACATTGACGAACATGCCGGTGCGTTCTGATGTTGCCATGACGGGTGAAATTACACTTCGTGGTGAGGTGTTGGGCATTGGTGGATTGAAAGAAAAGTTGCTGGCTGCACACCGTGGTGGCATAAAAACTGTGCTTATTCCTGAAGAAAATGTGAAGGATTTGGCGGAAATTCCAGCCAATGTGAAGAACAGTTTGGAGATTATTCCGGTGAAATGGATCGATCAAGTGCTGCAACATGCCCTTGAATCGCTCCCAGAGCCAGTCTCCGAGCCAGCCGAGGTGATTGCAGGCAAAGCTGATGAGGCTGCTGCAAACCCAAGTGTAAAGCACTGATATCAATCGACATTTTAAATGGACCTCCGCATGAAAATGTGGAGGTTTTTTTTTGTGCATCGCGGAAAGCCTTAGCTGGCTTGAAAAATAAGGGTTATCCGCCCGCAAAATGTGTTGACAGCTTGGTTTCAGGCATGTCTAAATTAAGAACTGGAAGCAACGTGGTGCCTGATTTTGGGCACTTTTTATTTGTCACCATGAGGGGGCTTTTTACATGAATAAAACCGAACTGATCGATCAAATTGCTGAGTCAGCAGAAATTTCCAAAGCGGCTGCTGGTCGCGCACTGGATGCAATGATTGCTGCTGTTAAAACTACTTTGAAAAAAGGTGGTTCAGTAACTTTGGTTGGTTTTGGAACCTTTGCAGTTGGCAAGCGTGCTGCACGTAGCGGCCGTAACCCACGCACTGGCGCAACAATCAAAATCAAGGCAGCCAAAGTGCCAAAGTTCCGTCCTGGCAAAGCCCTGAAAGACGCAGTGAACTAAATTTAAAATTTTTTTGACAAAAGGTATTGCAGGCCGAGTTAATTTGTATATAATTGCGGTCTTGGCTGATTCGCAGCATGACAAACACTAGCAAAACAGTGAGCGTCGGGTGCTTAGCTCAGTTGGTAGAGCGGAGCCCTTACAAGGCTTAGGTCGGGAGTTCGAGCCTCTCAGCACCCACCAACATTGCGAAACAGCAACCAACTTTGGAGTGGTAGTTCAGTTGGTTAGAATACCGGCCTGTCACGCCGGGGGTCGCGGGTTCGAGCCCCGTCCACTCCGCCAGCAGTAAGAAAAGCCCTTGAATTCCTTTTGGAATCAAGGGCTTTTTTCTTTTCTACGACCCCTTGATACGCTTATCCGTGCTACCCCGGCGACCGCTTGGGATAGCAGAAAAGGTAGCAGTTTGGGATAGCAATTTGGGGTAGCAATTTGAGTAACCGCTCGACGTTACTTTTGTGCGCTCTGCGTCGCGACCCCCATGCGTCTTTTCAACTGCATCTGTAAACCCACGGTCTTTCCATCATCACCTCTGGAAGGTAGACCACGTTATGTATTCAACGAAGTTCAACAATCAATTCGTATCCCAGGCTCTGGTCTCTAATCACAAAACCACCGCCTCGGATTTCCGTCCAACGGATGTACAAGGCATTCAAATCTCGAACGAGGCTCAACGCGTCCAGACGGTCTCTGGTCGGTTCTTACAGGGCACACAGGGACAATCTAGTGGTAACAACGATGAGAGCGTCCTAGAAGCTTCTGGTGGTCTTTCCGCAAAAGGGAAGGGTAGTTCTAAAACTAGGAAAGTCGCTGGGTCGCAATATCTGTTTACGAGGTCTGGCGTTTACTACTTCAAACGAAAAATACCAGTCGATGCGCGAGGTGCATTTCCAGAACACGCTGGACAACAAATATGGCGCTCTTTGGATACAGAACTTTTGCATGTTGCACAAGTGCGTCTGCGCGCTGAAATCTCTTTGTTTGACGAGACGGTGGCACGATTCCGCCGCCAGAGTGCGCTTGAGCAGCTCAATGGCTTAGGTGCGGCGATGTCACCTCAAGCGAACAATCGCCATGGTCAATTGCAAATTTATCAATTTGACCAGGGCAAGCAGGGCGGGGCAGTTGAAACTCGGATATCACCTGCATGTATTGACGTGACGAGCGCTCACGCAACCGCGGGCTGGGACCCGTCTGCAATTCTCAATCAGCTCAAAACGCTTACGCACGCCGTCGAGCAAATGCTTGCTGCTAACCACCTAGGCTCGCTGACACAAACGCAACCTGGCTTTCTTCTGGTGCCTTCAAAGTCTGCACAAGCACCGATACTGACATCGGTCGCTCATCAAAATGCTACGCCACCAACCAAACCAGTGAATTCACCAAGTTCAGTGACGCTTTATCTGTTGCTGGAGGACTGGAAATTGACCCAGACGCGTCCGCGTACAATCACCACTGTTGAGAACGCACTAGAAGAGTTCGCGCGTTGCGCAGGTGTAGTCGTGGTTGAGCAGCTCACGCGCAATCATGCGCGCAAGTACAGAGACTTGCTGATTGAAAAAGGTCTGTCGAAATCAACCATTGAAAACCGCCTCGGATTTTTGGCTACGCTGTTCCGTCATGGGCAAAAAGAGCTCATCGAGCATTTGCACATAAACCCGTTTGACCACATTGAGATTCGCGCCCAGCCAACTCGGCCACCCAAAAACCGCAGAGCTTTTGAAAACAGTGAGTTAAGCCGCATAGTCCACTCAAGCCTTTACAGGCAAGGTCATGTAGTGAAAGGTCAAGTGTCGGAAGCAGCATATTGGCTTCCACTTCTTGGTATGTTCACAGGAGCCAGACTGGAAGAAATCTGCCAGCTGTATCTTTCAGACATTCAGGTAATCAATGGAGTGCACGCCATTCGATTTGCCAATCTGGAAGAAGGGCAAAAGCTCAAAACTCAAAGTAGTTTTCGCCGCGTCCCAATTCATGAGCAGCTGATTACGTGCGGATTCCTAAAGCATATTGAGCAGATGAGGGTTTTGGGTCACGAGCGCGTGTTTCCAAGTCTTTCAAATGCAAACAGTCACGGGATATTTTCGAATGCTGCTGGCAAGTGGTTTGCTCGGTTCTTAGACTCCATCAAGCTCACAGACTCTCGGCTGGATTTTCACTCATTTCGATACACCTTCAAGCAACAATGCACATTTCAGGGAATTGCGAATGAAGTCCGAGACGCATTGACGGGACATTGGAGTAGTTCCGGAGATGCCTCACGAGTCTATATGCGTGCGGAGGACAGGCAATACCCGTTCCCCGAGCTTGTGAAGGCTATCGAATTATTGGCGTATCCTGAGCTTGATTTTAGTCATCTACATATTGGATAGTTTTCATTGTTATATCCTGGTTTTCGCCCACCTGCGTCGCGTTTGATTTTTCGACGACGCAGGAGGTTGCCAAATTTCAAAGAAGCTACTTTGGGCTGATGTAATAGGGAAACACAGTGGATTTAATTGCTGAAATGAGTGAGCTTGTGTTAAAAAGGCCACCCTTTTCAGACATGTAAATCCCTGACGAACTCCTATCCCAGTGACCAAAATAAGCGTTAGTGGCCTGCGCGTTACAACCTGAACTAGTCAATGCTTGTTTTGCGTTGTATCGCGCGCTGTGCAGGCAGAGCCCAGGTTGTTTGAGCCCCAGTTTTTTGAGTAATCGTTCAAATCTCTTTCCAATTGCACCCCCCTTTTTGCCGTCTTTGCTTTTGCCGACAATCGCATTAAACAACAGCGTGTCGGAGCCTTCATCAAGCTTTGACTGCAAAAATTCAAGCACACCACCATTTATGAGTTCCGCGTGCAGCGGTAGCTTTCGAACGCTCGACGTTGTTTTCAGGTTGTTTCCGTTTTTGTTGTGCAGGTGCAAGCAGGGATGTCCATGCACGTAGATTAAATCTGAAGCTCTTAGTTGCGCTAATTCTTCACAGCGCGCACCGGTAAAAAATGCCAGCTTGACGAACATGCCGAATTCCAAGGTCTCTGTTGATGTCCCGCCAATCTCGCTCTCTGAAATCTGAACAGTGTTTAAGATTTGCTGCGCATCATCCACTTCAAACGGCTGACGCTTTTTCTCAGAATCCTTGTTTTTGACTAAAGGTAGATGAGTTTTGATGAATGGATTGTCATCATCAATGAGTTGCTTACCTAGCTTAAGCGCCATCACCGTGGGGTCTGATTCAGTTCTTTTGATGTATTCAACATAACGGGAAACCATGGCGTGCAAATAGCCCACGCGGTTTCGAATTGTGGCTCCTGAGAGTTGTTTATCGACCAGTTTACTTGCGTAGCACTCAACTGTTGCACCAGAAATGGAGGCCAGCGGGACATTGCCTGCGATAGACTCGAACTCTGCTACGCAGTTTTGATGGGCTTGGATGGTTTTGTCATTTGATTGAATCTGTGTCCAATGGATAAGTGCATCACGAAGAGTTGGAAGGCCGCGTGCCTCGATACATGCAGTTCTGTTGTGTAAATCTGCAAATTCACCCTGGTTACGTTTTTTGATTGTTTTTAGGATGTCGCCTTGTGCAATTGCCACTGCTTCAGTCAGCATCTCAAGAGTTTTATTTGCGGGACTGGTTAATTTTTCCTTATTCAGCAGCTCCCTTGTAAGCGGCAAAAACTCTTTAAATTTCATTCGAGCTAAAGTGCGTGTTACATTTTTTAGCTCGTGTTCTATGTTTTCGCAGTAAGTGTCCAAATCATCATCACCCATCATTTCGCGTGTTTTTTGGTCCGCACTGAGAGCTGCAGTCTTGAAGTTGTGGATGATTGCAGGGATGTGAGCTTCAAGTAGGTGGTGCTCTGTTTTAGGCACAGTAGTACTTTTTGTATTCTTGACCTTGCCTCGAACAAGCAAAGCTTCCAACTCATCAATGACCTGGTTTCTTTTCTCAGTAACCCGTATTGCCGCAACGCCATAGTTACAAGTGCTCAGGCTCCGACGAATGTGCTCGCGCCGGTATACGTGCTTGAAGCGCTTCGGGGTTTTCATTTTCAAATAGAAACAGTCATTTCGGCTGTCGAAATGAAGATTCTTGATTTTAGACTCGCCCAGCGTCTTGTTACTGCTAAGAGGGCTATCTGAAAACTTGAAAGATTGACTGAAGCAGAGGGTGGATTTGTGTTGACCTTCACCAGAAATTTGGACAGACATGATTGCGATGTATGAGCTGATAACTCATCGTTTAGCACTTACAATCTCAAAAAACATTTACTGGTTTTCACTTTGCTTTTATATATCAATAGCTTAATAAGAATGAAGAGGATTATTTAACCGCCTGTAAGAAATTAAGCTGAACTTCGCTGGAAAACAAATCTCGAGCATCGGGTGCGCAAGTGACCCGTTGTAGTCCACCTAAGATGATATTTTCTGCCGGTTCTAAAAGGACATTCCAACGCAAATACCCTTGCGTATGCAGGCCCAAATTCGACATGAATTCCAGCGCAAACTGGCCACCTAACATCATCCGCGGATAACAATGCCACCTAGCTTAATTTCTTAATTAAGCAGCAGGGGTTAAAGCGATGCCTAACCGAAGGTTAGGGGAGGGTACTTTTTGATGGGTTGCTTTTTACAATCATTTGATGCCATTGGGAGCTGCGATTGTTGGGCAGGCAGTCTGCATAGGACTTTAATACTGTTTCTAGGGTGTCATTCAGCATGCCGGCTGCGACCTCTGGCTTCCCAAGCATACAAAGCACCGTACCGCAGAGTGTTCTGAGTACGTGCGCGGTGAAGTTCACACTTTTTATATTTGCCAATGTGTCGGCCGCGAGGTCATAAAGTGAGCTTGCTGATTGATGTCCGTTGGGAAACAACAGGTCACACACAGAGCCGTCCTTTGGTAAGAAGAAATCCCTACTGAAATGAGCATACTCATCAAAAATAGGGGTGAATTCTTCAAAAAGGAATCCGCTCGGTTTGTTGTTGTTTTTGGATTCAATGCTTTCAAACGTCCAGATGTTCCCTGACTTGTGGAACGAGTTGTTGGTGAAGTAACCATTGACTGAAAATCTTGCTTGCGCAAGAGACCCAATACGCATTGGTTTGCATACCAGCACAGCTAGCACAGCTGCTTTTCGCACTGCATTATGGTAAGCGAACGACCCGCGGTGGTATCTATTACGCGATGCGTATATTTCATTCACTCGGCTCATGAAAGGGGCATAAATTCGTTTAATGTCCGTATTTTCTGGGAAATCAGAAAAGTTGCGTTCCAGGTAAAGTCTTACGGTTTTCTTTTTAGAATCCGATGCTCGTTGAATGAAAGAACTGTACTTTTCCGTCAGTCGAGACAACTCTTCTTTCGTTGTCGAATTGCCTACTTCTGAGCTTCTGAATCGTTCAGGAAGTTGGGAGTAAGAATCTTCAACAGTCAAAATATCGCCTGCGTTGACTTGGAAAAGCCATGCTCTGACTGTTCGATAGTTGCGCAACGCGGTTGAGCGTTCTAACGGATTACTGATTTCACTCAATAGACGCAAGAAGATTGTCGATGTCCAAAGATGAACGGACTCTTCACCTACCGAGAGAATGCGGTGTAGGCGGGCTATATTGATAACAGCGCAGAATGCCTGGATATAAACGGATTGACCTGGTGCATAAAACATTTTTCCTGCTTGCTCTAAACAGAGTAATCCATCATGCTGGCCGCCTTTGGATTTGGAAAGAGTCCCGCTGCGTGTTAAACCCACCGGATGTAATTTGAGATTCGATTGCGCCACCCTTTTTTCCACGATGACTCGAAGGTTCTGCCAAAGTTGAGAATCTTTTTTGAGTATAAGGTTGCTAGCCCGTCTTCGGCCCGAAGGTTGCTTGAAGGACGTGACATGGATTCTCCCGTTCTCATCTTTAGACTCTCCTACAATTTCGTCGTGCGTAAAGCTAACTGTACTGGCGACTGAGGAAAGAAAGTTTCGTGGAAGAGTATTTGCCAGTGGATGACCTTCTGAATGTAGAAAAGCCAAAATCGAATCCTCCAGAATCCGGATACTTTTCATTTTGCGATTGGCAGGTAAAGTCTTTTGATTAGTCCAGTTGGAAAAATCGTGACCTTTGATATCTCCAGTTGGAAGATTTTTTTGATTTAGTTTTTCAAAGAACTGAAATGGTCCGAGATTTGTTTGTTCAAGAATTGATGAAAGACGCTTGCCAAATGTGGTTAAGTCTTTTCCGCGTGTAGATTGACGAGTTAAGTTTTTACCACACCATTTAAATGTATCTGTCGGGTTTTTAAGTCTTGGAGCGCGCAATGGAATTGGCAGTTCAGGCGGGAAACTAAGAAAATAGAACTCAAAGAATCTCCCCAGTCGACTTATTCGATTATTGGTGGTAGTTTTTTTATCTCCTGCTGCCAGCAGACTTTCTCTAACGAGTCCGAAATGTTGGCTTGCATCATCATATGATTTCAGGCTGGCAGGCAGTTTAAAGTCATCAGATAATTCATGTAGGGATTGGAGCTCAAGGCCCTCTGTAATCTTCAGATAAGCCAAAAGGGCTCTGGTGGTGTCACTCTTGTATGCTCTGTTGATTGACAAAGGGTCAAGAGGATTGCTGAGGCAGTTTGTCTTTATGTACTCGTCATAGACGAGTTTCAATGGTGTAATAAGTAGCTTCATTTCGTTATCATCTCGATTAAGTGATAGCGAACTGATTTGATAATAATTTATCTGGTAGTTAAATCCATAGCTTATTTGAAATTGATTTGCTTGAATTGTTTGGTTTCTATGCATGATAGCGAACTCTTTCAATAATTACAGTGCATTTGTAGCATTGTAATTAATTTTTCGCAAGTCTTTGTATTTAGTTAAATTTGTCCTGTAATTAAATCTAAAAATTGGTGTCATTTTTAGATTTTTTTCATTACCCTCTAATCAGTTCGTTGATTGTTGATGATTTGTTTAGTAATCATTTTTATACGGCGTATTTAATTTATTTTTTAATTTTTCAACTTGGATATCAAACAAGTAAAACTTTTAAGATTATTAGGTCTACCTTTTGCTTGGCATCATCAACTTTATTCGAATTGTATAAAATCTGGTAACTATGTCTTTTTCTTTGGGTGTCGCCCACGACCTGTTTAGCTATCGTGTTTATACCCTTCAAGGCCGAGCGTTGAGTTGTATTTTTGACGTGGATTGCTTGAGTGATTGAGCCAATGGCGGACTTTGCGACTTGTGTGTGGTCGTTGGGGGGTGGTAAGTTTAAGTACCCAATGTGTTCCTGTGGTGGCTGGTCTGGCACCTCTTCTGTTTTCGCCGTGGATGGGTGATTTGGTGCTGTGCCTCCGTGTCGTTCGACTGGGGTCATTAGCACCGCATTTTTGGTTTTCGGCCAGTAGGCAGATGTAAATTTTTTTCGGAAGTGTTCTGGTTTTTTTGAGTTGTCTCGATTAAGCAACTGAGGAGAGAGCACACGACGCTTATTGTCTGTGACGAGATTTATGGTTCGAAAGGCAGTAGTTGAAGATGATGAGAGCATGGACATCGTTGCGGAAGATGTCGAAACTTTGACGAACTATATTCGCCGGCCAGAGCACGAACTTTGGCTCGCGAAGGTATTCAAAATGAGTCAAGACGAGTTACTTGCTGCGTTGGCAATCCAGAAGTATGACCACCCTGGATACATACCGTCAGAAATTCTTGTGACTTTGGCTCGATGTAACTATGGCGCTGTTTCTCTTGTCAGAAATGAGATTGCACTTACCTTAAACGCAAGATTGGTCCGCGAGCTCAGCCGATTTTTTCGCAAAGAAATAAGCTGGTTTGGGGTTCTAAACGGCAGCAGTGAATCAAAAATTGAGGCTGCGGCTTATGTTTGTGAACGGATTTTTCAAAGCAAGGTGGAGGTGTGTTTTGCTGAAGTGGCGTTCGGTCACTTCGTTAAGACTAGGCTTCTAGATTGGCTTAAATCCCAAATTAGTCAAAAGAATGTCGCACCCTCCATTGATGAATTTGCAGTTTCTCACGACGAAGACGGTAGCAGTCTTTCGCCGATTGACCAGGTCGTTGATGAGTTTGCTCTAACACCTGAGCAAGTATTGGAGAGGCAACAGCTGATTAGGGAATGTCGTAACGCTGTTTTATTCCTTCCAGAGAAACAGCGGACAGCTGTGACTCTTGTTTATCTCCAAGAAATGACGCAAAAACAAGCCAGCGCGGTAATGTGCCTAAGTGAACGCTCCGTACAGAAGTATTTAAGGGAGGCGCTGCTGGCACTTAAGAAAGGATACTCACATGTCTGAACAAAATAACATTGTCAAGAAGGAAGCTACTTCGATAATCGAGGCTTTTCTTGCCACACACCCCAATCCCTCTGTACAACAATGGAAGGAACTCACACTCAGTCATCCGCAATATGCGGCTGAAATCTCCGAGACGTTTTTGATGTTTGATAATGCTTGCGATGATAATGAGGTTGAATTTGATTCTTCCCTCTTCGATGCAACTCGTAGTGTGATGCTCAGTGCGGTGTATAAAAATACTGACGCTGTGACTGAAGTTAAGAAGGCTTTGAAGCAGTGCCGGGGGCCAGCAGCAAGGAACTTTGCTTTCCAAATTGGATTGGGTGAAAGAGTCGACCTTTTCAATCAAATGGTCAGTGGTGAAGTGTCTGCTCCTTTCGTGCTGTTGAAACGCTTGGCGGCAAGGCTTCATGTGCAGGTCGCAGCTTTAGCCGAGGTTTTCTCGCTGAACTTTCAATTCCAGCAGGCACAGGCTTTCAAAGCAAATGGGAAGCCATCTGTAAATTTACATCCTGTGAGTTGGGAGACCGCTGTTAAAGAGACCGGTGTATCGGGGGATGAGGCGACTCGTCTACTTCATATTGATAAGGAAATCGATTGATATGAGTCCGTTTCTCCGCGCGCGTGAAGAGGCGTTAAAGCTTCGATATGAGTTGGTTGGGAGCCACGCAGCCAACCCAATTCCAACGAAGGATTTGCTTGGAAACGTTGAGAATGTTCTAAATCTGGGAATAAAAGAAGTTCCTCATACAAGTGGTGTTCTCAAGGGAGGCCATGCAACTCTTCGTCGCTCTGAACGTTGGCTTTATTGCAGGCAGGACTATCATTGGGCTGATAAAGCTTATTTAATTGCTCATGAACTGGGCCATTTCGCATTAGACCCTGATATCGATGAAGATACCGTTTATCGGAACGCCGAGGGATTTATCGCATCCTCGCCAGCCGCGGCGTATGTTGAGGCTTACGGTGCCCGTGAGCGTGATGAACTGCAAAAAAATGTCTTCGGCAGAGAGCTTCTTCTTCCTCGGCAAGTGGCACGAGCCATGTTTGTTTCTGGTAAAGGGCCTCGACAAATTGCTAAAGAGCTCGGATTACCTCTTGAAGTCGCTCGTCAGCAAATTCTCGACTCAGTACTCCTGCCCCCTTATGTCCCAAAGGCTCCCTCGCCACTACCGCCGCCGAGTCCGGACCAAATTGCAGCGATTAATGCCGCCGAGAAGCATGTTCATGTCGTAGCCGGCCCTGGAACAGGTAAAACCACCACACTTATTCAGCGTGTTAAGAAATTAATTGAACTTGACCACGTAGAACCACGCAAGATTCTGGTTTTGACTTTTACCAACAAGGCGGCGGCTGAACTCGTTGATAGGCTTCAACGCGCAGGAGTAAAAGGAGCATCAGAAATATGGGCAGGTACATTCCACGCTTTCGGTTTGGAATTCCAACGAAAGTATTACCAGCACTTTGGAGTTGCTCCAGACGTTGCTGTATCGGACAAGATTACTCAAGTAACGATTACTGCAAGGGAACTCGCTGGGGTAACTTTGGAGTATTTCAAACGCACGGATGACCCTTATGAATGGCTACCTCAAGTAATCGACACATGGTTAAGGGTCAAGGAGGAGTTGGTTAGCGTTGACCAGTTTCTTGCAAAAGCCTTGAGTACTGTAATTGATGAGGACGAAAGAGCCCAACTTCGCGATGTGGCCACTGTAGCAAAAGCTTATGAAGGTGCGCTTAAAAAGGCAGGGACGGTTGACTTTGTTGACCTTGTAGCTGCCCCTGCAATGGCGATTGCGTCTGACCGTGTGAAGTTCACTGATATTTGCGACCAATATCAGCATGTGCTTGTAGATGAATTTCAAGACTTGACAGTCGCTATGATTGAGTTAGCGACTCAGGTGTCGCTAAATGCGAATTCTCTCTGGGTGGTCGGAGACGTTAGGCAGGCAATTTATCACTGGCGTGGCGCATCTTTTGGCGCTTTATTGCAATTTGATAAGCAGTTTGAATCAGCTAAGCAGTACAACCTGGTCATGAATCGTCGTAGTTCTCAGGAGGTGGTTGACGTTACGGTTGCCGTTGGCGAGCTTCATCCTCTTCAGGCAAAGCTTCCGTTGATTATACCCAAGTGCCTCAGAGGGCCTGGCAATCGCGACGCTGCTTTCATAAAAGCTTCTTCAAGACAATCGATGTGGAAAGGCGTTGTGGACAACGTGCATCGCGACCTTGCGAATGGTATACCGTTGCGGGAACAGGTCGTCATTTCTCGGAAAGGGGTGGCAGTGGCCGAGGCAGCCAAAGAACTCAAAGCTTCAGGTTTACCCGTGCTGTATGTCGGTGAGCTTCTTGAACGTTCAGAGGTCAAAGACATTCTTGCTGTCATTCAGCTCATAGTCGAACGTAGTCCCAGAGCGCTATTACGGGTTGGTGAGCTCACATCCCCACGCATGACTGGTGCAGATGTAAGGGTGATAATTGAAGCTGTTTCGCTTGATGGCTCACTTCAGCGAAACGGTTGGCTAGCAACAGAAACCTTGGCGATATCAACCGATGCTCAAGACAGTCGTCGTTACCTCGCACAAAAACTTCATGGTTTCTCTTGGTCAACTAGTCCGTGGGATTTTCTTTGTGAGCTTCTTCTTGAACGGCGTTACTTGTTGGCAGACCTAGCAGATGAAAGTATCGACGGACATCTTCGAAGGCTTGCCCAGTGGCAGTTTGTATACATGGCTCGAATTGGAGATGGTGACCGCAAGCGTCCAACACTATTCAGGCTACTTAATAGGCTTAGACTCCGCCAGCAAATTCGCGATGTATTTATCGACCGTGAACTTCCGCCAGAAACAAATGATATTGAAGGCGTGAGAGTTATGACCATTCATTCAAGCAAAGGTTTGGAGTTTCAAGCAGTACATCTAGCATGTGTAAATGGTGAAGATTTTTCAGGTTCAGAGTCGCCTAGTCCTTTATTGCCACCGCAAGCACTTGGTAGTTCTGTGAGGCGGTATGAATATGAGTCGGAAGTCGAAAAGCATAATCTGCTCTACGTCGCGGTTTCGCGAGCTAGAGATTCTCTCTGTATCTATCAAAGCAGTGAAGATTATCCATTTAAGTCTGTCGCCGCGCTTGAGGGGGCAGTAGAACGAAATGTGCTTTTCGTCCGTTCAGGACCGTTTTCGAGTGGTCAAGCGACGGGGGTTATCCAGACGCCTAAACTGGTTGTGCCCTCATCCGTTTCAAACGAAGAGTTCCTCGCCTATTACCGTTGCCCTCGACAATACTTTTACCGCTACAGATTGGAAATGGGCCAAGAACTTTCGCCTAATCCGTCTTTACAAGCTCGTGGCTTGGTAAAGCGCGTACTCAAGGTGCTAGCGTCAACCGGAAGATATGACACTCTACCGGAGGTATTTGAGAATAGATGGATAGCTGGTCGCCTTCCCGAACAAGGTGCCGACCCTCAGCTTTGGGAGCAAGCTTGGGCCGCTGCCCAGGCAGGGGCTGCTTATCTCGCCAATATTAAAGGTCGGTTCGTTGAAGCGACGGCTGAGGTGCGTCAGTTAACGGTCGGATTACCATGGGGAGTGGCGATACCTGCCCCTGGGGGAAGTCGCCTTCATTGTGTCGATTTTTACAGTGGAGCGAAGAATTATTTAAAGGTTCAGGACAACATACTTGGGCAGCTCATGGCCTTAACTTCAACAACAAACTCTATTGTCGAGGTGGAGCTTTTTGACTTAAGTCGATTAACCAATCGTGAAGTAAAACCAATCCGGGTGACTGAGCGCTCTAATGCAAACAAGATTGCTTTGGGTATTTTACAGGGCATATTTACACCGAAACAAAACAGCTACTCATGTGCGCGATGCGTCTATTCGTACGTATGTCCATCCCTTCTGGAGCCTTAAAAATTTTTGTCTTTCGGGTTCGTGTTTTATCGAGTTAAGTCGATTGAATAGGGGAGGGTCACATTTTGCACGACCCGTAAAGGGAAAAAAATGAAACAAATCTTCCTCCAATCCGAATTGCTCAACGACATAGAAGTTATAGAAGTTGACGACTCAGCATCTACACGCGCAATCCGCCAGGCCTGTCTCGCACGAGTCGCAGAAATTCTCCTTTCAGATGAGCTAATTCTGTTCATCGAAGATGATGACGATGAAAATGCCATTGATAAGTTGGATTGTGTTGTTAACGGGCTTCGTCTGCACCTGCATCGTCTGAAGGCAGTTACGGTAAATGTCCGGTACGCTGGCCGGGAGGCGAATCATACGTTTCGTCCGAACACTACCATCGCGCGCGTTAAACGCTGGGCGGCGCAGGAATTTGGTATCACCCAGTCTGATGCAGCCGAATTGATGTTGCAAATCTGTGGTACTGACACAAGACCAGATGCGGACTTGCATCTAGGGCATTTAATAAAGGCACCTCAGAATTCTGTGTGTTTTGACTTCGTACCCGCTCCTCGCATTAACGGTGGAGGGTGCAAATGAATCAAGGATACGAAACTCTTTCGAAACACCTATCCTCGGGCCGGTTTTTAGCGGGCGCTGAGCGCGGACGTTGGCGGCTCGTAGATTTCAAATGGCCTCAGGTATTTATTGAGCTCTTTGACCGAAATGGGCATGCGGTTTGTATACGATTCGAATGCACTGGTTACCCCGAGCGTCCCCCTCAAGGAACACCTTGGGATTACCAAGCCGACCAGCAACTTGCCTCTCATTTCTGGCCGCGTGGTGGTAGGGTTTCCCAGGTTTTTAATCCTGGGTGGAAAGCCGGTGCAGCCCTTTACATTCCATGTGACCGCGAATCAATTGAGGGTCATGGTAACTGGCATACGGAATATCCCCAGTTAATTTGGAAGCCGGTATGCGGCCTGCTTCAGTATATCGAGTCCATCTACGAGGTTCTTCAAAGCCATGAACTCTTGCCGACTTGAAATGCTTGAATCGTTGTGGTTTGGATTGATTTCCGACCTTCGCCTGCGCGGTGGTGGCGTTCGTGAATCTGGTGCCTTCTTGTTAGGAGACCTCACAAGTAACGCACGCGTCGCACGTGCTTGGGTGCCCTATGACGTGTTGGACCCGAACGCATTGGCTGAGGGCTATGTTTGTCTCAGCACGGCCGCATTCAGCAGACTTTGGAAAATATGTTCCGAATGCGGAATGACGGTGGTTGCGGACATACATACCCACCCAAATGGGAGCCGTCAAAGTTGCTCTGATAGGCTGAATCCAATGATTTCTCAGCTAGGTCATATTGCACTAATCGCACCGCGCTACGCGCGGGGGAATGTGATGCCAATCGACCTGAGCGTAAATGTCTATCTTGGTGACAAAAAATGGTCTAGCTTCTGCGGTCAAGATGCGCAGAGGCGAATTCACTTTGTGTGAGGTAACCAAATTATGCAAGCTGAATCTTTTCACCGTCTTATGAAGTTGTTGGTCGATAGTGGTGAATCTAAAACCTTGGATGACGCTATTGCCAGTTTTTCTAGGTACGGTGTCCGGGTTGTTTTGGGTGCTGATGTAGCTAATTCTAGGACCCTGCAAACCATTGCGCTCACAGTCATCAATACAGCAGCCAGAAGTTTCCAAGGTAACGTGCAGGTCTTAAGTTCCGACGACTGTAAGCTTATCGTGAATGGCTATGAGGGTATTAATCTATCCGATTTCGCTTCATGGGCTGGGGTCCGTTCTGACTTAATCCCGTCAGACTTTTGGCCTGAAATTGTTATTGGTCGGGTTTCAATGCCTAGGGATAGTTCGGTTTTGAGGCCATGGGCAGTTGGCTGGACATTTGGTATTGGTGAAGTGGGTGAATCAGATGATGACGCTTTGGTGCCAGCCTGTATTGCTGCAGGGTCTTTGGCTGTAAGTGAGGCTTTTTCAATACTACGCCGAGATAGCCCTTATGCCGGACGCCGAGATGTCACTTTTTCACTCTGGTCGATGAGTGCCGGTACAGCCCAGCCATCTGTTGAAATTAATGTATCGCTTGACATAGACATTTGGCTAGTTGGCCTCGGCCACCTGGGTCAAGCCTATTGCTGGACACTGGGATTAATGCGACAGCGCGCTGGATTAAAGCTGGTGCTGCAAGACGTTGATATTGTGACCAAGTCCACGATAACAACTTCGGTACTATCCGGGGGTTCGGATTTAAACAAAATGAAAACGAGAATAGTAGCTTCTTGGATGGAGCGACGTGGATTTGAAACGCGTGTTGTAGAGCGCCGTTTCGATGCAAGCTCAGTTATCGCACCGAGCGAACCACAAACAGCGCTATTTGGTGTGGATAACCCGAGCGCTAGACGCGCCTGTGAAGGGGCAGGGTTTGCTTGTGTACTGGATGCTGGACTAGGTTCTGGCTTCAAAGATTTTCGCGCGTTTCGAGTTCGTGGTTTTCCAGGCTCTTCCTCTGCTGCCCGAATCTGGGCAGCTAACGCTGTATTAGAACAAGTAACGCTTGCACCCGCTTACCAAGCATTGGTTGCATCGGGAGAAGACCCCTGTGGCGTGACCACGCTTGCCACACGTTCTGTAGGTGCCCCTTTTGTGGGCTGTTATGCCGCCGCTGTTGTCGTCGCAGAATTGATACGACGACGGGCGGGGGAATGTAGTCATGATGTTATTGACGTAAATTTACGCAATCCCGAAATGGTCGAAGTTGCTTAGGCCGCACTGGTCACCCTATCTTTTTTCCATCGCTACATTCAATGAGCATTTGCTCTTCTTTTTAGCGAGGAAATATTATGAATTTGACAGGTCAAGATTTTTGTCCGCAAACATATAATTTAGGAAAACTTTTGGAACTAAGAATCTCTACTGAAGATACGATGAGCCTTGAAGAGATTGCTTACGCACTCGACTGCTCTGAGAATTTACTTTGGACGATTCTTTTGGGTAATGTTGAATTTAAAGAGATACCTCGGCGTATTTTGGAAAATTGCGCTGCTTTTTTGGCCATCCCGATGGTGTTTTTATACGTCAAAGTCGGCGCGTTACCTACTTCTGATTTTTCAGTAAAAGGTCAAAATAGGTTCAGACATGCTGAATTACACGATGCCACATGTGACATGCTTTCAAACTTGTGCTTTTCTCAAAAAGCTGAGGGTGGATTCGACGCAGTGCTCGTTAGTTCAACATCTAACTAAATTGATTATGGCCCTAGGGTATACCCTAGGGTTTTTTGATGGGGCAAGCAATTTCACAGCATCCCTCAATGTTCAAATGCCTTGGAGTAGTTTTGTTCGCAGGCACAGACCAAAGCCAGTTAACCAGATGTCAGCCCGGCTGCTGACCTTGGGACTGAGTACAATTCGGGTCGCATCCGAGTCTTCCTGGTCGAACATTGTTATTGCAGGCACAATCGTGAATTAAATTCGTCATATAAAGCCATGAGCTAAACAACCTGTTACGAAAAAAGTGCAACAGCAACATGGCGAAGGCAAAACAGATTGCGGTTCGAAAACTCACCCCAAAAAAGACTATTCACAACATGACCAAACTGACTCTCTCAAAACTGGAGAAACGACTACTCGCCGCTTGTGACGTACTGCGTGGCAAAATGGACGCAAGCGAATATAAAACCTACATTTTCGCCATGCTTTTCCTCAAGCGCATGAACGACCAGTTCTTGGAGCGCAGAGCAATTCGTGAACAAGAGTTCCAATCGCAAGGTATGAACGCTGCGGTCATCGAGCAATTTCTTGCCGACCCAGACACATATGCTCCTGTTTTCTTCGTTCCGGAAAACGCACGCTGGTCTTTTACCACGGCATCAGGCTCACGAGATGGCATCCTGTATGTGACCGAAGACGTTGGAACCTACCTGAACAAGGCACTTGCTGCCATTGAAGACACAAATATTGAAACGCTTTCTGGTGTTCTCAAAACTATCGACTTCAACAAGACTGGAGGTAGCAACAAACAACGATTGATGAGCGACGAAAAACTCAGAGACCTGATTGCTGAATTCGACAAACTTGACCTAGCCGACTCCAACCTGGAGTTTCCTGATGTTTTGGGTGCTGCCTATGAATACCTGATTAAGTATTTCGCGGATTCTGCAGGTAAGAAAGGTGGTGAGTTTTACACACCTTACGAAGTTGTTCGCTTACTGGTAGAACTCCTCGAGCCTGTTGATGGAATGTCTGTGTACGACCCCACCTGTGGTAGTGGCGGTATGGACATCGAGCCTTGCAATTATGTTGAGGAAAAAGGCGGCTCAAAAAACACAATGACTGTCGCTGGTCAGGAGGACAATGCAGCGACCTGGGCAATGTGCAAGCTCAACATGATTTTGCATGGAATCTCCGACGCCGACATTCGGAATGGCGATACGCTTGTTGACCCGCAGCATCTTAACGAACAGGGTTCACTGCGAACCTTCGACCGTGTGCTGGCAAATCCACCGTTCTCCATGAAGTCACCTGACGTTTCTAAGGTGAAGTTCCCTGAGCGCTTTGAGGTCCCCATTCCCAAAGGGGCCAAGAAGGCCGATTTCATGTTCGTTCAGCACATTGTTGCCTCCATGAACGAGAAAGGCAAAGCTGCTGTAATCATGCCTCACGGTGTTCTATTCCGCGGTGCTCAAGAAATGGAGTACCGCAAACGCCTTATTAAGAAAGGCATTTTAGAGGCTGTGATTGGCCTTCCTGAGGGCCTGTTCTACGGCACCTCAATCCCTGCGTGCGTATTGGTTTTGAATAAAGACGGCTCCGGTACACGCAGGGCTGTGCATTTCATTAATGCAGACCAAGGTTTTAAACTTGGCAAAAACCAAAACAAGTTGCGCCCTGAAGATATCGAAAAGATTGCCTACGTGTACAACAACAAGCTGGAAGAAACTGGCTATGCCCGCCTTGTCAGTCATGACGAGCTTCAAGCCGAAAAGTGGAATTGCCACATTCGCCGATTTGTTGACAATTCTCCCAAGCCAGAACCACAGGACGTCCGTGCGCACCTGTTTGGCGGGGTTCCTGTTGCTGAAATCGAAGCCTTGAAGCAAAACGAGTTGCGCCAATACCCTGGAATCGAGTCGGTGGTTGTGGAGACGGATAAGCCTAATTACATGAGATTCACTGCAGGGGCGGCAAGTCAGCAAGCCATTTCTATGTTGGTGCGCAGCCACTCTACGGTGAAAGCGGTTTCTGACAAGTATGCCAACGCGCTAACAGAATGGTTTGATTCCGTTATTGTCCAGGTCGATGAAATCGCTGGAAAACAGGATAAGTCCAAGCCATATGCGATTCGTCGTCAGTGGGTGCAAGACTTGAGCATAAAACTTGGCTCATTGAATGTGCTGGACCAATACCAGGTACGTGGAGCGTTCGCAGATTTTGCGTTGAAAATTCGAGACGAGTTTGCGGCCATTTCAGCCATTGGCTTTGACAGCGGTTTGGTGCCCGATGAGGACATCCTTGTGACGGCGGCACCTGAGTTGATTCAGAAAGCCAAAGACATGGAAAGTAGGATAGCCGAGCTGCAAGCAATTTTTGATGAGGTTAAAGCTGCGGACGAAGATGAAGAGGCTGAAAATGATGAGCCTCACGAATCCGGTGTACTACCCAAAGCTCTGCTTGCCAACCTGAAAGACGAAAGCAAGGCCCTGAAAAAGTCAGTTGCTCAAGCAAAAAAGGAGCGCTCAGCCGACCTCCATGACTTACAAGCCAGACAGCAAGAAGTAGATGCAATGCTGGAGGCACATGACACCCTGGACAAGGAGTTAAAAAAACTCAAAAAAGACCTAAAAGACTTTGAGAAATCCAAAGAGGAATTGATTGAGGCATTTCGAGCCAAGATTACCCCTGAACAAGTTCGTGACAATGTCTTGGGGCGGTGGAAGATTTCCCTGTTAGCAAACTATGCGCTCCGCGTGGATGCTGCGCGTGATGCCGCCGAACAGCGCCTGATGAAGCTGCATGAGAAGTACGCGGTCACGCTGACCCAGATTGAACAGAAACGTGAGGCGCAAGCAGAAAAGCTGAGCAGCTTTCTAAAGGAGCTTGGTTATGTTTGAGTTCAAAGAACTAAGCTCGACCTGCGACATTGTCTATGGGCTCAGTCCAAAAGGTATTCAAAGCCCTGATGGTACAAACTACATATACGGTACTGGGGGAATTGTTGGTAAAACAAACCTGTCAGCTTTTGATTCTGACTCTGTGGTAGTACCAAGAAAGGGCTCTTTGAGCAATCCAATCTTCGCTGAGGCAGGCTTTTGGGCTATTGACACTACCTTTGTAGCCATCCCTAAAGCAGGCTATGACGCTAAATGGCTGTATTACCATCTCGATAACTATGGGCTAGATTCTTTGAATGAGGCCACAGGCGTACCTAGCATCAGTCGAGACCGACTTTCGAAAGTAAAGATTGCGGTCTGCTCGCTCGACGAGCAAAAACGCATCGCTGAAATCCTGTCTGCGGTGGATGGGCAGATTGAAACTGTTCAAACGGAGATAAATAAAAACGGGAATACGAAAAATAGTTTACTGAGAACACATCTGGAAAGTGTTGGCAACGTTGTGTACGAAGGGTCTATCGAAAACGCCCTCGAATCCCTCATAGATTACAGGGGTAAGAGCCCGAGGAAAATCGAGCAGGGAGTGCCGCTTATAACGGCTAAAGTTGTTAAGGATGGACGAGTTCTCCCTCCAACTGAATTCATTGCTGAGGATAACTTTGACTCCTGGATGACACGAGGCATTCCGCTTTCCGGGGATGTACTTTTTACTACTGAAGCACCTTTAGGGGAAGTTGCTCTCGCTCCAGACTATAGGTTCGCTCTTGCACAACGACTTATTTGTTTAAGAGGTAAAAAGGGAATACTTGAGAACACGTATCTCGTGTACTTGCTTCAAACAGAGGGATTTGAAAGGAAGTTAAAAGCATACTCCTCTGGCAGCACTGTGACTGGAATTAAACAAAGTGAGTTTCGGCGAATAAAAATTGAACTGCCCCCTGTCGAAAAACAGGAAAAAATAGCTCAGGCATTGATTCAGGTTGACTCAAAAATTGATGCGCTAACTGAGAGTTTAGTAAAGTTAGGAAAACTAAAAGAGTCGCTTATGAACGACCTTCTAACAGGTAAAACTCGTGTTCCTAGCTGAGTTTAGCTAAACGCAAGACTGTGGATAATAAGGAAAACACATGTCTGAATACATTGACGTAGAAAAGCCTCTTTTAGCCCAATTCTTGGGGCTTGGCTGGGAAACGATTGACCAGGGCGAAGGTGTACCAACTGACCCGTCCGTGAGTCTCCGGAGCAGCTTTACGCAGCACTTTCTGCCTGAAGTCTTAAGGGCTGCCATTGAGCGCCTAAATCCCTGGCTAACTGCCGCACAGGTAGACCAATGGTTCGACAAGGCTTCGAACCTTCTCCCCGAAAAAGGGCTCATGGAGCGGCATGAGACCGCCTATCGTTGGCTAACAAGTAATGAACGGGTTGATATGGACGAGGCAACTCGTGAATACAAGGTCGTTCATCTGATTGATTTCGACGACACAACAAACAACACATACCACGCCATCAACCAATTCAAGATTGACCTGCCGGGACAGTTGAAGGGTATCCGTCCAGACACGGTTCTGTTTATCAATGGCCTGGCCATTGTTGTCATTGAAGCCAAGCATCCAACAGCGTGCGAGTCTCCGGTTGATGAGGGTATTGAACAGATTCTTAGGTACTCCAACCAACGAGGCTCTAAAACCAAAGAGGGTTGCGAGTCTTTGTTTGTCTTTAATGCCCTGAATATTTCCACCTGCCGAGAGCAAGCCAGATACGGTGCTGTGTGTGCAACGAGCCGTCACTACTACACCTGGCGGGACCCTTTTCCTCATGAAGTTGGCAAGCTAAACCAGCAAGAAATTCTTATCCTCAGCACCTGTGAACCCAAGCGACTTTTGGACCTGATTGAAAACTTCTCTGCCATCGTCGAAGAGGACGGCTTCAAGTACAAGGTGGTCGCACGCTACCAGCAATACCGGACTGTAATAAAACAGATAGCCCGCCTTCGTGGAACCAAAGGCAAGGGTAGAAACGGGACAGTCTGGCACACCACTGGGTCTGGTAAATCAATCACAATGATGTTTCTGGTCCGTAAGCTTAGGCGCACCACCGATTTAAAGGACTTCAAGGTGATATTGGTTGTGGACCGTATCGACCTCGAAAGGCAGCTTAAAGATACGGCCAAGCTTGCTCACGAAACGATTACTCGCATTGAGAACCGTAACGAACTGAACAATCTCAAATCTCAAACGGCCAACCTGAACATTGTTATGGTTCACAAGTTCATTGAGGCCATCACGCAGGCGAAGAATCAGCTTCTGGCTGGAGCGGTTCCATTTGTTGCCCCTCAAGAAATCCTCAACCTCTCTGACCGTATTCTCATCATGGTGGACGAGGCTCATCGCTCACAAGGCGGGGATATGGGCGACAACCTGCTGAACTCATTTCCCAATGCGGTGCTTGTTGGGTTTACGGGTACGCCACTGCTCAAGGATGAGAAGAAAACCTCTTCACGCTTTGGTGAATACATAGACATCTACACACCTAAAGAGTCAATTGAGGACGGTACGACGGTTCCCCTCAGGTATCTCGGCAAGACTGTTTCGACGGCAATCAGTAAGCGTCAGTCGTTGACCAGGGAATTCGAGAACCTTGTTTCAGGGGTGTCAGAGGAAGATAAAAAGCGAATTGTCCAAAAATATGGGACGTTCGATGCATACCTTGAGTCCGAGGAACGGATTCAGATGATTGCTGATGACATTGTGGAACACTATGCTTCCTCGGTGTTTCCTAATCGTTTCAAGGCGCAAATTGTCACTTCGTCGAAGCGAGCTGCGCACCTGTATCGCTTGGCACTAGAAAAAGCATTGGCTCGTGAGGTTACTCGACTGCGCGACTCAGGCTATTCCCATGAGGCTGATGAGCTTGCTAAGGTTTATGCGGCAGTTGTGATTTCAGCAGATGGCACCAACGAGGAATCTTGGGTGACCGAAGAGCGTCAACGCACACGCGATATGAACGCTATCGAAACCTTCAAGCAGAAATTCAAGGTTGCTGAACCTAAAACCTATCTAAGCTTCCTGATTGTTTGCGACATGCTAATCACCGGCTTTGACGCACCAATTGAGCAGGTCTTATACCTCGACAAGATTCTGAAAGAACACACGCTACTTCAAGCCATTGCACGCGCAAATCGAGTTGCTGAAGGGAAAACACATGGTCTGATTGTTGACTACATCGGTGTCTTTGAGAATTTAGCGAGAGCTTTTGAGATGTATGAGGAGGCTGCTCAGAAACAGATTCTCGATGGCATCGAGAATATCGAAGATGAGGTGCCCAAAGCACGGGCTCGTTTGACTCTCGTCACCCAGTTTTTTGAGAAAAGGGGTCTAAAGGGCGTTTATGAATTCCTTCATCAGCAGGATAAGGAAATCGACCCCGAAGCAGTACAAGAAACAATGATTCAAGTCTTGGAAAAGCAAGACGCCCGGGAGGGGCTTGGGCAACTTGCACGACTGTTCTTTCAGTCCGTTGACATGCTGCTACCTGACCCGTTGGCAAATGAGTTCAAGCCCGCAGTAAAGCGGTTAGGTGGAATTCTGGCGATTGCTAAGTTGAGGTATCAGGAGCGGACCTCTTCCATTAGCTGGGCGGGCCGAAAGGTTCGGGAACTCATCAACTCACACTTGGTAGCCATTGATATTGACGTGGCCATTGAGCCTGTGGACCTTCTTGATGCGGATTTTGCCAAGCTTCTAGGGAGGCAGCATGGCTCTAGGGCTGTAGCTTCAACCATGCAGCATGCAATCGTAAAGCGTGCCCGCATCGGCATCGAGCAAGGGGACACCTGGTATAAGCCCTTCCTTGAGCAAGTCGAAAGTCTCATCCAGAGATATGACTCACATTGGGATGAGCTCATTGAGAAGTTCAAGGAAATTGAGAGTCAAATTCGCAACCACGAAGGCTCAGATACACCGAAGTATATTTTGGAAGGTAATTTGGGTGAGATTCTGGGTTTGAATGTGTATGAGGATGCTCAGGCTCTGGTGCAACTAAACGAGCTCGTGAAAGGTATGGATGAGCAGCGCCGCAAAACACTACCGGACGGGTCCTCGCCTTATGGCAAACCAATTCTGGAGAAAGAGACTAAAACAAGTCTCAGAGTCTATTTGTTCAGCCAAAACAAGGTCAATTCCGTTTTGAGTGACATGGGGATGGACCAGGCCAACGCGATTGTTAATTTTTATTTGAAGCATTATGCCGACCAGCTTGCAAAATGAGCGCCTATATTTCCCTCAAGTGGGGGATGTGGAAGTTGTGCGCATAAGACGCAAAGATATTGAGCTTCAAGTGCTGCCAGATGGTCAGTGTCGCGTTCGGGCTCCGCTCGACCTGAGCCTAGCCGACCTGAATGAGTTGGTAGAAAAACGCGTCACTTGGCTTGAAGCTAAGCAAGCAATCAGCACGCTGCATACTCGAAGGCCCAAGGAATACGTGAGTGGTGAGTCGTTTTGGTTTCAAGGTGACGAGCACAGTCTAGACCTAGTGAACCACGGAAAGCGCTCTAACCTAGTTTTCGATGGAAGAAAATTTCTTCTTCTACCGAGTGCAGCCTCCGAGGGCAGAAAGTGGTTCACCCAGTTTTATAAACGGGAAGCGAAAGATATTGTAGCTAAACAGGTATTCAAGATTTCAGCGAGACTTGGTTACAGTCCACGTTCAGTGAAGATACTTGAACTGGGGGCTAGATGGGGTTCATGTTCCAAAGCTGGAGACGTCAACTTCAACTGGAAGCTAGCAATGCTGCCGCCTCGAATTGTTGAATACCTAATTATTCATGAGCTGACCCATCTCGATATCCCTGTGCACCGTCCTGAGTTCTGGAGAAGAGTCGAGGTCGCTTACCCGGAATATCGTCAGGCCGAATCTTGGTTACAAGAGCATGGTTCGAAGACAACCTTGTAGAGTAAACAGTAATCGCACAATTGGTGTTTCGGGAGTGACTCATGCTTAAGCAAGAAAGATGTGAATTTAGTGAACGAATGTTCGAGTTTGCCTATAACGCCGAATTTTGTCGCAAAAATTCAGCTTTTCTTGTTGGAGCGCCATCTATCCCGAGCCAAAATCTGGAGAAGCTGCTCGCCTACGATGTCGCCCTACGAGTTAAAAAGGGTTCTCCTGTCCGTTCACTTTTTTTACAACACAAAGTACCAATTAAATGTTGGGTTCCAAATAAAGAAAAAACCACAAGTCACTACGCTGCCGTTCTCGGGCGACGGTATTTTCGATTTTTTCTAAATAATCAACAACATAATAAAATTATTGCTTCATTTGGCAGAAGGTCGCCCCCGATTTTTTATTGCGCCCCAATATTCACAAAAAAAAATTTTCTTCATTCATCTTTCTTAAGTAGTACTATTCACGACAATTCGATATTGATTGATGTTTCCAGATTACTACCATTAACAGGAAAAAGCTTAACTACGAGCCACTCAATCGGCTACGATGCCAAGAAATCCAAGGTGTACCAATTTTCCGCAGACCCTAAACTTTGTGAATCTGTATCTGCAGAAACTCTAATAAAAAATTTACCTATCGAGAGATTTAATATGAGATATCTCGGGCAATTACTTACCGAGGTAAAAGATGCGGTTGGTCAAGAGGGCCTGGATGCGAGCGAGTTAGCGCGGCTTTCTCAACCAATCCCTGAATTATTCATAAAGCGGGTTGAGGAGGTGGCCTACTGGACCTCCACAAAACTCGGAGTTTCTTGGTTGCTGATACCTCAAAAGTAAAGATTTTTTTACCACATCAATGGCAATTACTAACAAAATGACCCCAATCTAGCTCTAAAACCAATTGCAGCACGATAAAGCCCACTTTGAAGTAGCTTAATTGCCCTTTGCTCTGGTTAAACTCGACCTCGTTTTTGGGGTGGATTTTGGAGGTTTCAGGTTTTGGGAAAGTTCGCTAAAAACAGCATAGCCGAACAAATGGAGCGACTGAAGTACTTAGTCATGCGAGACGAATCCCGGTCGATTGCACTTGAGGAGCTTCGAGATGCATTGCCCAGTTAGGGCAGCCTATTGTCTTTAGTTAATCAAACTAAAAGATTGACAAATTAGGCGCTAATATTTAGTTCTTGGCAGCAAGCTCAATAGCACGAGAGAGTTCGTCCAGCTGAATAGACATGCGTCCGGTATGCTCAGCGACTTCTGCCCACTGGTTCGGCGGGATTGCTTGCCTTAATACAGACCGAAGCTCGTCTTTATCCAGACTGGCAAGGTATTTGAATGTCCTTCTGTGAGTTTTAAGCATCTTTTGTATTTGGACTATGTCAGCTTCCATAGCTTCCTCTTAATTAAAAAATTATTCGTCAAATCAACCAACTAAATTCAGGATGTCTGTTTCGGACGCTGAAATTAAACTCTGCAAAGTTACTTGGGCGAGTTTTTTTGATTACGCGTATCTGATGGTTTGACCTGCGACTGTAATTTTTCTTGTTATTTTTCTCCCCTGGAAGACCACGCGGCGACCCGCTGGAACCTGGGTTGATAGCCCTGCGTTGTAAGATTCGACTTCTGTCGGCGGGGCGATTTTGATGTTTAGTCTTTCAAAAAGCTCTTTGGCGACTACCTCTAGTGTGGCTGATGGCGTGAAGTCCCCGGTGAACTTATTAATTCTTGTTTTGACGAACGCACCTCGGCTTACGCGCTCGATGGCTTTGCGTTCGATGAGTTTGTTAAGCATTCGACTCAACTGAGACTCACTTGTACATAAAGCTCTCAAGTCTGACCGAAGTACCACGCAGCCATCACGCTGCGCGATGAAATGCATCATTCTGTCCTCTAGCTTCACAAGCCAACCCTTTGAATAGTCACTTCTCTCTGAGTTAAAAAACCAGCATAACTAATTGTCGCGCTCATTCTTGAATTCGGCAACCATGTTAAACACATCATGTAGTTCTGCCGGCGCCAGCAGCCAAGGCGCTTTCTCTTCCCTCTGAAAAATTAAACCACCTAAATTGATATCCATAACCAAATGGGCTACCGTATAGGCGTGGATTGTGCGAGTGGGGTAGTGATGAGGAAAACAATGACTTTTAAGGGGACTGGATTGCACCAGCCAAACGAGACACCTACTCAATATGCGACACGCATTCGCGCTGAAGCGCAAGAGCTACTGTTGTTGAACGAAACCCCGTTCAATAAGGAAGCCGTTGAAGCGGGTATGTCACTCTCGCAACAATCGAGCTATTTGGGCAATCTACCAAAGCGCAATAATTGCAATAGGTAGAGAATTGCTTTTTTATATTTTCGATAGATTTTTTTAATGAATTTGCGAAAAATAGATTAGGTGCTGTGTTTGTTTTTAGCTAGGGCGTTACTTCGCAAAGAAGCAATTTACTGCCTGTAATGCTGTCAAGTTGAATTTCTACCCGATTTACAGCCGCGTTGGGGCGGTCAGCTTGATTTTTCTACTTTGCTAGACCAGGTCAACTTTCAAAAGAGGGGGCGTATCTGTGAATGTTGTTGATATGCTTGAAGCCAAATCATCTTTGTCGCGTTTAGTTGAAGACATCGAAATGGGGCGAGAACGCGAAATCATCATAGCGAGGAGCGGGCGTCCGGCCGCAAAGCTAGTACCAGTCGATGTAGAAATAAGCCGAAGGCCTCGCTTGGGAGTCGCGAAAGGTTTATTCGAAGTACCCGACTCAATCGACGAAATGAATCATGAGGTTGCGAAATTAATCGTTGCTGGAGTCTGAGCGTTCTACTGGCCTGGTTCGGAGAGGCTCGGAAGCTCGACTGCTAGGTCCATATATTGAGTCAGCGCCCAAAAATGGACTGGTTAACTGACATTGGGCATGGGCTCTTGAGCTGCGACCCCTGGTACGCTAATATATAAGGGTCGCACGGATGCGCATAATCCAATGAATTCAATCGGCTTTGGAGTTGAGGGCTAAGCCCCGTCCACTCCGCCAAACAAAAAAGGGAATCTTCGGATTCCCTTTTTTCATTTCCGGGCTCATTCATTTCCAACCCCAGCCGCGTTCCACACGGTTTTGTGGTGTATACCTTCAGGTATAGTATCCGCTTGTTGTTCAACACTAACGCCACCTAAAAACATGTTTGAATTCATCCGAAACAATCAGAAGATCATGCAGTTTGTGCTGCTGCTGTTTATTGCACCCGCATTTGCCTTGTTTGGTCTTGAGGGATACAACACTGTCAGCGCAGAAGCGAATGCGTTGGCGATTGTGGGCGATTACCCAATCAGCCAGGAAGAGTTTGATCAAGTAAAGCGTGAGCGAATCGAAGAAGCACGTGCACAGTCTGGCGACAACTTTGATCCTAAGGTGTTTGAGTCACCTGAAATCAATCGACAGTTGCTCGATACATTGGTGCTTCAATACCTGCTTCAGCAGTCTGTACAAAAACAGTATTTGACTGCGTCCGACAAGGCGCTGGCCGAAGACGTTGCCCGCACCCCTTTGTTTCAGGTCGATGGAAAATTTGATCTGGAGACCTACAAGCGTGAATTGGCAGCGCGCGGTTTAACACCCACGCAACATGAAGCCAATGTACGTTTTGGTTTGGCTCGGAACCAGGTGCTTGATCCGGTGTTGCGCGCATCATTTTTTCCCGAGACATTGAAAACGCAACTGGATGATGTTCAGTTGGCAGGCCGTGTGGTGCGAGTCAAGAATATTGATTTGGCTCCTTACCTGGCGAACGTGAGCATTACCGATGAGCAAGTGGCAGCATTTTATGAGGCCAACAAAGCGCAGTTCATGGCTCCACAAAAAGCCGATGTTGAGTATGTGGTGCTGTCGCCCGATACCATCAAATCCAAAATTGAAGTCAGCGATGCGGATATCGCAGCTTACTATGAGCAAAACAAGGCTCGCTTCTCGACACCAGAAGAACGTCGTGCACGCCATATTTTGCTGGACGCAGAGAAAGAGGGTGCTTCAGCCGACGAGTTGAAAGCGGCTGCTGAAAAAGTCTTGGCTGAATTGAAAGCCAACCCCTCGAAGTTTGCAGAACTTGCCAAGCAATATTCAATCGACCCAGGTTCAGCAAATCAGGGTGGCGACCTTGGGTTTTTTGGTAAAGGGGCGATGGTTCCCGAGTTTGAGCAGGCTGTATTCGCCCAGAAAAAAGGCGAGTTGAGTGGCCTGGTGAAAAGTCAGTTTGGTTATCACATCATTGAAGTTACAGATGTACGTGGCGGTGAAGTGCAAAGCCTTGACGAAGTGAAAGGCCAGATTGCAGACGAAATCAAGAGCCAGAAAATGACTGCCCAATATGCGGATGCGCAAGGCCGCTTCACCGAACTGGTGTACGAAGGCGGGCAATCGTTTGAGAATGTGATTAAGGCCTTGGGTGTGCAGGCGCAATCATTCAATGGTTTGACTCAAGGTGCTGCGAACGCGCCTGAGGTATTGAAAGATGCCAAGCTCATGGCTGAAGTCTTTTCGGCTGACTCCATTGAAAACAAGAACAACACCAAAGCGGTGCAGGTGGGTGAGGCCATGGTGTCTGCCCGCATTGTGAATTACGTGCCTGCAACCGCTCGCCCATTGGACGAGATGAAGCCTGTCATTCAGGCGCGCCTGAAGCAGGAAGAGGCGGCTAAGGCGGCTTTGAAAGACGCGGATGCCTTGGCGGCCAAACTGGATAGTGAAAAGCCACAGGCGGGCGCTGAGTTGCTGGATGGTTTTGCAGATCCAAGAACCGTATCCGCATTGAGTGCCGAGGGATTGCCCGGTTTGGTGGCTCAGTCTGTGTTGAACACGGGCGTGTCCGATTTGCCGAAAGCGAAAGTAGTGGGTTTGGGCAACAATGGTTATGCGGTGGCCTGGGTTCAAAGCAGTGCGCCGTCTACTGAGGTGAAGGCGAAGGCTGATCCGCAAGTGGTTCAATACTACGAAAATATCGCGGGCCAAGTGTATCAAGAGGCCCTGTTGTTGGCTGCTCGCGATGCAATGAAAAAACGTGTTGATGTCGAGATCAAGAAAACGTTTTAACGACCGGTCTCGGTAGTTGATCTCCGGCGCAATTGAAGGTTCTGCGCCGAAGATCAAAAAACTATTTCAATGTGGCTGAAAAAGTCGGCCAGATATTGTCAAGAATTTTAGGTTGTGCACCGGCATTGGGATGAATGCCATCGGCTTGAAAGGCCGTGGGATCCAGTGCAAACCCTTCCAGCATGAATGGCACCAAAGGCACTTTTTGCTTGCGGGCCACTTCGCCAAAAGTATCACCAAAGCGTCGTGCATAAGCAGGTCCGTAATTTGACGGAATTTGCATGCCGATCAATACAGCCTGTGTTTGATTGCGCCGTGCTGCGACCAACATATTGGTGAGGTTGTCTTTCATGGTGTCCAGTGACAAACCGCGCAATCCATCGTTGGCTCCCAATTCAAGAATCATGTGAGTGGGGTTGTGTTGTTTCAGCAGCGCGGGTAAACGTGTTTTGCCCCCTGCCGTGGTTTCACCCGACACCGAGGCGTTCACAACGTTGCAATAGGGGAACTTTTCAGTCAAACGACTCTCCATCAATGCGACCCAGCCTTGTTCTTTGGGCAGGCCGTATGCGGCGGACAAGCTGTCGCCCATCACCAGAATTGTGCATTCCTGGCCTTTATTCGAAGCAAAGCTGGATACACTGGTCGACAAGCCAAACGCGATCAGGCCAAATACCAAGGCGTTTTTAATTTTTTTAGCAGTAAAGGCAAACATGAGTCGTGCAATCCTCGAAGTCGAAGGTTTAAATCAATTGGTTCAAGACGGACAAAGCAGTTTGTCTATCCTTGAAAACATTTCGTTCACTATAAATCAAGGTGAAGCGGTTGCCATCGTGGGTGCTTCAGGTTCCGGCAAATCCACTTTGTTGGGCATGCTTGCAGGGTTGGACATTCCCTCTAGCGGTGCAGTTCGCTTTTTGGGGCAAGACTTAACTCAACTTAACGAAGACAAGCGAGCAGGCTTGCGTGCTGAACATGTGGGCTTTGTATTTCAGTCATTTCAGCTGCTTGATCACTTGAGTGCGCTTGAAAACGTCATGCTGGCCACAGAGCTTACACCCATGCCCAATCGCGAAAAGGCTTGCAAGGAAATGCTGGAGCGTGTGGGCTTGGGTGATCGCTTAAACCACACACCCAAAACCCTCTCGGGTGGTGAACAACAACGTGTGGCATTGGCCCGCGCTTTTGTGCGTAAACCTACAATTGTGTTTGCCGACGAGCCTACTGGCAGCCTTGATTTTGCCACTGGGCAGCGAATTATCGATTTGATGTTTGACCTGCAAAAAGAGCAGGGCACCACCCTGATCTTGGTAACCCATGACGACAAACTGGCTGCCCGTTGCTCACGGCAATTAACTATTGCGGCGGGCGCCTTGGCTCAAGAGATGGTTTAAATGCGTTTTCATGCGCTGGGCAATTTCGCTGGCATGTGAAATGCCCAAGCCCTCCCGCTCGCGGCCCAGTGGCTCAATGGCCAGGCCGTGCAGGTAAACCGCAAACGAAGCCGCCCTGAACTCATCAAGCCCTTGCCCCAGCATGGCGGCCACAGCGCCGGCGAGTACGTCGCCACTGCCTGCCGTTGCAAGTGCAGGGCCACCGGTGGTGTTGATTTCCATGCGTTTTGAATTGCAAATCAGGCTGCCGGCCCCCTTCAGTACCACTGTGCAATTGAACTTGCTGGCCAGCGACTGCGCTGCCTGAGTGCGTGCTGCCTGAATCATTTCGGTGGTGCTTTGTAACAGACGCGCCGCCTCCAGAGGATGAGGTGTGAAAACCATGGCTTTGCCCGGATGCTTGCGCCTGTAGTGTTCAAAACGCGCGCGCAGTGTCGAGTCGGCTGCCAGAATGTTCAGTGCGTCTGCGTCCCACACCATATTCAAACCTTTGTCGTGCTCAAGTGAGGTAAAAAGCATGTTCAAGGCTTCCTGACTTTGCCCCAAACCTGGCCCGATCACTGCGGTGTCGGCGAATTCCAGACTGTCTTCGATTCCCTTGTTCATGATCTCCGGGAACATCAAGTCGAGAAAGGGCGATTGACCTTGGCGTTGAACGTCGGGCAGGTGCATGTCGGCCTCATGAAGCAGGGTTAGGGCCACCCGACCGCAACCCAGCATCAGGGCTGTTCTGGCACTTAATACACAGGCACCCACCATGCCTTGTTGGCCGCCCAGAATGGCAATGCTGCCGAAGCTGCCTTTGTGGTGTTCATGATTGCGCAAGGGCAGGCGTTGCAGTTGCTCAAGCCGCGAAACAGCATGTATGACCGAACCCAAGCCGGCTGTTTGCACAAGCGTGTTGAGCAATGTATTGCAATTCAGTTCATCGATCCACAGTTCACCGCACAAGCCTTTGCCTTGCTGGCTTAACAGGCCTTGTTTACAAGCGAGAAAGCTGAAGGTTGTATGTGCGTGAATGACTTCGCCAGGCGCGTGGCCAGTGTCGCAGTTCAACCCGCTGGGGCAGTCCAGTGCATAGACCCGCGCTTTGCAGTGGTGGGAATTCACATGTTCAATCATTTGTTTGATCAGACCCTCGGGAGGCCGATCACAGGCAATTCCCAACAGTCCATCGACGATCACCGTGCCAGTGGTAATTTCAGGCAATGGCATGTTGGGCTCAAGCTCAATGGGTTGAACACCGTGGGCCAGCGCCCAAAGTACTGCTTGCATGCGGTCTTTGGAACCTGTTTTGCCTTCGGTAAGCTGATACAGATCCACCTGCAGGCCTTTGCGTTTTAGCTCCCCGGCAACAATGCATGCATCACCTCCGTTGTTACCGGGGCCCGCCAGTACCAGGCAGCGCGCTGAATGTGTCTCGCTGTGTACAATTTGATCCACAATTTTCAAAGCACAGCGCACGCCTGCGGCCTGCATCAGCAAAAAAGAATCGATTTGCGCGAAAGCAGCCTGCTCCAATGCTCGAATTTGCTTCACAGACAGCACCGGCATTGATTTTTGGTCCACCTGCTGCCAGTTCGCATGGCCCAGGTTCTCAGGGTGTAAGTCAATCAGTTCAGGCATGTGCATTCCATGGAAATTCAGGGTGGTTTATCAAGGCTTTGGCCTCAGAAAGTGGGCTGTAGCACTTATAATTCAAGATTACCTCAACCACCCCCACTGCTGTCATGTCTCTTGCCCTGTCTTCGGCTGATCAATTCGATGTTTCAACCTTCAATGGCGCGTCTGCCCTGTCTGCTTTCCGTGCAGAAGGTTTGTTGAAACGCCTGCAAGCCATTGATGCGAATGTGTCGGCAGTGCGCGCACATTTCGTTCATTTCGTGGCCACCCGCGGCGCGCTGGAAGGAACGCAGCGCAAAGTGATGGAAGGTTTGCTCGATTATGGCCATGCTGCACCCGCACTGGATCGTGTTGACGTTAGTTGCGTGGTGGTGCCCCGCTTGGGCACGGTCAGCCCATGGGCGTCGAAGGCCACTGACATTGCCCACAACGCTGGTTTGGCCAACGTGGTGCGCATGGAACGCGGCATTGAATTTCAGCTGACGTTCAAAAAAGGTTTGCTGGGCGGCAGCAAATTGCCTGAAGGCGCTGCCTTGCAGGCTTTGAAGGCCGCACTGTACGACCGCATGACGGAAGCGGTATTGCCTGATGGCTTCGATGTGAAAAGCCTGTTCCTGCCTTTGCAAGGCAAAACCTTGCAGATTATTGAGCTGGGCCAGGTGGGCGAGGGGCGCAATTCATTGGTAAAGGCCAACAGCGAACTTGGCCTGGCCTTGAGCGAAGACGAAATCGATTACTTGCTGGAAGCCTACACCGCCATGGGCCGTTCGCCCACCGATGTGGAATTGATGATGTTTGCGCAGGCCAACAGCGAGCACTGCCGCCACAAAATTTTCAATGCCACCTGGACCATCAACGGGCAGGCGCAAGATGAAACCCTGTTCGGCATGATCCGCAACACCCACAAAACAACGCCGCAAGGCACTGTGGTTGCGTATTCTGATAATGCAGCAGTGATTGCCGGTGGGAAGGCTGAACGCTTTTTTGCGGATGCAGACGGAGTGTATCGCCCGCATGAAGAAACCACGCATTTCGTGATCAAGGTTGAAACCCACAACCACCCCACGGCCATTTCACCTTATGCCGGTGCCGCAACAGGTTCTGGTGGTGAAATTCGCGACGAAGGTGCAACTGGCCGTGGCGCAAAGCCCAAGGCAGGCCTGTGCGGTTTTACCACCTCGCATTTGCGATTTGACGGTGGCAAGGAAAGCTGGGAAAGCGGACAAGACGCCCTGGTGCCGCTTGATCAGCGCAATGATCAAAACAGCGAGCAGCCACAGCCTGTTGGCATTCCAACCCGAATTGCAACGCCCGAACAAATCATGATCGACGGCCCGATTGGTGCGGCTGCGTTCAACAATGAATTTGGTCGCCCCAATCTGGGCGGTTATTTCCGCACCTTCGAGCAGCGTGTGGGCGAGCGCGTTTACGGTTATCACAAGCCCATCATGATTGCGGGTGGCTTGGGCAATATTCGTGAAGTGCACACCCACAAATGCGACTTGCCAGCGGGCAGCCTGCTGATTCAACTGGGTGGCCCCGGTATGCGCATTGGCATGGGTGGTGGTGCTGCATCGTCCATGAACTCTGGCTCGAACACCGAATCGCTCGACTTTGATTCAGTGCAACGTGCCAACCCGGAAATGGAACGTCGGGCACAGGAAGTGCTGGACCGTTGCTGGACTTTGGGCGAGGCCAACCCTATTTTGAGCATTCACGACGTGGGTGCGGGTGGTATTTCCAATGCGTTTCCGGAATTGGCCGATGCCTCGAACAAAGGCGCTGAATTCGATTTGCGCAAAGTCAACCTCGATGAAAGTGGCTTGAGCCCCGCTGAAATTTGGTGCAATGAATCGCAGGAACGTTATGTGATGGGCGTTGCGCCCGAATCGCTTGAGTTGTTTACGCAACTGTGTGAACGCGAGCGCTGCCCGTTCTGCGTGGTGGGCGTGGTCACTGATGAACGCCAGTTGAAAGTGCTTGACGCGGAAAGCACAAGCAACCCTGTTGACATGCCCATGGAAGTCTTGCTGGGCAAGCCACCCCGCATGGAGCGCAACGACAACCGCGTTGAAACTGTGAAAGCTGAAATGGATTTGACCCAAACTGACTTGGGCGAGGCCATTGAACAGGTGTTGAAATTTCCGGCCGTGGCTTCAAAGCGTTTCCTGATCACCATTGGTGACCGCACCGTGGGCGGGTTTACCGCGCGTGACCAAATGGTTGGTCCACACCAGGTGCCTGTGGCCGATGTGGCAGTAACCATCGACGACTACACCGGCTACGCGGGGCAGGCCATGGCCATGGGCGAACGCACGCCTTTGGCTGTGTTGAACGCACCTGCTTCAGGCCGCATGGCCATTGCCGAAAGCATTACCAACTTGTTGGCTGCACCTGTTGAAAAACTGGAAGACGTGAAGCTGAGCGCAAACTGGATGGCCGCCTGCGGCACGCCAGGGCAAGATGCCGCATTGTTCGACACCGTAAAAGCCATTGGCATGGAGCTGTGCCCACAACTGGGATTGGGTATTCCGGTTGGTAAAGATTCACTTTCCATGCGCACCCGCTGGAATGAAGGCGATGTGCAGAAGGAAGTGTTGTCACCAGTCAGTTTGATTGTGACTGCCTTCTCAAAAATCAACGACGTACGCGGCACACTAACGCCGGTGTTGAACACCACCGAGGACACCGTGTTGGTGTTGGTTGATTTGGCCCGCGGAAAAATGCGCATGGGTGCCAGCGTGCTGGCGCAAGTCACCAATCAGTTGGGCACCGATGTGCCCGATGTGGAAGACGCCAGCGACATCAAAAACTTTGCGCAGGCTTTGAGCGTTTTGCGCGAAAAAGGCTTGGTGCATGCTTACCACGACCGCTCCGACGGTGGCTTGTTGACTGCACTGGCAGAAATGAGCTTTGCAAGCCGCAGTGGTTTGTCAATCAACCTTGATTTGATCACAATCGATCCGTATTCAGCCGATTGGGGCGACTTTAAAATTCGCCCCGAGCAGGTCAGCGTGCAGCGCGGTGAACTCACCTTGAAAGCCTTGTTCAATGAAGAACTGGGTGTGGTGTTGCAAGTACCCGCAGCGCAAAAAAGTGAAGCCATGCAGGTGCTGCGCGATTTCAACCTGAGCAAGCACAGCAATATTATTGGCAAGCCAAACGACCGAGATGTAATTGAGTTTTATCGCGATGCCAAATGCATTTACTCGGAAACCCGGGCCAAGCTGCAGGGGATTTGGGACGACACCAGCTATCAAATTGCCAAGCGCCGTGACAACCCGGCCTGTGCAGAAAGTGAGCACAAAGCAGCTGCGGAATTGCCCAATGCTTTGGTGTGGAAGCCCGGTTTTGACATCACAGAAAACCCGGCAGCACCTTTCATCGCCACCGGAGCAAAGCCGCGCGTGGCAGTACTGCGTGAGCAGGGCGTGAATGGTCAGCTTGAAATGGCTGGTGCATTCACCTTGGCCGGTTTTGAGGCCGTGGATGTGCACATGAGCGACTTGCTGACCGGCAAGCGCAAGCTGGCAGATTTCCAGGGCTTGGCCGCCTGTGGCGGTTTTAGCTACGGCGACGTGTTGGGCGCCGGCGAAGGCTGGGCGAAAACCATTCGCTACAACAGCGTACTGGCCGACCAGTTTGCTGAATTTTTTGGCCGCAACGATGTGTTCGGTTTGGGTGTTTGCAATGGTTGCCAAATGATGGCCACGCTGGCTGATCTGATTCCCGGTGCAACACACTGGCCCAAGCTGATGCGCAATGAAAGCGAGCAATATGAAGCACGCTTGGTGAATGTAAAAATCAACAAAACCCCATCCATTTTGTTGAATGGCATGGAAGGTTCGGTGGTGCCTGTGGTGGTTGCGCACGGTGAAGGTCGCGCTGATTTCTCTCGTCAGGGTAACCACACCAAATTAAGTTCTGATGGTTTGGTGGCGGTGCAGTATGTGGACTCGCAAGGCGAGACCACTCAACAGTATCCGTTCAATCCCAATGGCAGCCCCGAGGCACTGGCCGGTTTCACCACGCCAGATGGCCGCTTTACCATCATGATGCCGCACCCTGAACGCGTGTTCCGCAATGTGCAAATGAGCTGGGCACCGAAAGATGCGGGCGAGTTTTCACCATGGATGCGTTTGTTCTACAACGCGCGCAAGGCATTGGGTTAAATGGAAAAAAAATTGGCATGGCAACCCTTGGCGATGGACCAGCAATGGCCGGCCAAGGTGTTTGATGTGCATTGCACGGCATGCCCGCGTCTGTGCGCTTTTCATGAACAGAATCGCGAAAAGTTTCCAGGTCATTTCAATGGCCCGGTGCCGCCTTTCGGCCCTGCCAACGCCGAGCTGTTGATTGTGGGCCTGGCGCCAGGTTTGCATGGTGCCAATCGCAGTGGGCGCCCATTTACGGGCGATTATTGTGGTGACCTGTTGTACAGCACTTTGCACAAGTATGGTTTTGCCAACAGGCCTGTTTCCTTGGCAGTGGGCGATGGCATGCAACTATTGAATGGACGCGTTAGCAATGCCGTGAAGTGTGTTCCGCCTGAAAACAAACCCACGCCTGCAGAAATTAAAACCTGCAACCAGTTTATTGCGCACGAATTCAAAGTACACCCACCGAAAGCTGTTCTGGCCTTGGGTTTGGTGGGTCACCAAGCCGTGTTGAAAGCCATGGATCAAAGGCAGAGCGCATTCAAGTTTGGCCATGCAGCCGAACATGATCTGGGTGCGTTTCGTTTATTCGACAGTTACCATGTAAGCCGCTACAACACGCAAACAGGCCGGCTTACCGTACCCATGTTCGAGGCTGTGCTGGAATCGATCAGCCATTTCCTGAAAGCGTAAGGGCAGGGCGATGACCGAAGATCAGCAGTCGCCAGACTCACCTTTTGATATTGCCGCATTTCTGAAGGATTTGACCACGCGCCCCGGCGTGTATCGCATGATCGACGCAAACGGCACGGTGATGTACGTGGGCAAAGCCAAGAACCTGAAAAAACGGGTGTCGTCGTATTTTCAGAAAACCCATGCGAGCCCGCGCACCAGCCACATGGTTGAGCGCATTGTGCGCGTTGATGTCACGCCCACCCGCACGGAAGCGGAAGCGCTGCTGCTTGAAAACAACCTGATTAAATCGCTTAGCCCGCGTTACAACATTCTGTTTCGGGACGACAAAAGCTACCCCTACCTTCGCCTGACCAACCACAAATACCCGCGTGTGGCGTATTACCGTGGCGCTGTCGATAAAAAGTCCCAGTTTTTTGGGCCATTTCCCAATGCGTGGGCAGTGAAGGAAAGTATTCAGGTGCTGCAGCGCGTGTTTCTGTTGCGCACCTGTGAAGACACAGTTTTTGCGCATCGGTCACGGCCCTGTTTGCAGGCCCAAATTCAGCGTTGCAGCGCACCCTGTGTGAACTGGATCAGCCCTGAAGATTACGCAAAAGATGTGGAAGCTGCTTCTCGCTTTTTGCGGGGTGACCACAAAGCGGTGTTGGCCAGCCTGGAAGAGAAAATGCTGGAGGCCAGCGGCTTGCTGGAGTTTGAGAAGGCGGCCATGTACCGCAACCAGTTGGGTGCGCTAAGCCGCGTGTTACAAAAGCAGTCGGTGGACACCACGGGCGGCGATGACGACGCAGATATTATTGCCGTGGTGATCAAGGGTGGTGCAGTGTGCGTAAATCTTGCCATGGTGCGTGGCGGTCGGCATCTGGGCGACAAGCCCATGTTTCCCAGCGTGGCGCAAGCCAGCGAGGACATTGGCCCCGAGGTGCTGGAAGCGTTTTTGAGCCAGGCCTATGTGGATCGCCCAATTCCGAACCTGTTGATCGTGAATCAGGATCTGGATGCGCCCGAATTGCTGATGGCACTCAGCCAGCAGGCAGGTAAAAAAATCAATCTGATTCGACAGCCGCAAAGCGAGCGACGCAAGTGGCTGGACATGGCCGTGGACAATGCGGAAATCGCCATTGCCCGGCGAATTGCCGAACAGGGCTCAGCCCAGTTCCGAACCCGTGCACTGGTCGAAACACTGGGCCTTGAAACACGGCTTGAAGAAGCTTTGCAGGCGGGCGAGGCGAACAGCCTCTTGGGTGGCACCATCAAACCACTGGGCGACATTGCCAGCGATTCCGTTTTACCACCCGGCACGGAAGCTGCCGTGGACACACCGCCCGAGGACATTGATTTGCTGGCCACCTTGCGCGTGGAGTGTTTTGACATATCGCACACCGCAGGCGAGGCCACACAGGCTTCGTGTGTGGTGTTTCACAACCACGACATGCAAAGCCGTGAATACCGCCGGTACAACATTGAAGGCATTACGCCGGGTGATGACTACGCAGCCATGCGCCAAGCGGTAACCCGCCGCTATCAGCGCGAGGGCAAAACCCCAATTGTCATGCCGCATGTGGTACTAATCGACGGTGGCAAGGGGCAAATTGAAGTGGCCCGGCAAGTGTTTGAGCAATTGGGCCTGGACATCGGCCTGATCGTGGGCGTGAAGAAAGGTGAGAACCGCAAGGTGGGCCTGGAAACCCTGGTGTTTCCCGACGGTAGGCCGAGCCTTGAGCTGGGCCCTGGGCACCCTGCGCTCATGTTGATTGCCCAGATTCGGGATGAAGCCCACCGGTTTGCAATCACCGGCATGCGAGCCAAACGGGCAAAGACTCGCCAGGTGTCTGAACTGGATGAAATTGAAGGCATTGGTGCGCGACGCAAACAAAAGTTACTCACCCGTTTTGGCGGTTTGAGGGGGGTTAAAGCGGCCAGTGTGGAAGATTTGCAAACAGTCGAAGGGATCTCCAAGACGCTGGCTGAAGAAATTTATCGGCGTTTGCATTGAAGATGTGTGCCTCAACAGACGTTGGCGCTGATATATTCTGTACCTCTATACCGTGTATTTTTACTTAACAAAAGAAAAACAGATATGCCAATGAACCTGCCCATGATCCTGACCTGGGTCCGGATTATTTTGATTCCACTGGTTGTCGGCATTTATTTTCTGCCTGAAACAGTGATGTCCATTTCCATGCAAAACTGGGTGGGTGCCTGGGTGTTTGTGTTCGCCGCCATTACCGATTTTGTAGACGGTTACCTGGCCCGCCGCTGGAATCAAACTTCCGCCTTTGGTGCGTTTCTCGACCCGGTGGCTGACAAGCTGATGGTGGGTGCTGCACTGATTGTGTTGGTTGATCTTGGGCGTATTGGACCCTTCATTGCGCTAATCATTATTGGCCGCGAGATCACAATTTCTGCATTGCGCGAATGGATGGCAAGCATTGGTGCGCGCAACAGCGTTGCAGTGAACTGGCTTGGCAAGTTCAAAACCATTGCGCAAATGGTGGCCATACCCATGTTGTTGGCCAATGAAACCTGGATGGGCATTGATTTCCGCTTACTGGGTACTTTGGGAATTTATGTGGCTGCGGTATTAACTGTGTGGTCGATGTGCTATTACTTGATGAAGGCATGGCCCGAACTTCGCGCTCGAAGTTAAGCGCCCACCAATCTTGTTTGTCATGAATAAAAGTAACTTATTGCCCCAGCCATACCCTTTGCGGCAAGCGCTGAATGATGAAGTCCATTCCCGCCCCACCGAGGCCTTGTGGCCTCAGGAAAGAGTGTTCCACATTGCTTTGCTGGTGCAGGGCGAGGTCACGCCCGAGATTGTCGCGCAATTGCAGGCTTTGGTGGACTATTGTGGATGCAAACCAGTTTCCGATGAGGAATTGGCTGCTCCCCAGGTCAGCTTGAGCCTGTGTGGAGGCGAATCGGCCTTGCGCTTGCGCTTGGAGCGCCACAATGAATTCATTACGCTCACATTTTTTGAGCGTGCCGACCATGCAATAGTTTTTGATCGCCCGGTTACCCGCCGCTTGCCACCAAGCTGGATGGCAGCTTTGCCTGGCGTCATGCTGGTGGCCATTGAGCTGTTTGTTCAAAAAACAGAGAGCTCTCGCGAACCACGCAGTGTTGCAGGCTATTTTGATGGCAACACCTTGATCGGCGGCATGATTGCGAATGGGGCCGGGCAGGTGTTTTCCGATCTTCGAATTGCTGATCGTGGTGCTACCCGTATTCTGATTTGTAATCTGAAAATGGGGTCTCGCCAGCTGGGTCGTGTGGTGCAGCGCACGATCGAGATGGAAACCTATCGCATGATGGCGCTGCTGAGTTTTCCTGTGGCGCGTGCCACATTGCCGAAGCTGTCGTCGCATGAGGATCGCCTGGTGAAATTGGCCACTGAAATGGCGGCCACCAGCAAAACGGAAGACTTGGCTGAGGTGACTTCCGAAGATGTTGAGCTGGATCGCAAGTTGTTGAGCCACTTGACTGACCTGGCGGCCAAGGTCGAGCAGTTAAGCGCTGAAAACCGCGTGCGGTTCACTGCGGCAGAAGCCTACACCGATTTGGTGAAAAAGCGGATCGCCGAGTTGAAAGAAATCCCCATGGTGGGCATGCAAACGTTTGGCGAGTTCATGGATCGCCGTTTGGGCCCCGCGATGAAAACCTGTACCTGGACAGCACGCAGGCAAGATGAGCTGGCTGCCCGTATTTCCCGAGTTACCCAATTGTTGCGGACCCGCGTGGAAATTGAGCGGGAAAGCCAGAATCAGCGCTTGCTCACCAGCATGGACAAGCGTGCAAAGGTTCAGTTGCGTTTGCAGGAGACGGTAGAAGGTCTTTCGATCGTTGCTATTTCTTACTACGGCGCGAGTTTGGTAGGTTATTTGGCCAAAGGGCTAAAAACCATGGGAGTGCCTGTTTCGCCTGATTTGGCGATCGCTGTGGCCATACCCACCATTGCTGTGTTGTCGTATGTCAGCATGCAAGCCATGAAAAAGCGCATGGGCCTAAAGGGTTAGCGATATTCCACGATTTCATTCGAGAGTGTTTCCAAAACCAAGAGTTTATGGTTATAATTGCGGGCTCGGAAGCTTGGCAGAGCGGTTGAATGCACCGGTCTTGAAAACCGGCGAGGGTGCGAGCCCTCCGTGAGTTCGAATCTCACAGCTTCCGCCAAAAACATAGAAACCCGCCCTTGTGGCGGGTTTTTTGTTTTTGCGACCTGTGAGTAGATTCGAACGAGCGGATGTTCAATAACAAAAAACCGCCACTAGGGCGGTTTTTTGCATTCAGACAGATCAACAACGCATTGCTTATCTGTAAAGCACGCCAGGCAGCCACATGCCGATTTGCGGGAACACATACAACACGAACATGGCAAAGATCTGGATGAACATGAATGGAATCATGCCCAGGAAAATCTGGTTCAATGTAACTCCAGGTGGCGACACACCTTTCAGATAGAAAGCGGCCATCGCCACTGGCGGAGACAGGAACGCAGTTTGCAGGTTCATGGCAACCAGCAATCCGAAGAACAGTGGATCTACGTCAAAGTAGGGCAGCAGCGGAATGAAAATCGGCATGAAAATCACGATGATTTCTGTCCATTCCAAAGGCCAGCCCAACAGGAAAATAATCACTTGCGAGAGCAACAGGAACTGAATGGGCGTGAGGCCCAAAGACAATACCCACTGCTCGACCAATTCCTGGCCACCCAGCAGCGCAAATGCCGCGGAGAAGATGGACGAGCCCACAAACAACCAGCACACCATCGCAGTTGTTTTGGAGGTCAGGAATGCGGATTCACGCAGCACAGGGAAGCTGAGTTGTCTGTAACCGGCCGCCAACAACAAACCGCCGAATGCGCCGACAGCGGCCGCCTCAGAGGGCGTTGCGAAACCGAAAACAATGCTTCCCAATACCGCCATAATCAAAATTGCTAGGGGGAAGAAGGATGTCAGCAACATCTTGAACACTTCAAGACGCTCAAAGCTCAGGCGTGAGTAGTAGTACACAAGCACCGCCAACACCACGAGCAGGGAAATCCAGAAATTCATGGGGGCTGACCTAGCCTCGGGCTCATCAGCAACTGCCGGCTCGGCGGGTTCTTCCACAGCAGCAGGTGCTGCTTCGGTGGTTTCAGCGCCAGCAGGTTCATCAAAGCCAAAATCGTACTTACTGGTGCTTGAGTCCTGATATTCAGAACCGAAACTGACCAGGCCTGTGGTGTCGTATGCCGCTGGTTTGGGGGCTGTCAGTGAGGAATACACCAAGCCCAGAACGAACGCGGCGAAAATTGCTGGCAACATGGCCACGAAGAACTGATTGGCCACTTGCCCAGTGGTCAGGTTGCCTGCGCGACGGCCTTTCATGCCATTGACCAATGCGGATACTGCGCGGCTGCTGCCGTAGGTGCGCTTGAGTGAATCCAGCACAGGGCTAAGTTGCACTCGGCGATCTTCCTCTGACAAGGGAGGGGCGCTTTTCGGATTCAGCTTTGCACGAATGATGATGTAAGCAACATACAAGCTTGCCAGCATAAGGCCGGGGAAAAATGCGCCTGCGTACAACTGCACCACGGAAACACCGGCTGTTGCACCATATACGATCAACAAGACAGAAGGCGGGATCAAAATACCCAAACAACCGCCGGCGGTGATGGCACCGGCAGCCATTTTGGTGTCGTAGCCTGCTTTGAGCATGCTGGGCATGGCCAACAGACCCATCAAGGTAACTACCGCACCCACAATACCAGTGGCCGTTGCGAAAATTGCGCAAGTGACCAGTGTTGCAACGCCCAAGGCGCCTGGAAGGCGAGCCATGGCCAAGTGCAGGGATTTAAAAAGTTTCTCGATCAGGTTGGCGCGTTCAACCAGATAACCCATGAATACAAACAGGGGCACTGAGATGAGCACATCGTTGGTCATCACCTTGTAGGTGGATTGAACCATGAGATCAAGTGTTTTCTGTATGTCTTGATCGTAGGCAAAGAACGTGAAAATCACGCCCATACCCATCAAGGTAAACGCTGTTGGGAAGCCCAGCATAATGGCCACGACAATCAGGGAAAGCATCAGCAAACCCAGATGGCCGTTATTCATTTCAGATGGGGCAGGCATTGCAATGGCGACCCCGATCAGGATCATCGCCATGATGGCAATACCAAAATATAGTTCTTTTTTCATGATTAATCCTGTTAATTCTTGCCGAGAGACGCTTTGAGCTTCTCTACATCGACTTCTTGCACATCGTCTTCACGCTTGGGCCACACGCCGTCTTTGATGCACATGACGCAGCGGATCACTTCGACTACGCCCTGAAGCAGCAAGAAAACAGCTGCCAGCGGAATGAATGCCTTGAATGGGTAGATGGGAGGGCCATCGGCCGTGATTGAAGACATTTCCTTGATGGCCCAGGCCTCGTCAGCGAATGTGTACCCTGCGTAGGTCAATGCGATGATGCCGGGAAAGAAGAAAATAAAATACAGAATCAGATCAAGAATGGCTTGTGTTCTGGGCTCAAGAAAGCCGTAAAGAATGTCGCCACGCACGTGGCCATTGGTGGCCAATGTGTACGCACCTGCCATCATGAACAGGATACCGTAGAGAATGTAGGACGCATCGAACACCCATGGATTGGGGCTGTTCAGGGCGTATCGCGTGAATACTTCGAACACGATAATTCCAGTCAACAACACAATGGTCCAGGCAAACAGATGCCCTACCTTGGTGGAAATTTTGTCGACCAAATGAAGGAAAGCTAACATGGGGTGAACCTCGGGTTCGGTTTTAAAAAAAGCCAACATCCATTGTGTAGATGTTGGCTTTCTGGCTATGGAAACAAATTACTTCTTCTGTTGTGCGTAAAACGCTTGAGCCATTTTGAAGTCGACGGATGTATCGGCTTGCCATTTGGCTGCACGTGCAGCAAATGCACGCTGCGATTCAAACACTTTCTTGAACATGGGGTTTGAAGCAGACTTTTCTTTGGTCACTTCATCCCATGCTTTCAATTGGGCTTTCAAGATGCTGTCAGGCGTCTTGAAGAACTTAACGCCGTCTTTGCTTTGCATTTCCATGTAATCTTTGGAGTAGCGATCCACTGCCTTCCAGCTCATGTCGGCAGACGCAGCCTCGGCGGCGTTTGCAATAATGGCTTTGATCTCGGCTGGCAGTTTGTTGTACTTGGTCTTGTTGAACATGATTTCGAACTGTTCTGAAGACTGGTGGAACGATTGCAACATGCACACTTTGGACACGTCTGGGAAGCCCAGCAGGCGGTCTGAAGATGCGTTGTTGAATTCAGCTGCATCCAGCAGGCCACGATCCATCGCTGGAACAATTTCGCCGCCAGGCAGTGCGTTAACTGCAACACCCATCTTCGTGAACATGTCTACAGACAAGCCAACGGTACGGAACTTCAGGCCTTTCAGGTCTTCAGCCTTGGTTACGGGCTTCTTGAACCAGCCCAGGGGCTGAGTTGGCATCGGGCCAGACATGAAAGAAACAACGTCCATTTTCAGGTCGCCATAAATTTCGTCCAGCAATTCCTTGCCGCCACCGTATTTGTGCCAGGCCAACAGCATGTTTGCGTCCATGCCGAAAGATGGGCCAGAACCCCACAACGCAACCGCTGCGTTTTTGCCGTACCAGTAGGCGATAACGCCGTGACCACCGTCCAGGGTACCTTTGCTTACTGCGTCCAACAGGTCAAATGCTTTCACAACTGAGCCAGCAGGCAATACTTCGATTTTCAGGCGACCGCCGGTCATGCTGTTTACTTTGTCGGCAAAGTCAACGGCATACTCGTGGAAAATGTCTTTCTGTGGCCATGTACTCTGGAAGCGCATGTTCACAGTTTGAGCAGTAGAAATCATGGGGAACGCCAAGGCGCCTGCACCCACTGCGGCCACGGATGTGCCTTTGATAAAATCACGGCGCTTCTGGTTGTTCACTGAATCAGTCATTTTGCCTCCTTAAATTGATGTAGCTTTCGACTGTTGTTTTTGGTTTTACTTTTCGAACCTGCATTGTGATAGCCACCCCTCTGTAACTAAATAGGAGCAAACCCTTATCCGGGCAGGTTTTGTGCACCATTTGGGGTCGGGATTTACCCTGTGTTTGGTGCATGAATTTTTTGTATGCGGCAAAAACACCCACGTGGAGGGGTGTAAATACGCATCTGATTTGTCGGCATTCGTACGATAAAAATGTGAATTAATTGAATCCTTGTTCTAACGGAGAATTTTAGGCACTGAGCTTGCATCGTGTGACTGTAATTATCACGATGAAGGATTTCACATGAACAATTTGTTTAAGTTAATTGGACTTGTCTTGCTAATCGGATTAAGCGCTTGTGGCTCCGATGATCCAGCCAGCAACTCCTCAATCACCCCATCGAATGGAAATCCAACTGATCCAACTGAGGTAGTGGTTGATGACCCATCGCCGGGTACTGAAGGTCCAGATGTATTTGTCGACAAGTCGTTGCGGCCACCAGCAGAGTTTTTTGAATTGGTCGAAGCCGACATGCAAATGGTTCACGACACTTTGGCAGGGCGGACAAAGATGCGTGATGGTTCAACGCTGACGTGCGAGGGACTCGCAAAAATGTACATTGAGCGTATTTTCATGCACAACGACAATCCTCAGCCCAATGGCGGATTACCAATTAGTGCGGTGTTGTCGATTAACCCCAACGCGCTGGATATAGCAAAAGCGCTTGATCAGAAATATATCGAGGATGGTGGGATCGGGGATCGCTATTTGCATTGCATGCCCGTGTTGCTGAAAGACAATTACGACACAGTTGATTTTCCTTCTACTTCCGCCTCTTTTTCAATGCTGGGTCACCAGGCCGGTGTTGATGCCCCTTCTGTAGACGGTTTGCGTAAGGCAGGTGCCTTAATTCTAGGTAAGGCACATCAAGATGAATTTGCATATTTCACGACTGGATTTTCGGGTCGTACCGTGTTGGTAACCAATCCTTACAATACGCAAGAAAGTTCCGCAGGCTCTTCTTCCGGGTCTGGCGCTGCGCTGGCCTCTAATTTTGCCATTGGTGGCACGGGCAGTGACACATGCCAATCGATTAGACATCCTTCGTCTGTGAGTGGGCTGGTTGGAATTCGTCCGAGTATTGGTGTGGTGTCGCGCAAAGGTATTTTTCCTTTGTCTCACATCAGGGACACGGGTGGTCCAATGACTCGTTCAGTACGTGATTCAGCATTGATGCTGACTGCCATGGCCAGCATAGATCCGGTAGACGACCCGGATACAACCTTGTTTCCGGCTGAAGCCCGCCCAGACACCTATTTGCGTTTTCTAGACCGTGATGTGTACGGCGTAAAAGGTAAAAAAATTGGTGTGTTACGTAGCCTGGGCGGGAACAGCACACCCGCAGGTACAGGTGAGCAGGGAGCGTTAATTGATACCGCTGTTGCAAAAATGGAATCAATGGGAGCAGAGGTTTACGATGTGTTTCTGCCAAGCTTTGTCAACCGGGGTGGTGGTTCAACTCACTATGATACGAACCGATATTTTTTCGAGTTTGTTCGTGATGGTGGTAAAAGTCCACGCAAGTGTCTGAGTAGCGCATTCTTTGCGACCAATGCCGATGTGTTGCCAAGCTGTGCTGCAACAGAGGGCATTCTTGAAACACTTCGAGTTGGGCCGCGAACTGCGGGCTTGGTCGCGGTGAGTGCCAGTGGAGACCCCGGCGCCAAACCTACCGAGGCTCAACTGAATGCCATTGTTGCTGAACGCGATTATGTGACTAAGGTGATGAATGGCGAATTGGATGCATTGGGTGAGAAGCAGGCAATGGTATTGGATTCCGAGGGCAGGCCAGCTCAGGTGGTACTTGACGCATTGGTGCTATCGCCAGGCCCCAGCGGTGGACGAACCTGTGACTTTGGTTCAACTACACAAATGGGTTCGATCGTGGTGCCGGTTGGTTTCGATTCGCAGGCGGGAACACCAAGGGGTATGGAGATTTTTGTCAGAAGGTTTGATGAAGGCAAGGGACTTGGCATTGCCTTTGATTTCGAACAGGCCACATTGCACCGCAGACCACCAAATATTGCATCGTCGCCTGTGTATGCCAATCAAAGTATTGGTGAATTCAATAGTCGGGCACAAATGGCACTGATGAAGGCGCAGTTTGAGTCGCCAGAAGATTTGCCGGTTGAAACGTATATACAGGCTTTAAGGGATTTGACAGGGCTGTAATATTTTTGCTGGAAAATAAAAAACCGCCGTGACCTTAAAGGCCACGGCGGTTTTTTGTAGCAGGCTTTCAAGCAGAGGCAGCCTGCTTCTCAGCTGATTTTTTGTGGTCACGCATTTTTCCAATGCTTTCAACCTTGCGTTGTTTCTCGTGCAGGAAGCTCAGCACTTCATGGCGATAGTGGTTGTAGGTAGGGTCGTCGGCCAGTGCAAGGCGGTCGCGGGGGCGGGGCAGCTCGATATCGAGAATTTGCCCAATGGTGGCAGATGGTCCGTTGGTCATCATGACAATGCGATCGGACAACAACACGGCTTCGTCCACGTCGTGCGTAATCATGACCACCGTATTTTTCAATTCACTTTGAATACGCATGACTTCATCCTGAAGGTGGGCGCGCGTCAACGCATCCAGTGCACCGAAAGGTTCATCCAGCAACAACACCTTGGGTTCCATGGCCAGGGCCCGTGCAATACCCACACGCTGTTTCATGCCGCCTGAAATTTCGGAGGGCAGGCGATCTAGTGCGTGGCTCATGTTCACCATGTCAAGGTTGTGCAAGATCCATTCGCGTTGTTCTTTGCGGGTTTTTTTGCCACTGAAAATTTTCTCAACAGCAAGCTCTACGTTCTGGTACACGGTTAGCCAAGGCAGCAGAGAATGGTTTTGAAACACAAGTGCGCGGTCAGGACCGGGCGAATTCACTTCCTTGTTGTCAACTATCACCACACCTTCGCTTGCGGTCAGCAAACCAGCAATGATGTTGAGCACTGTGGATTTGCCACAACCCGAGTGACCAATCAGCGAAATGTATTCGCCACGGCGCACTTCCAGGTTGATGTCTTTCAGCACCGGGTTCACCATGCCATTGCGTTCGAATTGCATTTGAACTTGAGAAATACTTAAGAAACGATCGCTCATTTTGTTACTCCGCGAGTAATTTTGTTGCCAACCCACGCTATGCATCGATCCAGAATAAAGCCGACAATGCCCACGTAGACCAGTGCCAATACAATGTCGCTGATTAGCGAGCTGTTCCAGGCATCCCAGATGAAAAAGCCAATGCCCACGCCACCAATCAACATTTCAGCCGCCACAATGGCCAGCCAGCTAAGGCCTACTCCGATACGTAAACCCGAAAAAATATAAGGTGCAGCAGCGGGCAACATAATTTTCCAGAAGTACTCCACGCCGTTGTGTTGAATGACTCGCGACACGTTTCGGTAGTCTTCGGGAATATTGCGAATACCGACAGAAGTGTTGATGATGATGGGCCAAATGGCTGTGATGAAAATCACGAAAATTGCAGATGGGTTTCCATCCTGAAAGCCAGCCAGTGACAAAGGCAACCAGGCCAGTGGTGGCACGGTACGAAGCACTTGAAAAAGTGGGTCCAAACCACGCAGCGCCCAGGTGGACTGACCCACCAGTACACCCAAGGCAACACCCACCACCACCGCAAGGCTGTAACCGATGGCCACGCGTTCAAGGCTGGCCAGTATTTGCCAGCCCATGCCCACGTCGTTGCCGCCGTTGTCGTAAAGCGGGTTGATGATCAATTCCCACGTGTCAGTGATCACCTTGCTGGGTGCGGGCAGGCGGGCACCTTCGGTGCTGCACAGTATTTCCCAGATCAAAAGCAGAATACTCATGATCACGATGGGCGGCACCAGTTTGCCCAGGCTTTCTTTGAATAGCTTGCTTTTCGCCTTTGGAGTGGTTTGCAAGCGTTCGAGAGAGTCAGTGGTCATCATGATTTCATCGCCTTAATGGTCAAGCTGTCGAGATAGGCTTTCGGGTTCTTTGGGTCGAACACTTTGCCATCGAACATTTTTTCCACACCGCGTGATGTGCTGGCAGGAATGGCCGACTTGTCGATTTTCAAAGTGGCAGCGGCTTCGCGCCAGATGTCTTCGCGGTTCACCTGCTTGATCAAGCTGCCTGTGTCGAGTTTTGTGGGCAGGTAACCCCAGCGCTGGTTTTCTGTAATGAACCAAAGGTCGTGGCTTTGGAACGGGTAGGAAGCCTGGTCTTTCCAGTAGCGCATTTGTTGTGGGCTGTTGGTGACCACGCGCCCTGTGCCGTAGTCGAAATCGCCCTTCATGCGGTCGACAATGTCGCCCATTGGCGCATTGATCCACCTGCGCTGTGAACAGATTCGTGCCACTTCCTCGCGATTGGCTGGGTCTTCGCAGAACATTTGTGCTTCCATCACTGCCATCACCAGTGCTTTGGCAGAATTGGGGTTGGCATCCACCCAGTCTTTGCGCATGCCCAGGGCTTTCTCTGGGTGGTTTTGCCACAACTCACTTGTAGTTAGTGCGGTGTATCCAATTTTTTGTGTAATCAGTTGTTTGTTCCAAGGCTCGCACACGCAGAAAGTGTCCATGCTGCCCACCTTCATGTTGGCCACCATTTGTGCGGGCGGCACCACGATGGTCGATAGATCGTTGTTGGGGTCAATACCACCTGCGGCCATCCAGTAACGAATCCACAAATCGTGCGTTCCACCAGGGAAGGTCATCGCAGCGCTCACTGCTTTGCCGCCGCCTTTTTTGGCCATCAGGGCTTTTTTGAATTCGCGGGTGTCAGTGCCTACTTTCAAGGCTTTGTACTCCTCGCCAACTGAAATGCACTGTCCGCCCAGGTTCAGGCGGGCAAGAATGTACATGGGAGTGGGAATGTTGTTGGCGGTCATGGCGCCCGTACTGATCAGGTAAGGCATGGGGGTCAAGATGTGCGCACCGTCGATGCCGCCGTTCGCAGAGCCAAGTACAAGGTTGTCCCGTGTGGTGCCCCAGGATGATTGTTTGAGCACTTCGACATCGGGCATGCCATGCTTTTTGAAGAAGCCTTTTTCAATACCGACAAACAAGGGGGCCGCATCGGTTAAAGCGATGAAGCCCAGTTTTGCTTTGGTCGTTTCCAGTTTTGTTGATTGGGCCATCACGATGGAGGGTGCGCCAAAACCCGCCAGCATGGTCGATCCCCACACTGCGGCCGACTGCTTGATAAAAGTGCGGCGTGTTTCCGACAGTTCGGGTTTTTTGTCAGTTGGTTTATTGCTCATCGTGTGCGTCCTTGAAAAATCAACTCAAGAAAAAACGGCGCACATCGCCACACCTGCCCAGCAAGTTTGGGATGGACGCCGTTGTCCAGTACTTCTTTATTGCATTGCCTGAAAGCATCTGACCCTATCCTTCGTTGGCATAGGTCTTACAGCACACTTAGCAGTTTGTGTGCCATGCAAAAAAGAAGTGCACAGTTGTGAAATTGAGTTAAAACAGTGCTGAAAAGAACACTATTTTTGGTGCACAGAGCGAGTTTGGTGCGGCGCACCAAATAAATCAGTGCGCCAGATTTGATGGAATTGGTGCATGCACCGGATTGATGTACGCGTTTCAGTGCTTATTTTTGAAGTGCGCGAATTCCGACCCACGCGAAAAAGAGCCCATAAGCCAAATCGATGATGCCGTAGCCGGAATAAAACAAGGCAAGCAGGGGAGTTTTTTCCTGAATGATTGGCAGCATGTCGGATTTGCTGCTGATCCAGATTACCCAGGTGTACACATAAATGGCTTTCTCGAAAGCAAATACGAAACAGATTGCCGGCAGTTGGTGAGCCTGTTTGGCAACCGCCAAATAAGCCAGACCCCAAACCATGACCATGAAAGTGCCGAATGGGGAAAAAACTTCGGGTGATAATTCATGAAAAGCCGAATTACTGAAAAACTCGCTGGCCGCAAGCATGCCAAATATATTGGTAAAGCCAGCGGCAATAAAGCCCAGAAAAATGAACCGGCTATTTGTAGTTTTGTTCAAAAGTTGTCTCCGTTTGTTGTTTTGAGTGTTTTTGGATACTACCCGAATACTATATACTTGCGCCCCATGGAGAAGTGCGAGAGCGGCTGAATCGGCCTGACTCGAAATCAGGTAAGGGGGCAACCTCTTCGAGGGTTCGAATCCCTCCTTCTCCGCCAAAAAACAAAAAGCCCCGTAAGGGGCTTTTTGTTGACTCTCGGCACGCAGGAGTGGCGTTGGGTGAGAAGCTTAGAAGCTCAAATTTACCCTCATCACCGCAGTGCTACCACTCACTTCATTGCCAACCACCAACAAGGGTTCACCTGTTGGGGAATCCTTGGCTGGAATGAATACCAATCCCTCTGGTCCCAGGTCGCCCACTGTTGGCAGCACCGCGGGGTCTGCGGGATCGTTGGTCCAGTCGTCGCGGGTGTTGTAATAGTCCACGCGCACGGGTGCCGAAGGATCGGTTACGTCATAAACCAGAATTCCGCCGATGCGTTCAAGACCAATGAACGCAAAAGTCTTGTCGCCGATCTTGCCTACAGCTACACCTTCGGGCTCAGGGCCTTTGGCGTCGCTTCGGCTGTCCAGTGCGTTGCCTTCGTCATGGCCTGAATTGAAAAAATCTTTGCAATTCAGATTACGGGTGCTGCCTACCTTGCAATCATCGCTGGCCAGGAAGCGTTCAATTTCAGAGCCTGAGTCGAATACGAGTACACCTTCTTCATTGAAAATCGAGAATGAACGCGCACCGAATGAATACAGTTTGTCGTACATCAGGCGATCGCCTGCAGGGTCTTCTACACCCGTGCTGTTAAATAGAATAGGCGCGCCATTGGCATCAGTGCGATAGCCCATGGTCCACGTGACGTTCAAGCGACCGAGTTGATCATCTGCTCGGCAGCCGTTCGGGTTTCCTGCTACGGCACCACAGTATCCAAACACCGTTGGGTTAAGCAAGCCGCCATTGGCCAAGTCGTCGAGTTGAGCTGGCAAGTCGTCATTCAATCGACCAGCCCAACCATTTCGGTTCACCAGGTGTTTCACCCGGAATTCTTCAACAAAGCCTTTGCTTGCATCACCGGCGAAGTAAGCTGGGTTGTCCTCACCCCAGGTGCGCGCATCGCCTTCGTTGGCTGTTATCAAATAGGTATTGCCGTCTGCAGCCGTGTAAGAGGCCATGGCATCGGGTAGGTACAAGCCAATCACACCTGCCCAGTTGCGAATGTTGATCGTGTCACCATCGGAGTCAGAGGCATCAAATTCATTTCCAACGGCACCGTGATCTTTTTCGCCCAAAGGGAATACGTTAGTCACGGTTGCTGTCGCAATGTCGATTTTTGCAATTGCATTGTTTTCTTGAAGGGTCACGAATGCCGTGGTGCCGTCAGCGGATACAGTGATGTATTCAGGTTCGAAATCTTGTGAGGCCGAAGCTCCAGGCCCATAGATTCGAATGCCTTGGGCACGCAAACTGGCCTCTTGCCCTGTGAATGCGCTAAAGCTGGCGGTTCGCACGATCGGGGCACGTGGGTCACGCACGTCAATTACGCTGATACTGCCTTCCGGGTCAATTTGGTAGTCGTCACTGGGTTCGCCCTCGTTGGCCGTGAGTACCGTATTACCGTCGGGTGTGAAGGTGATCATGTCGGGTTGCGCACCCACAGTGCGTGCGCTTAGCAACGTCAAATCACTGGCGCGATACAAAGCCATGCGACCCAGATTGGTTTTGATCGGTGCTTCAATGGCCACAGCCACAATTCCATTCGCGACTGCGACGCTGTTGACTACCGAGCCTGCAAGTACATCGTTGGTGTCTAGCGTGTCGATCAACGTGGGGTTTTCAGGATCAGACAAATCAAATACATCCACAGCACCTGCCAAAGCGTTGACCATAAACAGGCGTTTACTGGCTGGGTCATATGCTGGAATTTCAGCTGCGCTCTCATCGAACTGGTTGGTGGAAAATCCACCAATCTTTTCCAGAGTCACGCTGGCTGGCGTTACCTCGGAAGGAGTTGTGGTGTTGTTGGCCGAGCTTTCGCCATTACCGCCACATGCAGCGAGGGTAGCTGCTGCAATCACACTGAGTGTGAATAATTGAATTTTGGTCTTGTTCATGAAAATAGGCTCGTATCGCTATAAAACGATCGAGCCTATTGTTCAAAGATGAAATCTTGATGACAAATATTAAGTGCGATGCGTATTAGCTTGGCAATCCATCGGTTGGCAATCCGGGTAAACCGCCCAATTCGCCACCCAGTGCATCGGCACCGGATGAAATACCACTGCTGAGCGTGCCCAACAAATCGCCTTCGGGAACTTCTGGCAAACCAGAACCGCCACCGCCTTCCAAGGCATTTTGAAGGGTATCGGCGCCACCCAGAATGCCATCGACCAAGTCTGCCAGGCCACTTTCAACTTCGGCGGGCAGGGCGGGGCTGGAGTCTCCCAAACCGTCGACATTCGGAACTTCGGTTGTCACTTGGCTCAACACGCCATCCAGTACGTTGTCGATTTCAACGGCAGCATCCCTCAAACCCTGTAGCAATTGATCGTAGGGTTCGACCTGTTCGCTGATGGGTTGGGTAATACCATCTGCCAAATCCACCACGCTGGTGACCAGTCCACCATCGGCAGGATCAACATTGGGCAAGGCAGAAATCAGGGTGTCCAGTCCAAGATCAGTGTTCACAGCATCAAGTAGAGGGCTGGTAATCGGGCTCAGGGGTTCACCCAAGGGTGTTTCATTCGCGCCCTCGACCAATTGTTGTACCAGGTCGGCTTGCGGTGTGCCTTCGCCCGTGGTGGCCACCAAGGCATCGTGCACGTTTTCCAACACGCCCAGGCCTGTTTGTTCCACAGCAACAGCAACGTTGTCAGGGGTGGTTTCAGGGTTGCTCTGGCTGTTTTGCACTGCATCCTGAATGGGCTGCAAAATGCTTTGTTCCAGGTTTTCCTGGGTCAGGTTTTCATTGGCAAATTCTTCAAGGCTTTGAGGGCTGTCTTGTGAGGAAAATTCGCCAGCACCCACACCGGCATTGTTGATGTTGCTGTCGCTGCCGGAGCCACTGCCAGAGTCCCCAGAACCACCTGCCAAAAACGCACCAGCCGCCACGGCGCCTGCACCAGCTACGCCACCACTGCCTGCGCCTAACAGGCCAGCACCAAACAAGCCGGCAACAGCCCCGCCTTCGGCAGCAGCAGAGTTCTCAGCCAGTTCGGTGGTGAATTCAAAACATTCACCGTCTTCCAGCACAACGATTTGCTGCTGGCCGTTGGGGCCTGGTTGTTCGCCCAATGTCAGCTTGCCGTTGGCGGTCATCACCCCGGCAGCGGGAATTTGACCGTCAGAACCGGGGAACTCCAGTGCCATACGCCCGTTAGCACCGGTGATTACTTCATCACCGGGTAGCAGGTAGTCACCAGCTTTCACGGCCACTGCTTCACCGTTGCGGCTCACGTTCACTTCGCCTTCTATGTTCTTGATCAATGCTTGGGGTGCGGCCATGGGTTTGCTCCTTGTTTGTTTGATTGGTATTTAACACACCTGTCAATTTTGCAAGGAGCGCAATTTTTTAATCCTCCAATTAGGGGGAGGGTTCTACCCTCTATTGGTGAATTTATAATTGACAATGTTCGTTGTCAGATATACATTCACGGAAGCAAAATTTTTCTGACAGAGGTCTTTGGCATGAGTGAATACACAGTCGTAATTATTGGCAGTGGCTTTGGTGGCCAGTGTGCAGCAATCAATTTGAAAAAGCGTGGCATTGAAGATTTCATCATGCTGGAGCGCCGCGACTTCATGGGCGGCACCTGGTGTCAGAACTCATATCCCGGCGCCGCGGTCGATGTTCAATCGCTGCTGTATTCCATCGAAAGCGAACCGTATGACTGGAGTCAAATGTTTGCAGAAGGGGAGGAGCTTCAGCAATACACCGAGCATGTAATTACCAAGCACGGTCTGCGTGAGAAAACCCGAACCAACAGCAATGTGCAGCGCACCGAGTGGCACGAGAACGAGCAGCGCTGGCGTGTGTACCTGCAGGGTGGCGATGTACTCAAGGCGCAGTTTGTGATCAATGCATCTGGCCCGCTGAGTACGCCTGTGATTCCAAATTTCAAAGGTCTCGACACATTCAAGGGAAAAACCTTTCACACCAATGCCTGGGATCAAAATTACGACCACTCTGGCAAACGCGTTGCCATTATTGGAAGTGGCGCCAGTGCTGCGCAGGTTATTCCGGCGATTGCACCCGAAGTAGGCCAGTTGCATGTGTTTCAGCGCTCGCCTCACTGGGTGTTGCCCCGCGCTGACAGGGTTTTCAAGCCCTGGCAACGTGCCTTGTTGAAAGTGGAGCCAATTAGAAAACTGGCGCGTGCTGCGATTTATTGGGGTTTGGAAAGCCGTGTAATTGCCTTTAAGTACTCCGACTTTGCCTTGAAACATATTGCGCAGCGTGAGGCTTTGCACCACATCAAAAAGCAGGTCAAAGACCCGGAATTGCGCAAAAAAGTGACGCCCGATTTCACCATAGGTTGCAAGCGGATTATTTTGAGCAACACGCTTTACCCGGCTTACTGCCGCCCCAACGTGAACCTGCACGACAAAACCGATGGAATTGCGGAAATCAATGAAACCGGTATCAAAACGCTGGGTGGTGCGCAAATTGACCTGGACTGCATTGTGTATTCCACGGGCTATGACGCTACCGACGGCGTTATCTCCTACCCAGTGGTGGGCAAGGGTGGCACCCAACTGGCTGATGTGTGGAATGAATTTCCGCGCGCTTACCTGGGAACTACTGTGCCGCAGTTTCCGAACCTGTTTATCGTGACCGGCCCAAACACCGGTATTGGGCATACCAGCGCGATTTTCGTGATTGAAGCGCAGATGCATTACATCATGCGTGCCATTGCGGAGGTGAAGGCCAAAAAAGCCGTGGCCATCGAGGTAAAGCCCCAGGCTGAAGAACGTTACACCACCCATATTCACAGCGAAATGGAAAAAACCGTGTGGAAGCGCGGCGGTTGTACCAGTTGGTACAAAAGCAAAAGCGGCCATGTGGTGGCCATGTTTCCGGGCTTTAGTTACACCTACCTGCGAATGGCCAGGAATTTCAAAATGAACGACCACGTGTTGCAGGCTCCTTTGCCACAGCAAAAGCCGCAGCATTTCAATGAATCCGAATTGAGCACTGAAGGAGCTGCAGCATGAAAAATTTCAAAGACAAAGTGGTGGTGATCACAGGTGCTGGTTCTGGCATGGGGCGCTCTTATGCGTTGATGTTCGCCAATGTGGGCAGCAAAATTGCATTGTGTGACTACGATGAAAAAGGCTTGAAAGAAACTGAAAAACTGGTAATGCAAGCGAGCAATGTGCAGGTGTATGCCGAGACACTGGATGTGTCTGACAAGGCCGGGGTGTACGCCTTTGCCCAAGCGGTGAAAGCCGCTTTGGGTAATGCGCACGTGATCATCAACAACGCTGGCGTAACCGGTGAAGGTCGCCCGGTGTGGGCTTTGAGTGATGACAGTTATGAACGTGTGATGGGCATCAACTTTTGGGGTGTGGTGCATGGTACGCGCGCATTCTTGCCGCAACTGTTGGACAACGGCGAAGGCGCCGTGGTGAATGTGTCGAGCATTTTTGGTTTGGTGGGTACGCCCAGTAATTCAGATTATTGCGCCAGCAAATTTGCAGTACGCGGCTTTACCGAATCGCTGATGGTTGAGCTTTCAAACAGCAAGGTGCAGGTGCATTTGGTGCATCCAGGTGGAATTAACACCAACATTGCCAGCAAGCCCGAGCACGAAAAGTTTGCCAAAAAATTTCTGACCACACCGCCCGATGAAGTTTGCGAGTACGTGTTGAAGTGCATCAAGAAAAACGAACCGCGCATTGTGTACGGCAACAACGCCGCGCGCGTGTGGTTGGGTTCACGACTGATACCGTTCAAGCGCATGCGCCACATTCTTTGGCAACAAATGGGACGCACGCTGAACGCGGAAGATTACAAAGGCATACAGATCAAGTAAGCCTTGCCATGTTTACACCACCAGGTAACCGCCATCTACATTGATGCAGGAACCGGTGGTGTAGCTGGAAGCCTCGGAAGCCAAATACAACACCGTGCCAGCCATTTCACTGGGCTGTGCAACGCGGTTCATGGGCACATGTTGCAACAACGCACTGCGTATTGCATCGTTGTGCACCAGCGCCGAGGCAAACTTCGTGTCGGTAGCGCCGGGCAGCAGTGCATTCACACGCACCTTCATGGGGGCACATTCCTTGGCAAAGGCCTTGGTCATTGAAATGACGGCTGCTTTCGTGATTGAGTAGATACCTTGGTACAAGCCGGGAATCACGCCGTTGACCGATGCCACATTGATAATGCTGCCGCCGCCGTTCTTGGCCATCAACTTGCAGCCGTGGCTGCTCATGTAAAAATAGCCCCGAATGTTCACATCGCAGGTTTTTTGAAAGGCCGCCAAATCGGTGTCGTAGATTGGTCCAAAGTGAGGGTTGGTTGCGCCGTTGTTCACCAGAATATCCAGCTTTCCAAACTTGGCTTCAATTTGTTGGTACAGCGCCTCAATTTGTTCCATCTCGCCCAAATGGCAAGCCATGGGCACTGCATTCAGCCCATCTGCTTGAAATTGCGCGGCAATTTGTTCGCATGCTTCTTGTTTTCTGCTTGAAATAATCACGGTGGCACCCTTGGAGGCCAGCAATTCCGCACAGGCCAAGCCTATTCCGCGGGTTGCACCCGTGACCAAAGCCACCTTATCTTGTAAATTGAACAAATCAGTTGTTGTTTTCACATCGTCTCCTTACAGGCATTTTCTAATTGTTTTTCATCTGAAAAGGTAACATCGCATGGGCTCGGAATTTGAGCAAGACGGCAAACATGTTTTTGTATACGGGTCATTGATGTATTTGCCCGTGTGGGGGCAAGTGGTGAAGGGTGTTTACCCTTGTTTGAATGCGGTCGCCCAAGGCTATCAACGCCACGCTGTGCCTGGCGAAACCTACCCGGCCATGATCGAAAACGCCGACGCGCAAGTGCAAGGTTTGGTGTGGCTCAATTTGCGGCCCGATGACGTGAAGTGTCTGGATGCTTTTGAAGGCCCCGAGTATGAGCGCCGTGAAATTGAAGTGCTGCTGAACACCAGTGGTGACACCATGAAAGCCGAGGCTTACATTTGGCTAAACGCGTCGGTATTAACAGCTGACCTTTGGAGCATAAGCCGTTTTGAAGCCGAAGGCATGCAGGCATTCTTGAATAAACACGTGGGCAACTGGAACAACACCGGGCAAAGAAAGTAACAACAAGAAAGGAGACAAACCCATGGGTTTTATCTTGGCACTGGACCAAGGCACCACCAGCTCGCGCGCCATTGTGTTCAATTCACGGGCGCAAGTGGTGGCCAGCTGTCAGCAGGAATTTGAGCAAATTTTTCCGAAAGCCGGCTGGGTTGAACACCGGCCTGAAGACATTTGGAACACGCAGTTGGCCTGTGCACGCAGCGCAATTGAAAAGGCCGGGTTAACGCCTTCTGAAATTGCCGGCATTGGTATTACCAACCAGCGTGAAACCACTGTGGTGTGGAATCGCAAAACAGGCAAGCCGGTTTACAACGCGATTGTTTGGCAAGACCGCCGCACAGCCGCCTATTGCGACAAGCTGCGAGAGCAGGGCAAAGCTGCATTGATTCGCCGAGTCACCGGGCTTGAACTGGATTCGTATTTTTCCGCAACAAAAGTGAACTGGATTCTGAACAATGTGGAAGGTGCGCGTGCGCAGGCTGAATCAGGTGAGCTGGCATTCGGCACCGTAGACAGCTGGCTGATCTGGAATCTTACAGGTGGTGCAGTTCATGCAAGCGATGTAAGCAATGCATCTCGCAGCATGGTGTTGAATATTGAAACATTGAAATGGGATGTCGAACTTCTTGAGTTGTTTGGTATTCCTGAAAGCATGTTGCCGCAGGTGTGTGAGTCCAGTGGTGAAATTGCACGCTGCGATTCGTCTGTGCTGGGTGCTGCCATTCCAATTGCAGGTGTTGCGGGCGACCAGCAAGCTGCCACCTTCGGGCAAACTGCATTCAAAGCGGGTGAGGCGAAAAATACTTACGGCACGGGTTGCTTCATGTTGATGAACACGGGCAGCGAAGTAGTTGAAAGCCACAACCGTTTATTGACCACCGTGGGTTGGCAAGTCAATGGCAAAACAAGTTACATGCTGGAAGGCAGTGTGTTCATGGGCGGGGCAGTGGTGCAATGGCTGCGCGACGGTTTGGGCATTATTGAAAAGTCAGCCGATGTGCAGGCATTGGCCGCCAGCGTGCCCAGCACCGATGGTGTGTGTTTGGTCCCCGCATTTGCGGGTCTTGGCGCACCCCACTGGGACCCGTATGCTCGGGGCACTTTGGTGGGTATGACGCGGGGCACCAGCAAGGCACACATTGCGCGCGCAGCCTTGGAAAGCATCGCACTGCAAACAGTCGATTTGGTGCAGGCCATGCAACGTGACGGTGCCAAGCCGCTAAGTGAATTAAGGGTAGATGGCGGTGCATCCAACAATGATCTGCTGATGCAGATTCAGGCTGATTTATTGGGCGTGCCAGTGGTGCGCCCCACAGTGACCGAAACCACCGCATTGGGCGCGGCCTACCTGGCTGGCTTGGCCGTTGGTGTGTTTGATACGGAGAAAAGCCTGCTTGCCAATTGGCAGGTGGATGCGCGTTTCGAACCCAAAATGAGTATTGATGAACGGGGTGCCTTGCTTGACCGCTGGCACCGCGCGGTAGAACGTTCCAAAGGATGGGCAGATGCTTAGTCGTAAAAAGCACCTTGATACTTTAACAATCAAGGCACAAGAGCAATATGAATGGGACGTTATCGTGATTGGCGGTGGTGCCACTGGCTTGGGCAGTGCGGTAGATGCTGCAAGCCGTGGCCTGAAGGTGTTGCTGCTTGAAGGACACGACTTTGCCAAGGGCACCAGTTCACGCGCTACCAAGCTTGCGCATGGTGGTGTGCGTTATTTGGCTCAGGGCAATTTCAGCCTGGTCAAAGAGGCGCTTGAGGAACGTGGACGCATGTTGGTGAATGCGCCGAACCTGGTCAAACCTTTGGCGTTTGTCATTCCTGTGCGCAATGTGTTCCAGAAGCTGTTTTACTGGATCGGCCTGAAAATGTACGACATGCTGGCGGGCAAGCTCGGTGTTGGGCCGACCACCATGATGAAGAAAAATGAGGTGTTGCGCGCTGTACCCACCATTTCGCAACACAAACTGCATGGCGGTGTGCGTTACTTTGACGCGCAATTTGACGACGCACGTTTGGCGATTGCCTTGATGAAAACCTTGCACAAGCTGGGTGGAATGGCGATCAATTACATGCCGGTAACCGGGTTTGTAAAAAACGCAGAGAAAATAAATGGCGTGCAAGCCCGCGATGAATTCAGTGGCGAAACGCTGACTTTTAAAGCCAAGGCTGTGATCAATGCAACCGGGGTGTGGGTAGACGATATTCGCAAGCTGGACTCAGCCGACTCCAAGCCCATGCTCAGCCCCAGCCAGGGGGTGCATGTGGTGGTTGATCAGCATTTTTATCCGGCCAAGGAAGCATTGCTGGTGCCTAAAACCAGCGATGGCCGTGTGCTGTTTGTGGTGCCGTGGTTGGGTAAAACACTGATCGGTACCACAGACACGCCGCGCACTGACTCCCCTTGGGAACCCGATGCCTTGCCTGAAGAAGTGGATTTCATTCTGGAAACGGCAGGGAAATACCTGGCCAATGCCCCCACACGCGCCGATGTACGCAGCGTGTTTGTGGGATTGCGACCCTTGGTGAGTGCTGGTGGTGAAAAGCAAAATACCAAAAGCATTTCAAGGGAACACACTGTGATTACCGCAGCAAGCGGATTGGTGACGATTACCGGGGGCAAGTGGACTACCTACCGCAGCATGGCTGAAGAAGTGGTTGATTTGGTGTGTGAGCAGCATGGTTGGGCACATAAACCAACCCGCACCCGCAACATGCGCCTGGAGGATGATTTGCCCATGCGCAAACCTGGTTCGGCCATTCACGAGAATCTTGATTTGAATGAAGCGGAAATTGCGCAGGCCGTGCTGGAAGAAATGGCGGTAACCATTGAAGATGTGCTGGCACGCCGAAGCAGGGCGCTTTTTCTGGACAGCAATGCAGCCTTGGCATGCATGAACGAGGTTCGATTTGTGCTGCAAAACGAGCTGCGTTACAGCGATGAGGAACTGGATCGCCAGGAAGCCGAGTTTCGCAAGCTGGTTGCCCAATATGGCTTGAATTCGGTTTCTTGAAGTTTTTTGTAGAAAGTGGGGTTCGGTGCTTGCACCATGGCAATGTTTCATGCATAATCTCGCTTCTTCACTGCGGCTGTAGCTCAGCTGGATAGAGTACTTGGCTACGAACCAAGGGGTCGTGGGTTCGATTCCTGCCAGCCGCACCAGTTCAAGAAAAACCCCCGCTCAAAAGGCGGGGGTTTTTTGTTTTCTACCACCCGATTTTCACTTTTGAATTCCTTTAAGTTTCCTTGAATTAATTCGCACCGACTGTATTCTATATTTGTCATATGCGATTGGACATTTACCTAATTAGGTTTAATTTGTTTTAAATGATCAGTGGCCATTTGTTAACAATGTATAAAACCACTGAAAAATCAAAAATTTAGATTGACCATAATTCTTGTCAGATGACAGTATCCGTTTGCGAGTTTGTAGCGGTTCACGGAACAGCGTGTGTTGAGAATCCCCTACATAAAACTACAGAACAACGTAGGTGCTCCAACAGTTTCCATTCAACTTAGACAAACAAGGTAGATAATGAAAATCGTTAAAAATTCTTTGGTTACTGCAATCGCTCTGGTTACTTCTTCGGTTGCTTTTGCCCAGTCAACAACAAGCGCAAACTTCTCTGTTTCAACCTCTGTTCTTGCTTTTTGTAAAGTTAGCGCGAACAACATCGTAATCGCACCAATTACTGCGGGTAACACCACGGGCCCCAAGTCGAGCACAGGCGGTGTGAGCGTCAATTGCACCAACGCAACAACCTACACCTTGGGCGTTCCAGCATCTGTAACCTTGGGTTTGGCTGGCGGCGGTTTTGATATTCCTTCAACTTTGGCAGTTGCCGCACCCGCTGGCACAGGCGCTGGTTTTGGCGCAGGTACCGCTCAATCACACACAGTGACTGCGACCATTCAGGAAGCCGCCTATGAAAATGCACGCGCTGGTAGTTACTCTGCCACCACCACAGTGACATTGACTTATTAATTCATTCAGGCACATTGTATTAATGCTTAGCACAGCCCCGGCCGAGCGCCGGGGTTTTGTTTTTTATTAATTACTTTCTGCCACAGGCCTATGAATATCTGGACAAAAATCTCTGCATTTATTCTGCTGTCAATCGCCAGTCTTGGTGCTCATGCGGGTAATTTCACTGTGTCTTCGGTGAATATTTCCATGCCCTCGCGCCAACCCACTTACGCGCTGACCATTACCAATGAATCCGCTGATGAACCACTGTCCATGCAGTTGGATACCTTTTTGTGGTCACAGAAAGACGGCCAGGAAATTTACGAAGCAAGCAAAGACATTTTGATTAGCCCCAGAGTATTCAACATCGCTCCCGCGGCCTCTCAAATTGTTCGAATCGCGCTTCGCAATCGCCAAGACTTTCCTGTGGAACAAACCTATCGCTTGTTCGTGAAGGAAATTCCCTCTGAAAAGCCACTGGAAGAGGGTGGCGTTCGCGTTGCTTTGCAAATGAATATACCCGTGCACATCGTGCCCTCCAAGGTGGAGAAAAAGCCGCTCGAGTTCAAGTACCTGAAGTTGCCAGACGGAAGCCTAGCCCTGAGCGCGCACAACCCGGGCAACGTGTATGTGAAAGCAGTCGAAGTAAAAATTATTGATACAGCAACAGGTTTACCACTGGAGTCTGCCCCGCCGGTAATACAAGTATTGTCGGGTGCAACCAAGGTTTACCCTTTGGCTGCGGCAGGCGCAAGTTCTCTACCAGGTAAAAACCTGAAGATTCAAGCAATAGGTGAAGGACTATTGATTGATAAAACAGTTTCCTTCGACAACTGATTCGGCATTGGTAATCAATGCCTTACTTCTTGCTTATTCTTGGTGCGCTGTTGTTTCAGATCAAGGCAGCAAATGGGCAAGAAGTTCCGGTGAACACGTCGGCCTTTCAAGAGTTTGTAGTACAGGTTCGAATCAACGGCACTGATCTGCCCGATCCCTCGGTTGTTTTGTTTGGTGTCACCAATGATCTGTATGCGCAAGAACAGGAACTCTCGGTGTGGCGAATCGACTCCAACGGTTTGCCAACAATTGAGTACGGTGGCGCCGTTTACTACAAAGTACCGATCGCTGACGGTACTACTTATGTGCTTGATGAGAAGAACCTTTTTCTGCAATTCAATGCTGCTGCAGAACGTTTTATTTCACGATCGATGAGTTACCAATCTGCCAGCAATCAAGGTACATTGACTTCGGGTTTTGGCGCCTACTTTAACTACGATTTGTCTAGCACCTCGATTGAAAGCCAGAATTTTACGTCTGCATTTCTGGAGCCTGCAGTGTTCACGCCTTATGGTGTGGGATCGAGCAACTTTTTTGTGTCTCAATCTCCCACCCAGTCTGGGGCGATACGCCTGAACTCCACTTGGGAAATGGATTTGCCCGATTCTGTGGCGTCGCTGCGCTTGGGTGATTCGATTTCTAAGGCAGCCCCCTGGAGTATCAGTAACCGTATTGGCGGCATTCAATACGCCACCAACTTCCGCACTCAGCCCTACTTGACATCCAGTCCTTTGAGGGCAGCCACGGGTATAGCGACAGCACCCTCTACTGTAGAAGTATTTGTGAACAACGTGCTTCAGTCGCGTCGGCAGGTTGCGCCGGGGCCATTCAATATTGACAATATTCCTTCCAGTACTGGTGTGGGCGACGTAAGGGTGGTGATTCGCGATGCCTCGGGCAGGGAACAAATTCTGAGTCAGTCGTTTTATCAAAGCCCGGGTTTGTTGCGCAACGGGCAGCATGACTTTTCATATGAACTAGGCCAACTTCGGCGCAACTTTGGGCGGGAAAGCAGCGACTACGGCGACTCACTCATCAGTGCAACACATCGCTATGGTTTTACGGATGATTTCACCGCAGGCTTTCATATGGAATCGAGCGAAAGTAGCCGTTTGGCAGGTGGTGGCATTGTGCAGGCATTGGCGGGTTTCGGTGCAGTTAACTTTGATCTGGCTGGCAGTCAGTCAGACCAAGGCTCTGGTAGTTTGACTATTGTGGGTTTTGAACGGCAGGCTCGCACTTCGGCCATTGGCGTTCAGTATCAGCAAGCGTCAGATAACTTTCGCCTGATTTCTGAATTTGGCCCACAACGCACCACATCACATGCCTTGAATTCGAGGTTTTCCTATGGTTTTGGTGAATTTGGCGCGGTGTCTTTCACCTATTCTTCGTCTGAGTTTGCTGGTATTCCAAATGAAACTTTTTCTACGGCTTACTTTTTGCAGTTGTTTGGAAAGTTGTCGGTTAGTTTGTCCTATACCCAATCTTTACTGGCCGATGGTCAACGCTCTTTTTTCTTAAGCGCTTTCTTGCCGTTGGATCAAACCCGCTCTACCTCGTATCAAGTCAGCAAGTCGGGCAACGACAAATTGTTTGCAAGTGCGCAATTTCGGAAAAGCCTCCCGCTTGGGCTGGGTACAGGCTATGGTCTGGAAGCGGGCCTGAATAACACATACCGTGCCGAAGTAGCCCGTAACTTCAACTACTCCACGGTGACTGCTTCAGCCAGTTCCCAGCAAGGGCAGAGCAGCCAAAGTGTAGGGGCTTCGGGTAGCGCAGTGTTCATGGACGGTGGTGTGTATTTGTCCCGGCGGCTGAATGACAGCTTTGGCGTTGTTCGGGTAAAGGGCTTTGAGGGTGTCACGGTGTTTGCCGAAAACCAGGCTGTGGGGCGAACCAATTCCTCGGGCTCTTTGGTAGTCCCGAATTTAAGGTCTTATGAGGACAACCGAATTTCAATTGAACAGGCAGATCTCCCCTTTGAAGTTGAAATTGGCGCAACTGAACTGGTGGGCGTGCCTTATTACCGAAGTGGAGTACTGCTTGATTTTCCTGTGCGGCTTGTGCGATCAGTCACTTTTGTTTTGAAGGATGCCGAGGGTAATGATGTGCCTTCCGGTGCACCCATATTCAAGCGAGGTGGGGCAAGTATCAACCTGGTGGTTGGTACTGAAGGTTTGGTTTATCTGGCAGATGCACCTGATGCTGCTGCCTACACCGCGAAATGGAAGGGCGGTGAATGTAATTTTGAGTTTGATTTAAACAAGGGCGTGCGTGAAAGCAGCTCACCAATTGACCTGGGAACATTGAAATGCGTGACCGTTCATTGAACAAATTTTTTTCAGCCATCTTGGCGTTAGCCGGGCTTGGACTACTGCCTGGCAAAGCCCATGCCGGTGATGTGAGCTCTTGTTCAGTCGGTAGCGGCACTTTGGCATTTGGGAATTATCAACCTTCCAACGGCAACCGCTCCACTGTGGGTAGTGTGCAAATGAGTTGTACCTGTCGCGGTCTCGGCACCACAACTGTGAGCGGCAGTACCTTTGTGGCATTGTCGGGCTCAGCCAGCAATGCAGCGCGAGCGCTGCAAAACCTGGATAGCACATTGACCTATGGTGTATATTCTGATGCGAATTACAGCAATGTGTACCCCAGTGTGGCTGGTTCCGCTGTGTTCTCATTCACAGGCAATTGTCCTCTTGGTTTGGGCAATTCACAGAAACCTCTTTCATTTACCACCCCACCCACTTTCACGCTGTATGGCCGAATTCTGGATGTTGGTACCAACTTGAATGCCAGCGCTGGTTTGTACACGGGTACCTTGACCTTGACGGTCAGCTATTGACGTGGCGAAGGAGAAAAAAATGGATTTGATTTACAAAGTATCAACCACTACCGTTATGCTGTTTGCGGTGCAAGGCATGTATGCGAATGCAGAAACCGCGATTGCGAATCCACGCGTTTCTGTTGAAATTGGTGCAACAACAACCGCATCCGCCGTCACTCAGCCTGCCATTGTGACCATTGTAAAATCGTCTACAGCCCCCGGCAATTCCAGCCGCAACAATGGCAATGGCCGCGGTCTTGCGATCAACTACACTTCAACCATTGTTGGTGGTTGCCAAGGGGCCACTTCAGAGGGCTGTTTTTCCATCAGAACCAACACGACACCGATTGTTTCTGTTCCCCTGAATTTCGTGAACAACCGACTCAGTATGTTGAAGGGCAGCAAAATTCATTATCTGGATGATCAAGTCAACAGCGTTTCGGTCAGTTTGTTTCAAGACAGCACACAAATCGGGAAATCGGTTAGCCTTTCGCCGGGTGGCGCAGGTGTAATTACATTCAACATGGACAATGTCGATCAATTATTGACACGTGAATTTAGAATTGTGTATCAACTCGATCTTAAACCCCAACCCGAAGATGGAACCTACACCGGAACATGGCCTATCATTCTGGGCACCATCAGTTTAATTAATCCCTAATGTTTCCAGTTCCCGTTTTAATTGTTTCTATATTCTTCATTGGCGCAGGCATTTTGCATTTTGTGCTGCTGGATTTTTTCGCCAGCATCGTGCCGCCCTATTTGACTAATCCAGATGCGCTGGTTCAGGTCAGCGGTGTTTTTGAAATTCTGGGTGGCATCGGCATTCTGGTTCAACGCACCCGCACCTGGGCTGCTTATGGGCTGATCGCGCTGTGTATTGCGGTATTGCCCGCGAACATTCACATGGCAATGAACCCTGATCAGTTTGCAGAAATCCCTGTGGTGCTTTTGTACTTGCGCTTGCCGCTACAAGCTCTGATTATCTGGTTTATTTGGCGAACCACCCGTGTCAGCGCACCTTGACGCGGTAGGCTGCCACTTTCCGCTCAATCCGGTGTGCCTGCGCATGCCGTTTCTTTAGCCAGACTATGACGCCAGTCACCGAGAGTACGGCAACCATCACACCAAGTACGCACACGAAAAGTCGATAAGGCAGTCCAAATACATTGGCCATGTGTAGCCCTTGCAGCCAGTTGCTCACCGTATTGCCAGCGGCATCGCCGCTTGGAAACGAGGCCCCAAGAAATGCGCCGCTTGATGCATCAATGACAATTTTCGTTTTGCCAGCACCCGGAGCAGCGTCGTATACATCCTCGCTGGTGTGCACCCGGTAAATATAAATATTGCGTTTGCGGTTCAGCAAAAGGCTGTTTTCGTGGTTGATCGTGAATCCCCGCTCAACTGACAAGCGATTCAGTTCGTATGCAGCTGCCGCATGGGCGGCACGCCAATCAAGTGTGCTTGCAGATTCGGTTTTTGGTCGGGCAAAATTGTTGTTCTCACTGAATTCGAACGCCAGCGACATCACCGGGTTGTAGACCTCTTGTCGCAAATTCAGCATGACGCTTGACCATGCAAAAACCAGCAGCATGAACCAAAGCCACAGGCCGATACAACGATGCAAATCCAGATTGATCCGGTATGCACCACTGTGCCATTTAATGAGCCAGGCCGGTTTCCAGCGTTTCAGGAATGGCCGCTGCGCGCGCTGAAAGCGGGGCAAGGTGAGAAACAGGCCGATGAAACAATCCAGCGTCCAGATCAGTGCAATTGCGCCGAATAACCACGCGCCCCAAGGCTCTGGCAAGGCCAGCGAGGAATGAAGGCGCCACAGAAACGGAATCAGGTTTTCCCAATGAATTTCGCCATTGGATATGAATTCACCCCATTGGCGCCGACCCAGTTCTTCGCCGGTGGCTGGATCAACAAACAATTGATCTGCGCTTAGTTTGAAAGGTTGCCCCGTGTCAGGGTTGATTCGCGGCGTTAGCCAAAACATGGCTGATTGACCTGGATGCGGTCCAAATACCACCTCACTCACATCGGCTTTCGGTTCCAGATCCTGAACGTGTTCACGCAGTTCGAAAGGATCAAGCGGGGCAGGGGAAGGTATGTCGGCTGAAGGGGTCGCGACAAACAGGTGTGGGTTGAGGAGCACTTCAAGATCATGCTCAAAAGCCAGCAGGCTGCCGGTTAAACCGGCAAGCAGCAAAAAGCCGGCTGTCATTAATCCTGCCCATCGGTGCAGTTTGGTGAAAGCCGGCCTAAGCACTGATTAGAAGCTGATTGAAAGAGACGCTACAACAGAACGCGGTGCACCGGGGTGCGCAATTGCAGTGGTGCTGGCACGTGCAATGTAGCGTTCATCGAACACGTTCTTCAGGTTCAAACCGGCCTTCATGTTTTTCCACTGGTACGAAGCGCCCAGGTCGAACACTGTGTAGTCATCAAGCTCAACAGTGGGGTCGAATTGGGTGGTGCTTTTTCCAACATATCGAACGCCGCCGCTTACGCCAAGCCCAGCCAGTGAACTGGCCTGCTCGAAATCATACTTCAACCAAACACGCGCCACGTGGGGAGCCACGCCGCCCAATTGATTACCAACATCCGAGGGGTCGCCTGCATTTTCAAGCACTTCGGTGTCGGTGTAAGCGTAGCTCGCAATCGCTTTCAACTGTCGGGTCAGGTTGCCGGTAAGATCGAATTCAATCCCGCGGCTGCGTTGCTTCACGCCAGGGAAATAGGCTTCTTGGCCCGTGGCATTGAAAAGATTTTCATCAAACACCGCAACGTTTTCCTTTTCAATTTCGAAAATTGAAACGGTGCTGAACAGGCGTTCATTCAAGAATGAACTTTTCAGGCCCACTTCAAATTGCATGCCGGTTTCTGGATCCAGTGGAACACCATTGACATCGACTGCGAACGCAAATTGTGGTCTGAAAGACTGGCTGGCACTGAAGTATGCAGAATGCCGGTTCGACAGCATGTACAGCACGCCACCACGCGCGGTAAACGCGCTGTCCTCGACGTTCGCTGAAGAAACGCCACCGGAACTGCCTTCCGTTTTCACGTCATCAAAACGACCACCCAACAGCAGCTTCAAGCGACCGTCTTCAAGCAGCGACATTTGATCCTGCACGTACATGCTTGTCCAGCTGGTGTTGCTCAAGTCAGGGGTTTTGGTCTGATTGGCAGGGGGATCGAAATTGATATTCGGGTTGTCTGAAATCGCGTAGTTCGGCGTATTGGTTCGGAACCGCAGGAAATCTGTTTCTTGCTTGATCAGTTCCAGGCCAATCAACGTGGTGTGGTCAACAGCGCCAGTGGAAAACTTTGCAGTACCGTCCAGCACGAACTGGATTTCGTCATCCGTTCGGTCTTCATTTTGATAGCGCATTCTTAATTCATCGCCTGAAACGCTGCGTGCACGCAGTGCTTCGTTTTTGTTTTCTGCGCGGTGAAACTGAAGCTGGTTGCGAATGCTCCAGACAGGGCTGATGGTGTGGGACAACTGATAACCGGCGTAGTAGTCTTCGTTGGTGCGTCCCGCCAGGTCGGGATCACCGAAAAACGCGCTGTCGGCCACCAAGGGCTTCCCGTCTTGTGAAAGGGGAATGCCGGTGTCATAAGGTTGTGTTTCTTTCACATAAGAAAAATCGAACAGCACTTCTGTTTTATCCGACAGCTTCCACAACAGGCTTGGCGCAATAGCCGTGCGTTCCAGTTCAATAAAGTCACGGAACGAATCACTGTTGGTGTACGCAAAATTCAGGCGATAAAGCAGACTGCCATCGGTGTTCACAGGCCCGGTCAGGTCGCCAGAGGAACGAAGGAAGTTGTAATCCCCCACCTGTTGCTCAAACACAAAGCCACGCTGCGCCTGTGGACGTTTGGTGACGTAATTGACCACGCCGCCAGGCTCGAGCGCACCGTACAAAATTGATGCGGGCCCCTTGAGCACTTCGACTCTTTCAACGTTGACCAGATCAACACTTCCCGCAATCGTGCTGCGAAGACCGTTGCGCAACAGGCTGGGTGACTCGAAACCACGAATGATGGGCAACACTTCGCTTTGTGCGTTCAGTGTATTGCCAGCCTGTTGAACACCGCTGATGTTCTCGTAAACGTCTTTCAGGTTGACAGCCTTCTGATCTTCGATAACTTCGCGTGGAACCACCTGAACGGAAGCAGGGGTCTCCATGATTGGCGTGTCGGTTTTCGTACCAGTTGCGCTGCGTTTGGCTGCATAGCCAACCACCGGGCTAGTGGCCGTTTCTACATCGAGTGTCGCCGTGACGCTTACCTCAGGCAAACGGGCGTCTTGTTGGGCGTGAACCGTGCCGGCAAATGAAGCACCAAGCATTGCGATTTGAATGGAAGCAGTCAGAACTTTCAGGCGCACTTTGGTCGAGTGCGCCTGAGTCATTGTGTTGTTTTTCATAGGGGGCTGATTGGCTGGAAGTTGATGGGTTAATGAAAATAAGTGCTGTTCTAAAAAATACACGAATATCAGCCGCAGTTTTTAGTGATTTTTGATAGTGTATTAAAAATAATAATGATTCGCAATAACTAATTATTTTATTAATGCCATTAACAATTCAAAGCAACTTACAAGTAGAAAATTGCGCATGAATGATGCAGATCCCTTCACAGGGGCAACAAAAGCGTTTCGCGCTGATTGTGGGGTAAAGTAGAACGAAGATTATGCTTCTCTGGGTTACACTTTACAAAAAGTGGGCCAACAAACGAGGAGACAAAAACAATGTTGAAGCCAGGTCTGATGATGAAGCAGGAAATGCTGCTTTCTTCAATTTTGGTACATGCCGAGCGGTTTTATGGCGGGCAAGAGGTGGTGGGCCGCCGGGTAGAAGGCGATTTGCACCGAATTACATTCAAGGCCATGGCCGCGCGCGCCAGGCAACTGGCCAATGCACTGCACGCCTTGAATATTCAGCAGGGTGAAAACATTGGTACCATTGCCTGGAACAGTCATCGTCACCTTGAAATTTACTATGCAGTGGCGGGCATGGGTGCTGTTACTCATACTTTGAACCCCCGATACACCCCTCAGCAGTTGATTTACATTATCAACCACGCGCAAGACACCACCATTTTTTTCGACCTGACTTTTGCGCCGCTGATCAAAGCCATTGCACCGCATTGCCCCAGTGTTAAAAACTGGATTTTGCTGATTGATGAAGACAAAATGCCAGCCGAGCCGCCCGTGGCCGATTTGTTGAATTACGAGGTTTTGCTGAAGGCCCAAACTGATGCGTATGTGTGGCCCGAGTTTGATGAAAACTCGGCCTGCACCCTGTGCTACACCTCGGGTACCACCGGCAATCCCAAGGGCATTTTGTATTCCCACCGTTCAACCATGCTGCACGCCATGATGTCCAATTGTGCCGATGCGATTGCATTGAGCAGAAAAGACATCATCCTTCCAGTTGTACCCATGTTCCATGTGAATGCCTGGGGCTTGCCCTATGCCGCATTGATGACAGGTTGCAAACTGGTCATGCCCGGCCCTCAGCTGGATGGCCCATCAATTTACGAGCTGCTTGAAAAAGAGCAGGTGACGGTTGCTGCCGGTGTGCCCACCATTTGGCTGGGTTTGATTAATCACATGAAACAAAATGGACTTGCGTTCAGCACTTTGAAGCGCTCGCTGGTGGGTGGTTCGGCTGTGCCCGTCAGTTTGATTCAAGCCTTTGACGAAATGGGCGTGGAGTTGATGCAGGGTTGGGGCAGCACGGAAATGTCGCCCTTGGGTACTGTGTCCAAACTGAGCGGTGATGAGCGCAATTTGCCCAAACAAGAACAATATGAAATTGTTGCCAAGCAGGGCCGCACCATTTTTGGCGTTGACATGAAACTGTTGGCGGAAGACGGAACCGAATTGCCTTGGGATTTTGAGCAAAGCGGCGAATTGCATGTGCGTGGCCATTGGGTATTGCATGAATATTATGGTGGTGATGGTGCCAAAGCCTTCAGCCAAGACGAAACCGGCAAACGCTGGTTCGCGACCGGCGACGTGGCGCGAATGGCACCAGACGGTTTGATGCAAATTACCGACCGCACAAAAGATGTGATCAAGTCGGGCGGGGAGTGGATCAGTTCAATTGATCTTGAAAATATTGCCATGTCGCACCCTGCAGTGTTGCAGTCTGCTGTCATTGCCATTCCCCATGAAAAGTGGAATGAACGGCCCTTGCTGATTATTGTGAAGCGCCCTGGTGCGGACATTAGCAAACAGGAGTTACTGAATTTCTACGAAGGACGAATTACAAAAATGCACATTCCCGATGACGTGGAGTTTGTGGACGCCATGCCAATAGGCGCCACAGGCAAAGTGCAAAAGTCTGAACTTCGGGAACAGTTCAAGGGCTTGAAGTTTTCCTAGGTGTAGTGAAATCCAGGGCGGCTCAACGAGACGCCTTGGCTCCCCACAACTCTTCAAGGCGTTTGTCCCGACCACAGCCATTGCGGTAATAACCATAACGGATCGGGTTTTTGGTGTAGTAGTCTTGGTGATATTCCTCGGCGGGATAAAATTTGATCACCGGCGCTACTTCGGTGTAAATGGTCTTGAACTTCCCACTGGCTTGAAGCTTGGATTTGCTGGCCTCTGCAATTTTTTTCTGTTCGTCGTTTGAGTAGTAAAACCCGCTGCGGTATTGCGTGCCACCATCGCAAAACTGGCGATTTTTTACGGTGGGATCAATGGTTTTCCAGAAATACTCCACCAATTGGCTGTAGCTGACTTTGGTGTCGTCATAGGTCACTTCAACCACCTCGGTGTGGTCCGTACGGCCTGCGCTGACCACCTTGTAATCCGGGTCTTTGTATTGCCCACCGGCATAGCCTGAAATCGTTTTTAAAACACCAGGTACTTTGTCGAAATCGGCCTCGGTACACCAAAAGCAGCCACCACCGAACACAGCGGTTTTTGTTTCAGCCTGTGCGCCGGTCACAGCAAACAAGCCCATTGCCAGGGCCAGTGTGGTTTTCAGTTTCAGTTGTTTCATTGTTTTACGCCTTTCGCACTGCGGGTAATGTTTGACCTTCGGGCACAAAAGCCAGGGCCAGGCCATTGTTGCAATAGCGTTTGCCGGTTGGGGCAGGGCCGTCGTCAAACACATGGCCCTGGTGGCCGCCGCAATTGCTGCAGTGGTATTCCGTGCGGGGCAAGATCAACTTGTAGTCTGTTTTGGTATTCAGTGCGCCTTTGTTGGCATCAAAAAAACTGGGCCAACCGGTACCACTGTCGTATTTGTATTGGGAAGGAAACAGCGGCTGGTTACACGCTGCACACACATAAGTGCCTTTGCGTTTTTCTTCATTCAAGGGGCTGGAAAAAGGGCGCTCGGTGGCCTCTTTGAACAACACGTTGTATTGGTCTTTCTTGATGATCTTTAGCCATTCGGCTTCAGTTTTGTTCAATTTGTTCATGCTGGCAATTGTGCTTGAAGGTTTTGCGATCATCAGTCCTGCGCCAAGTGCGGCAAGTCCTGCTAACAGGGTACGGCGTTGCATGGTTGTGTTTCCTTTTCAATGACTCAATCAATATTTAGTTAGCTGCATTGGCCCAAGGCCTTTGGTGCATTCAACGCCTGAAGCACGGTATTGGATTCATTGTTCTCGAGAATGACACCAATGCCCACGTTGCTTTGGTTCCAGTCAGCCGGCACTGTGTGGCTGAATACCTGCACCTTCGTAGCGAGCGACACTTTTTTCGGTTCACTCAAGTGTCGCACCACGCGGTCATGCTTCAACAATTCTCCGCGATTTTCGCCTGATTTCACTTGCTGGCTTAAGTTGTCTTCATACAACGCCAAAAACACGCGTCCTGCTGAGTACCGTTCGTCAAGCCATTCGGTTTTTACTTTGATTTCGACCTGATTGGCCGCCTTTCGTTCAAGTGAAACTTGCAGGCCCACGGGTGCTTTGTCTTGTTGCATGGCTGCCAATCTTTGTGGAATCAGCCCCGCCTGTCCCCAACGGCGAACTTCACGATTCGAAAACACATATTGAGGTGTGTAAATTTGGCTCACATTGCCTGCCCGTTTGTGGGCGTATTGCCGCTCGGTGAACTGCTTTTTGGAATAGGGGTCTTGCCAGCCAATGTAATTCCAGTAATCCACGTGAAATGACAAAGCCAGAATGTGCTTTGAACGCTCCGGGCTGCTCAACTGGCTGCTGAGCCAACGGTCGGCAGGTGGGCAGCTGCTGCAGCCTTCTGAGGTGTAAAGCTCAGCCACGATCATCCGTTCAGCAGCGCTGGTCCAAATGCAGCTGCCTTGCTGGGCAAGGGCGGATGTGCCGGCCAAACCAAGAAACATCAATGTGCCTGTGCCAACCATGAAGTTCAAGCCGCTTGTCATACAACCCCCTGGCTGCTGCGTTCTAGTCAGGAGAGTATTCGCCAGGCTTCACGGAAAGGTTACATGGCAGTGCTTAGCAAATTCTAGGATTGTTAACAACTGTGGCAAGTCCTGTGGCTACTCCGACTAAGTGACTCATGGGTAATTTATTTACCCTGATAGAGTTAACCTGCCTCGAAACACCAAGTATCGGGGTGAGTTCCATAAAAAAAGGAGATTGGGATGAAATTCAAAGCCTTGCTAATGTCAGCCTTGCTGACAAGTTCTTTTGCTGTGCATGCACAGGACAAACCCGTGGTGCAGTTTATCGCCACTGGCGGCACCATTGCCATGAAAATTGACCCCGTAAAAAATGCGCCCGTGCCTGCCATTTCCGGTGAAGACCTGTTGGCCACTGTGCCTGATGTGGGCAAGTACGCCAACATTCAGGTCAAGAGCTTGTCCAATGTGCCTTCCGATTACATGGATCCGCCGCGCTGGGTTCAGTTGACCAAGGAAGTGAACGCAGCACTGGCTCGGCCGGAAGTGGCCGGGGTGATCGTTTCTCACGGAACCGACACACTGGAAGAAACTGCCTTCTGGCTTGACTTGACGGTGCGTGCTGAAAAGCCGGTGGTGTTGATTGGCGCCCAGCGCAATGCCTCATCCTCGGATTTTGACGGTCCACGCAACCTATTGAATGCAGTGCGCATTGCTGTGGACGCACAATCCAGAAACAAGGGCGTGATGCTGGCCATGAACAACCAGATCAACGCCGCCCGTTATGTCACCAAAACCCACACGCAGAACGTTGAAACCTTTCAAAGCGGTGCGTTTGGCTTGATTGGTGAGGTTTATCCAGACCGCGTAATTTACGCGAGCACACCACTGCGTCGCCAAACATTCCAGTTGGTGGAGGGCCCCATGCCTGACGTGGAAATTGTGGCCATGTACGGTGGTGCCAATGGCGCGGCATTGCGCAATGCGGTGGATCGTGGCGTGAAGGGTATTGTGGTTCAGGCATTGGGTATGGGCAATATGAATGTGCCCATGTTTGAAGCCGTGCAATATGCCTTGTCGAAAAATGTACCCGTGGTCATTTCAACACGTGTGCATCAAGGTCGGGTTATGGCCAACTATGGGTTCGTAGGCGGCGGCAAAACCACGTTTGATGCCGGTGCAATCATGGCGGATGATTTGTCACCCCAGAAAGCCCGCATTTTGCTGATGTTGGCTTTGCAATCGGGCATCAACAAAAAGGTAGATCTGCAGCCTTTGTTTGACCGATAAGTTTGATCGATAAGTTTGACCAATAAGTTCACACAATGTGCGCCACTGGAAATGTCATCTGAAACTGGGTGATTTCCAGTGCCATCAACACCTCATTGAGATCCAGATCCGGAAAGGCATTGCCCAGATTTTGCATCACATGCACCTTTGCAAATCGGGCCTTGCCTTTCGCGCTGGGACTGTACATAAACTCTTTGCCTTCCCAGCGTTGACCCAAGGTTTTCATGAAGCCGGGAACCAGGCCAGTGTGAATCGGAAAGGCGAAGCCTTTGCCCCGATAGGCCAGTTCAAATTGCGGAATGTCATCTTGATGAAGGCTGATTTCTTGTAGATTTTCGGGCCCCTGTGCAACATCAAAATTGCACAGGTTTTTTGGAATACCCCAATTGATCCGGCCATTCTTTACACTGCTGGCGCTGCTCACCACAATATTGCTGATGGTCAGCAACCTTTTGTTGCCAAGTTTTTCGCTGAATTGCGCGGTGCCTGGTACATAGAGCAGTTCTTTGTATGGGCCTGCGTTGGAGTGGGTGTAGTCCACATACATCAGTACACTGACGGAGCTTTTCAAGCTGTCGCGAATATCCAGCGGAATTCGTTTGTCAGCCATCAATTTTTCTGCCTTGCTGCGCATGAGCACAATCAGGCCTTTGCCAGTCAATGTCCAGGGTGCAGGTACATCTTCAACGTTGTTCAATTGGGTATTCAACGGGTCAGCCCATTTTAAAAATGTTCATCTTGTGCCCATCGGGCGTGCGGAAATAGGCAGCGTAAAAACCAGGCATGCGCTCGCCGGGTTCGCCTTCGCAAGTGCAACCCAGTGTTTTTGCATGGGCATAAAACTCGTCGACCTGTGTACGGCTTTGAGCGGTCAGTGCCGCCATGGTGCCATTGCCTGCGTTGGCAGGCTGACCATTGGCCGGCTTTAAAAGGCCAATGAAAGGGCTGGCCATGCTGGTGCCCCAGAAAATACCGTGTGGCAGTTCCAGAATGCGTTTGGCGCCCAGCGGTGCAAACAGTTTGTCAAAGTATTCACCGCTTTTGGGCAGGTCATTGGTGCCCAAGGTAATGTATCCAATCATCGTACTTCTCCGTGGATTTTTAAAGTTCAGGTTTTTGCAGGCAAGAATTGCCCGTAACCCATTTCTTTTCCGAGCTCGGGCACAACACCCTCGTTCTCGATTGCTATCTTGCCATTAATCAGCACATGTTTTACCACGCCAGGGTTGCGGTTCACCAAACGTTGCAAGCCGAAGTTTTCCATGTCGCCCCAACTGACCTGTTCCAGGTTCTGTTTGAGTGCATCCGGGTTCAACACCACCAAATCGGCGCGGTCGCCTACCCGAATTTTTCCCGCCTCAATACCAAGCCAGTCGGCCTGTTCACCGGTTAGCCGCCACACGGCATGTTCCATGCTCATAATGGGCTTACCCTCTTCAATGGTCTCTTTCACCAGTTTCAGGAAACGCAAGGGCAGGTTGTAAAACGCCATGTTACGAATATGTGCACCGGCATCGCTGAAGGTGATCAGGGTGTTTTTGTCCTGCACCAGTTCGCGGATTACCTCGCGCTTGTGGTTGCCCACCGTGGTGTACCAGCGCAGCTGGCGGCCAAACTGCACCACCAAATCCAGAAACAGATCCACCACATGCACCTTGCGGGCGCGAGCTACTTCGTCAAAGTTTTTGCCCACCAGGTTTGCGTCGGGGCATTCCAGAATAATGGCGTCACCGAAATCGCGTTGCCAAACACGGGGGCTGAGTTTTTGCCCGTAAAACTTGCGGAACTGACGGCGGTAGTCTTCGTTTTGCAACAGGCTGTTGCGCTCTACTTGCGTGCGCAAATCCAGGGCCATTTCACCGGCACCAAATTCCTCGAAAAACACCACATCAATGCCATCGGCATACACGGTGAATGGCGTGGGCAACAATTGCCAACGGAATGCACCGCCCAGCCAGTTCACCACGCGGCTTGAAATTTGCGCCATGGGGCGCACGGTTTTGTTGCCTTTCAGATCAATGAGCGCAATCAGGGTGGTTTTAAGCGGCTTGCGTATCCAGCCCAGGGTTTCAATCAGGTATTCAAAAATTTGCAGCGGGTTGGCTGCATTGGGCGCGCCTTGGTGCACACGGCGGTACTTGCGCAAAAATTTGTTCAGGCGTCGAAGCTCGCCCCAGCGCGCATAGGTGCTGGGCAGGCTTTTGGACCAGGCGCGATCACCGTCAATTTTGTCCCATTTCAGGCACATGGTGGACAGGCCCAGAAAACCCGCGTCCAGCGCTTCGGTCAGCGTGGCTTCCATCTGCTGCATCTGGGCTTCAGTGGGTTTTATTTTTCGATCTGTTGAGTCCAGCAAACCCATGGTGCCCACGCGCAAATCGCTGTGGCCCAGAAATGAAATCAGGTTGGGTCCCAAGGGTTGTTTTTGTACAAACTCGACCCACTGACGCGGCGTACTCCAGGTTTTTTTCTCCTGAAGAATGGGCAGTACCTTTTCTCGGGGTACTGTTTCTACGCGTGTGAATATATCGGATGCATCTTCGGCTTCGCTGCAGATCATGCTGAGCGAACAACTGCCCACCAACACCGTGGTCACACCGTGTCGAACAGATTCAGACAGGCTGGGGGCCACAATCATTTCGGCGTCGTAATGGGTGTGAGTGTCCAGAAAACCGGGGGTGATCCAGTGGTCCGTCGCATCAATTACTCTGGGGTTGCCTTCAAACTGTAGTGGGGCTTCGCTGACCGCAGCAATTCGGCCGTCTTTAATACCGATGTGGCGCAGGGCGGAAGGGCCGCCAGTGCCATCAAAATAGCGCCCACCTGCAATGACGACATCGAATGTCGAAGCTGTCATGATTTGTCTCCATTTCTCATTTTTTTCAAATGTAACAAGAAATCTTGTCGAATTGGAGAAAACTTTCACCGACGATCGTAGATCACCTCTTTATTGCCCACCGGCAGACTAATGAAATCGCCATCTTCCCCGATGCGGAAGGGACCTTTGAAAATATCGGGGGCCTTGCCCAGAAATATTTCCCGCAACGGGGGCAGAGGCAAAGGCGGCACAATGTGGCTCAATACCACATGGCCCACCTGCGCCTGCTGCGCCAGCACGGCCACATCCAGCGGGGTGGCGTGGTAGTTGGGAATGTCCGAGAAAATTTTGGCCAGTTTGCTGCGATTGTTCTTGATGGCGGTTTCCTGCAATTTAGCCACCAGTTCCGGGCTCAGGGCCTCGTGCACCAACAGGTCGGCATTGCGGGCAGCGTCTTTCACTTGCTCGTCGCTGGCAGTGTCGCCACTCAGCACCACGGTTCGGCCTTTGTAATTGATTCTGTAACCCACTGCTGGGTTGATGGGTTGGTGATTCACTGCAAAGGCCTCGATGAGCAAGTCGGGCTGTTGCAATACTGTGGTGTAGCTTCCTTTTTGTACCGTGAATTCATGCACGTTTGCACCCGCCAGTTCTGGTGGCATGGTGGCCTCACCATGGTGGGCTGTGCGGTAGCCGGTGTCTGCCGTGTAAGCAGTTTTGAAGCCGTCTAGCACCGCGGAAATGCCAGTGGGCCCATGCACGGTCAATCGTTGGCCTTCGGTGTGCTGCGCCCAACGTGTCATGAGAACTTCGCCCAGGCCGTCGATGTGGTCTGAGTGAAAATGGGTAACAAATACACCCTTGAGTTGGCCTGTTGAAAAACCCATGGTGGAAATTTGCTTGGCCGCTGCGCTGCCTGCATCAAACAGGAACATGTCCTTGCCAGCAATTACCAGGGTGCAAGGCGCTGCGCGGTCAGGGTCGGGAAAGGGGGAGCCTGTGCCGCAAAGCCCAACGTGCAAGCCATCGCTTAGCGCGATCAAGGGGTCTTGCATGCGTTTGTTGGCCACTTTTTCTACGATGGCCAACGTAATTTCACTGCGCTGAATGTACGCCACAGCTGCACCTGCGGCGATTAAGGCAACAACGCCAATCAACAGTTTTTTGACCATGATTCTTCCTTGTTATTGCTTGCTGCTTTCAACCCAGATGGGCGAGCTCCAGGCGCGTTCCTGTTGCGTAATGAAGCGGAAGTCTCCGCGGAAATTGCCCGGCTCACCTTCGATTCGGCAACATCCTTCAAACCCTGCAAATCCACTTTGGGTCGGAAACAATCCGTTGCCAGGTTGCAGTGCTTCACACTGAACTCCCTTGGCAGTACATATTTTGGTGGTCCAGCGGCAAGAGTTGTTTTCAAGTGCTCGGGCGTAGTAACTGGCACCTGTATTCTTGTTGTATTGGGTGTCATGAAACACTGCGCACATTTGCTCTGGACCTTGTTGTTGAATACTGCAGTCGGCGTTGGGCTGCGGTGCATTGGTATTTTCTGCAAGTTTAAGAACCTGTTGCTTGGGCTCCCCCTTGGAATCTGCCCAGGTTTTAATGAGTTCAAGGCGCTGCAAAGGGATGCCTGCCTCTTCGCCGCCTGGGTCCTGAATGGCGTAGGCCACAATGTAGGGTCCACCACCTTTCACATTCAGTGTGCTGCCCATGGGTACACCGTCCACCAAACCTTCTTCAATCGGGCTTGCACCTGCGGCCAACTGTTCGCAAATATTGTTGGGGAAGGGTTTGCTCGATGCCAGTGTACGGATGCGCATGCGCGAACCCGAGGTCGCGAACGTTTCGCGCCGCTTCAATGCGGCAAAAATTTCCTTGCGGGTGTTTTCTCTCGCCCACACGCCAGCCAAACCACCTGGTGTGAAGTTGGAGGCGACTGGATTGAATACACGTTCTTCGCAGTTGTCGGGATCTGCGGCGGACTCGGTGCTGAATGGCAATTTGAATCCGGTGATTGAATCTGTTGGAAGTGGTCGTTGTTTGCATTCCCAGTTACCCAATGCTTCGTGGGGTTCATCATCCAGCACACCACCGTGCCCAGAGTTTTTTGAGAATTTTGTTTTGTCGGTGTTGCCGGCAATGCCGTTGTGCGTGTCACTTGAACCAATGAAGCCGTATTGGTAGGGGTTCACGCCCAGTTTGCGTTGAATGGCGCTGCCTTCAGGCAACACATTGCGCGCGTAATCCAGTGGGGCTGTGCAGTCGGCAGGGGTTGATCCACCAATATCGCTACCTGTGCATTGGTCAGCGGCGTGAATGCTTTTTCCAGTGCCTTGCAGGCGGTTCACTTGGCAAAACAGCGGGTCGTTGGGTTTGCCTTTGCATACCTTGGCACATTCTGCGGGGTCGTCAACACCACCTTTGCATAGCGTTTTCCATTCTTCGAATCCACAGCCTGATTCCTCACCGCCGGTCAGGCCTTTGTTAAAGCCAGTGATACATTCGCTGGCACCTTTGTGTTGAACAATCTCGAACAGGCGGTCAAAGGTGTTGCGCAAAGTGGCGTCGGCTGCAGTCAGTGTTGCGTTGTTTCGCGCAAGCGGCAAACCGGTGTCGGACTGGCGGGCACGCGCAAAGCGGCCATCGCTTTGATTTGTACTGTGTGGAATGGTGACCACATTGCAGCCTTCAACATCCAGGCATTCAGTTTTAAGTCGATCGAACAAACCCCATTCGTCATTCGTGTTGTCGGTGGTTGGAAGAGGGGGAATCGAGCTGATGACGTTGGCGGGCACTTGAGTGCCTTCGAAAATCACATTGCGGTGAAGTACTTGACCGCCTTTGTTGGATGAGAACTCATAGCCGTTGAACGTGGTGAATTTGCAAGGCTGGTTTTCGGCATTGGCCACAGCCTGAATTTCCTCCCACGTTCGTGTGCTGGGTACCCGGCTACCCGCACTTGTAATCAGTTGAAGGTAAAGCGGCACGTTGCCTGTGATGAATACCGACACATTGTCCCGAATCAACTGCCCCAATGCGCTACAGGCCGGGTTGGTTCCGGCGGGTACATTGCCTTGAAGCTCACAAATATTGGAGAAGGTTCCCAGTTGTTCGGCGTGCTCGGTGACCGCCGCAAAATCGAGTGGTCGACCAATGTTGATTTGACGCATGGGTGTATCCGGATCCTCACCCGATGGCAGAAATGCATTCTCGCCTTTGGCGAATTGATAGGCCTCGCGCGGGCCGTTGATTGAATTAAAAAAGTAGGCGTCAAACGAGAGCTTGGTGTGAATATGCAGATCACCAAAAAAAGCCTGTTTGCGAATGCTGCTGCCCAGGCATTCCACATCGTCGGGCCGCTCGGCTGGAGTAACCGTTGTAGGAGTACCAGATTGTGCAACGGTGTTGCTGTTGTCGCCCATGCATGCAGACAAGGTGAGGATCAGCCATGCTGACAAGACGGGATACAGCCGCGCACGGCCCTGTTGATTAAACATAACTGTAAATCCTCTCGACGGTCCAATACAGCGCGGCGCCACCCATGCACAGGGTGAGTGTGTGTTGTGCAAGGCGGGACCAGGTGGGCAGGTGGGTTTTCTCAAGAAATGCAAAAGTGGTGGCAAGCAAAGTGACAATCCACAACTGGCCAATTTCGATCCCCAAATTGAACAGCAAAAGCGTGCTCAACAAAGCATCTTCTGGAAAGCCTCGCTGCTCCATGGACAGCGCAAAACCCGAGCCATGCAGTAAACCAAAGGCCCCAATCAACACGAGATGAGCCCAGCTGGATTTGCCTGGCACCTCTTTGCGAATCAACTCCCATGCAAGCCAAAGCACGCTCAATGCAATCCACGCTTCAATGGCGCGCGTGGGTACTGCAATCAAGCCGAGCACCAGCAGGGCCAAGGTCAGGCTGTGCCCCACTGTGAACAAAGTGAATTGTCCAATCAATTGGCGCAGTCGCTGTCTGCGTTTTTTCCAGAGCAGGTACAAGCCAGCGACAAATAACACATGATCCCAACCAAATACGATGTGTTCAATGCCAATGCCGAGATATTCCAGTGGTGCAGCGGTGGGGGTTTGTGAACCCAGTGACGCTTCAGTTTGTTTGGGTGTCAGCACCGATTGAACGCGATTACCGTTCAGTGGCGTGGCCAATACAATTAAATCGGGTGCCAAGCGGGTGAATCCATTGGCCTGTAGCCGGTGATTTTTTAAAGCGCTGTTGCAGTGAAACTGTCCACGCTGAATAACCTCGGCATTGTCTTCCCATTCTGTGTTGATATTGCGCAGCTCACAGCGTGGTTCAAACTTGAAATCGATCGGGGGTACTTTGCCATCAGCACTCACGGTGCGTTTGAATACCAGTTGACCATATCCTTGTGATTCCTCGTGCAGTACCAGTGCAGATGTCCCCATTTCGTGGGCCTGCGCCGGTACACCAAAGCCCAGCCACAAGGCGAACAATCCAGCGAGAAGTGCGAACGGCCTCACTCCGATTCCTTGATGGTGTACGTTGAACGCAAGGCAGCCAGGCCAGCAGCGTTCACTGTTTCGCGTTGTGCTGCCATCAGGTCGGATCGCAACTGATTGCCTGCCTGCTCAACAGTCATGGTGTGGCCCTCATGCCGCTCTAGCACCTTGAACAAATGCACCCCAAGGCTGGATTGAACCGGCGCTGACCATTGCTCAAGTGGCAGCTCCAGCAAAATTTTGCCGACAGGTGAGCCCATGTCTTTGATGATCTGGTCTTTGCTCACCGGGCTTCGATCGGCTTGCAAAGGAAAGGGGTCTGATTGCACTGCTTTGCCTTGACCCAATTCCTGGCGAGCGATTGCAGCCTGATATACGGCTTCGTCTCCGCGTTTGCCCCGGCTAAAAAAGTGATGCTCAAACCGCACGGTTTGTTCGGTTTGATAGCGTTGTGGATTTTGCTGAAGCCAAACCTCAAGCTGCTCTTGCGTGGGTGGAGCCACTGGGGTCATGTCCTCGAGCAAAAAGCGCATTTTTTGCACCACACGCCGCTTCACGATTAAATCGTCTTTGTCCAGTCCAAGTTTCAAACCCTCTCGATAAAGTATTTCCTCATCGATGTAGGTTTGCATGGCATGGTCAAAGGTCGATGTACCCTTTGTTTGGGCACCTGCCTGCAAGGTTTGCTCTCGAACAAATGCCCGCTGTGCGCCGGTAATCACCAGTTCGTTACTGGCGGTAGGTTCGTCGCTTTGCCATTCCAGTAAGCCGATCAGCGCAGCCACAAACAGAAATCCAAACACGGAGAAGGAGGTGCTCATGTCTGGTTTACTTCATGTAGCGCCACACACCCGAGGGCATGTTGGCCAGCAATGGCTTGAGCAATTTCCAGGGGTAAGCTGGAACAACACCGGTGCTGCGACGCTTCTCAATGTGTTGCGCCATTTCCTTTGCTGCTTGCTCTGCGGACACCACGAAAGGAAATTTGTCCATGTTGTCAACAATGTCTGTTTTTACAAAACCAGGCAAAATTTTTGTCACGTCAATTTTGTATTTTTTCAGCTCAATGGCGGCAGAATCCAGATACATCGAGAACGCCGCCTTGGTGGCGCAATAAGCCGCCTGTTTTGGAATGGGCGTGAGCGAAGCCAGTGAGGAAATTCCGACCAGCTGACCGCCTCCGGCCTGTTTAAACCACTCCACTGCAGCATTGACGGTGGCAATGGCACCCAGCAAATTGGTTTGTATCAATCCCAATTCTTCATTGAGTTGACCTTTGCCGATACTCGTTAACTTGTTCACTCCCGCATTCACGATCACCACGTCAACCTGGTTAAGGTGGCTGAACAAGGTATGCAGCACTGGACCCACCGTGTCGGTTTGATTCACATCCAGTTCAATTACTTCAACCTGCAGATTCTGGCAACCAGGCAGCAACACAATTTCTGCGCGCAGCGCTTCAAGTTTGTCGAGCCTGCGTGCAGCCAAGCCAAGGTTGTAGCCGCGCTGGGCGAATTCCAAAGCAAGGGCTTTTCCAATGCCCGACGACGCTCCGGTGATGACGACTGTTTTGCTCAAGCTACTTTCTCCATGCGTTGTTTCGACAGCGAAGTGACTGCCACGGTCAGTGCCCTGCGTTCCACGCGGGGCAAATCCAAATTGAGTATGTGTTCGGCCTGGTGTTGCCTGAGCCAGTCGCGAACGGCATGCTTGTCGCTGTCTGCCATTTGCTGGTAACAATTCAGGGCACGTTGCAACATCCAGATCATGTAGGGCAGTGCACCACGCTTGAAAGGTTTGCCGCCCATGGTTGAGCACACTTCACCGATTCGTCTGGGCAAACGCTGATTCAACCCGTGTTTTGCCGCGTGTTCAGTGGCCAGGTCGCCTACGCTGGCCACCATTGGAATGAATTCATCAAAAATTGACCTAAATACCGGATTCAGCGTTGCTGGAATTTCATCATTGGGCAGTAGATCAAACTGGGCATGCAAGGCCGGATCTTTCATCCGCTCCAGCCAGGCGTGCAAATTTTTCCGAGGTTCAATCAGTTCGCGTTTGGGCCAAGGGTCACGGCCCAAATGGCCGTACATGGTGCCCACCAAACCGAAGTCGCCCAGGGTGGGGCGTGCGCCGAGTAAAAAGGGAAATTGCTTGAAATGCATGTCCAGTGTGTCGAGCATTTGGACAGTCCATTCATTCATGGTGTCGTATTGCTCGGGCACAATGCCAACAAAAGGCAGCATGCCTTTCAGCATTTTCGCAGGTCGTTGGGCGGCTTTGTTCTGAAGAAAGCGGGGCATCCAGGGCAGCAGTGCTTTCCCGGCGTCGTGCTCAAACACGGCATAGTTCTCGGGGTTGTTCCAGCGTGTGTGCATGGCGATCGGTACCCACCACTCATCCCCCCAGGCCTCCAGCAGCATGGAGGCAAATTCCTGCACGGGCGTGTTTGGAATCACTGGGTTGTCGTGATGCAGCGACTCAATGTAATCAATGATCTCGCTGGTGTCCTGAATCCAGTCACCGGATGCCGTTTTTAGTACGGGCATGACTGCCGCGCCGGTTTTTTGTTTGATGGTGCGCGTCAATGTAAACAGGTTGACTGCTTTCAACGTGTGGTCCACCTGCTTGTAACGCAGATAACACAAAGCCTTGCCTGTGAAATAGGACAGGTGCCAGCCATAGAGCGTGTAGTTTTGTCTCATGTCGACCCATTTGGTAGGGGTTTTGATACTTGATTAGAACATTAATATTTACAGTGTGTCAATTTCTTTAAAGCTGTGGCACACTGAGCAAAGTTTCACCCTATTGATACCGCTCAATGACCTCAAGCCAAACCCAAGAAAAGCGCCCTTATCTGGGCAAAAACGATCGAAAAAAAGCCTTGTTGCACAGCGCGGCTGAATTGGTCGAAGACGCTGGGTGGGGTGTGCTGAACATGAGCGCGCTGGCCGATCGCGCTGGTGTTAGTCGCCAGTTGGTTTATCAACATTTTCCGAATCTGGAAAGCTTGTTGGGGGCCACTGCCTGGGCAGTGTTCACCGACACCATGCAAGGTACGGCGCAGGCCATTGCCAATCATCCAAATGACTTGAAACAGGCCATTCGCGCTGCTGAACTTGTGTCTCTGGATATGCCTGTCGGAAAAGGCGATGCCTTGTGGCAGTTAATCGCCGGGTCGGGGTTAAATTCGCCTGAACTGGAAACAATTCGATTGGGTATTCGCGACGTCATTTTGAAGTTGTGGGTGCCTGCGATTCGCAAGTCGAAGGGACTTGATGAAGCGGCAGCAACCAGCCTGGTCTGGATGGTCATTCTCTCGTTTTGGGGAATTCGGCAATTAATACGCGACAAGCTGGTGACCCGCGAGCAAGGCATTGCGCAGTTCGATCTGCTGCTCGATCACCTCATGTAAAGTGCGTTCACTTCAGCAATTGCTCAACACTTCGTCGTAGTACTTTTTTAGCCTGGTTCACACTGAGTTGCTGATCGCGTCGAAGCCGCAACCAGGTTTCTATACTGAGAGTCAGGTCGATGGCTTCGAACAGTATTTTGTCTTTCACCAAGTCGGCCGGCAGGAAAGCCTTTAGCAGGAAGCGTTGCAGCTCAACATTGTCAGCCTGGCGTTTACGCAAGTAAGGTGACTCATGCAAATGCACCAAGCTTGCAGCTTGCAGTGGCGCCAGCTTCTCAAACATGTCTGCTCGCCGGTCAATGGCGTGCATCAGTTTTTCACTGGTGGTTTCGCCCTGCACAGGAGTGGCCAGTACCGGGGCCAGGATCGCTTCTACTGCACAGGTCATTTCCCGGTACAGGGTTTCCATGTCTTTAAAATGCCTGAATACTGTTCGAAGACCCACGCCTGCGCGGGCTGACACCATTTCGGCTGTGGGGGCAGGCTGTCCTTCACGAATCAGTTCAATCAGTGCCTGAACAATCTGTTTTTTGTTTTCTTGCCCGCGAGTCGTTCTTCCGTCTACTTTCACCATGTTCTGCTTGTCATTGTTGTGGGTGTTGTGATGGGTAATCCCTTGATTCTGCTTTCTATCGGGAATGTTACAGCTTTGAGCAACGCTTCGCCCAGTTCTGGGCAATACGCGTGTATCTCGTTTTGGGTCTGCGGGGGAAGTTGTTGATAACGTGTTCGAAGCCGCTGGAACCGCCATGCCCGATATGGCTGTGCTGGCAGATTGAACAGCGTGCCTTGGCTGTCGAATTTGAATGTCGTATGGCCCAGTTCAATGGCTGCTTCATTGGCTTGCATATAGGGCAAAAACTCCTGGCCGACGATTCTGAAAAGTGGGCGCAAGTTTTCAGAAATTACCTCCGGCATGGGGCAGTTGATGTAGTCCTCAATGCGGGTGTTCCACAAGCGGGCCACCCACTCATGCACTGCTGGTGCGCGTGTACGCATAATTGCAGCTGGTGTTGGGTCACAGAAAAAGTGCCGGAACATGCCGCCATAAAAACCATAGTCAGCCAGCGTGGGGCGGTTTCCAAGTACAAAAGCCTGTTTGCTCAAAATGTGCTCGAGCGCATCCAGCGTTTCCAGATAATGGGCTTCAACCCTTTTTGCAGTGCTTGGTCGCACACCGTCACGCCAAAGAAAATGAAATCGCTGGCGGTTTAATATCGCCCAGCGTCGCATGAACAGGGGCAGGGGCACATCCCGCATCATGCCCTCGGCTAGGCGGGTACTCATCAGCCTTGCGTCTTTCGCATTGGCCCAGCGATAGTAAAGGGCAGGGCGCCACAGCCATTCGTCGCCGAAATCTTCCAGCAGTTGAGCAACAAATCGCACTGCAGCCTTCTGCGGCATGATCGTCGTTTCTGGCTTGAGTTCTTCAAGAAATTCAATGATCAATGTGCTGTCGCTAAGCCATTGCCCATTGAGCCACTCCACCTGCGGCATTTGAGCCACGCCCGTTGCCTTGCCGCAGTGTTTAAAATCGGCGGTGTCCATTTCGATCAGCTCGTAAGGAATTTGCTTGCCGCGCAAGTAGGCCTCAAGCTTGCCTGTGAAATAGGAAAGGTCCAGACCATGAACCTTCAACACATTTGGCATTGCCATGCGCAGAACTCCTTGAGATTAAAATTTCTTTTGTATATAGTGACACAAATAGTGTCACTAGTTAAGAGCTCTTGAAACAGACACCAACAATTCAAACGTGGGGACAGACATGGCGCAGCAAGACGATGATCAACAGGGTGGTTCAAACGACGACAGCCTGTCGCCCAAGCGTTTAAAACGGCGCGCATTTTTGTCGGGGCTTGCGGTGGGTGCCGCCACCGTGGGTGTTGCCGCCACTGGTGCGCATGTGGCCAACAACAAGGCGCGTGCATTAATGACACCCAAAGCCTTGCCCGAGGGTGAGGCTGCGCAGGTTGCCCTTTCGTTTCAGGATTCCCGCCCAGCCAGCACCAGCAAACCGAAAGCCAAAGCGGGCGCGCCCAATGTGGTGGTCATACTTCTGGACGACTGCGGCTTTTCCGATTTGGGTTGTTACGGCAGCGAAATTAAAACACCGGCCATAGACACCCTGGCTAAAACAGGTTTGCAGTACACCAACTTTCGCACCTGTTCCATGTGTTCGCCCACGCGCGCATCGTTCCTGACGGGTTTGAATCACCATTCAGCCGGCATGGGCTGGCTTGCCGACATTGACGCAGGCTACCCCGGCTACCGGGGCGATTTAACCCATGAAGCAGCCACCCTGGCTGAGGTGTTGCAGGGTGCGGGTTGGTCTACTTTCCTCAGTGGCAAGTGGCACGTCAACAATGCGCACACCACGGGCGCCAATGGTCCCTATGACAATTGGCCGACTCAGCGCGGTTTTGATCGTGCTTACTGGTTTCAGGGGCACTCCACGGATTACTTCAAGCCCTCGGAATTGTTCGATGGCATTGCACCGGTAGAGCCACCCGATTCCCCCGATTATTTCGTGTGCGACGACCTTACCGATCGGGCAATCACCTACATTCGCACCCAGCAAGCATTGGAGCCCGGTCGCCCGTTCTACCTGCACCTTGCTTTTCCTGGGCCGCATTCACCTTTGCAGGCGCGTGCCCATGAGCGTGATGCCTACAAAGGCCAATACGACAAAGGGTGGGACGCCATACGTGCCGAACGGCTGGAACGGCAAAAAGCGCTTGGCGTGATGCCCGACACAGTGGAATTGCCGCCCCTTTCGTTTGGTTCCGACAGTTGGGACAAATTGCCGCAGGCCCACAAGCAGATCACCGCGCGTTACATGGAAGTGTATGCAGGCTTGATGAGCAATATGGATGCAAACATAGCCCGCCTGTTGCAAAGCCTGGATGAACTGGGTGTGCGCGAAAACACCATTGTGGTTTTGTTCTCGGACAACGGCGGCTCCCCAGAAGGTACGCCCACGGGTACACCCAACGTATTCGCGCCTGCCTTTGGTCGTCCAATTCCTGTCGAAGAAGCCGCGCAATTGTACGATGTGCTGGGCGAAGAGGGCACTTTTCCGCATTACCCCATGGGCTGGGCCAGTGCATCGAACACACCATTCAAAATGTACAAACAATATGCCCACCTGGGCGGTGTGGCCGATCCGCTGATCGTAAGCTGGCCCAAAGGAATTGCTGCGCAAGGCGAATTGCGTAACAACTTCGTGCATGTGGTGGATCTGTTTCCCACCTTGCTGGAAGCCACAGGCGTTGAACGCCCGACGGTGTACAAAGGTCAGCCACAAAAACCCATCGAGGGGCAAAGTGTATTGCCCACATTCGGCAAAGCCGATAGCCCAACCCGCACGGAACAGTATTTCGAGTTGGGCGGCCACCGTGCCTACATGGAGAATAACTGGCGAGCCGTGGCGCGCCACACGCGCGGCAAGTCTTTCGACGACGATGTGTGGGAACTCTACGATTTAAGCAAAGACCCGGCCGAGGGCGTTGACCTGGCCAGCCAGTTCCCCGAGGTGGTTGAACGCCTGAAAAGCAAATGGTTAAAAGCTGCGCAACAGCACAATGTGTTGCCACTGGATGATCGCAACCTGGTGCTGCGCCTGGTGCAAGACAGGCAAGAAAAAGGCCTGCGTGCACGCTGGGATTTTTACCCACCCGTGGAGCGTTTGGCACGCGACGTCGCACCGATTGTATGTGGTTTGTCCCACACCATTGAACTGGATTGTGAACGCACCACGGACGCTGGCGATGGCGTGTTGCTGGCGCAAGGTGCCAAGTATGCTGGCTGGGTGTTGTACATCCAGAATGGAAAGCTGTTTTATGAGCAAAGCCTGGTGCCGTATGTTGAGCGAATTGAATCGAATGCCGTATTGCCCGAAGGGAAACTGAAAATCAAATACCAGCAACGTATGACAGCCCGACCCTTTGATGGTGAGGGCGCCTTGTTTGTCAATGGTCAACAGGTGGCCAAGCACACGTTCAAGCGCGTGCTGTTTTCCACCAGTTACGATGGCTTTACTGTGGGTTCCGATCTGGGCAACCAGGTGTCGACCCGGTACAGCGGCCCCAATCCTTTTCAGGGCAAGTTGGGCAAAGTGACAATTGATGTCGATACCAGTAAAGTCAACCCAGTTGAAATGCTGCGCTTTTTAAGCCAAATGGGACTGAATGTTTAGCAATCATGTTGTGCTCTCGGGTGGCGATTTTTGCATGGGATCGAATCGCCACTATCCCGAGGAACGCCCCGAGCGCACCGCAAGTGTGGCTGAGTTTGCAATCGATGTTTTTCCCGTGTGCAATTCAGATTTCGCAGCGTTTATTGACGCGACTCGTTACATCACCCAAGCCGAGCGTCAGGGGCACTCACATGTGTTTCAAATGACTCAAGGTCCTGTGCCTTTGAACAATCCCGACCTGTGGTGGAAAGCGGAGCAGGGCGCATGCTGGCACAATCCGCGCCCTGGCCAGGAATTGCCCGCTGACTTTGATCAGCACCCCGTGGTACACATTGCCCTTGAAGACGCCAAAGCTTATGCGGCCTGGGCAGGCGGAAGGCTGCCCACGGAAGCAGAATGGGAGTTTGCGGCACGCGGTGGCTTGGGCAACACTGAATTTGCCTGGGGTGATGAATTTGCACCCGCCGGCAAACGCATGGCGCAGGTGTGGCAGGGGGCTTTCCCATGGTATTTCGCCCCGGGCGGCACACCTGCCACTGTGGCAGTGGGTCAATTCCCGGCCAATGGGTATGGTTTGCACGACATGATTGGTAATGTGTGGGAATGGACACAAACCGCTTTTACAGCTCCTTCCGCTTGCTTTTCATGTAGCCCGCAACAAGATGCACACACCTTGTTCACCCTGAAAGGTGGCTCGCACCTGTGCGCTGCTGAGTATTGCCTGCGCTACCGGCCCGCCGCACGCATTGGTGTGGCAGGTGCCAGCAGCACCTCGCACATTGGTTTCCGCTGCGTTTCCGGCCGCTGACCCGATGCTGGATTGAATTTTTTCCCGGATTCACAGTCCATTCACTTCAACAACAAGAAATGGAGCCGTGAATGAATTCCAAGAGTTTGATTGACCAACTGTTGAAAGCTGGCACTGACATGATCCAAGGCGGCAGTGGTGGTGCGTCCAGACCCTCCGCTGGCAGCAATACGCAGATGAGAGACATGCTGGTTGGCGCAGGTGGTGGCGCTGCCGCCACGGCAGCATTGGGCATGCTCTTGGGCAACAAACGCCACAAAAAAATGGCGGGCAAAGTAGTTACTTACGGTGGTTTGGCGGCTTTGGGCGTGTTGGCTTACAAAGCGTATGGCAACTGGCAACAGCAGCAGGGCAATATTGCAGCCACACGCGAGCCGCAAACCGTTGATCGTTTGCCAGAACCGCAAGTTGAACAGCACAGCCAGGCTATATTGCGGGCGTTGATTGGCGCTGCAAAAGCCGACGGTCACATTGATGCGAAAGAGCGCCAGCTCATAGACGGTGAAATTGCAAAAATTACCAATGATCCCCAACTTCAACGCTGGTTTGATCAGGAAATGAACAAGCCCTTGGATCCGCTGGAAATAGCGAGCTATGCAACAACGCCTGAGTTGGCTGCTGAAATGTTTCTGGCCAGTGTATTGGTGGTGGATGAAGAAAGCTTTATGGAACGCAGTTACCTGCAAGAACTGGCCAAGCAATTGCGGCTAGATCCTGCGCTGGAAGTGGAGTTGCGCGCGCAGGTAGAGCAGGCGAAAAAAACGGCCGCTTAAAGCGGCCGTTCAAGTTACTGCTTTAAGGGTGTTTTTATCAACACTTAAAATCGTTGCGTCAGGCCCAGTGAAAAGAATTCAGCATCCAGGTCGGCAATGCCTTTGAATTCGCCGCCAGACACTTCACGTGGTCTGACCTGGTCGTTGTTGCCCACTTGTCCAGCGTCTACGTCAATAATGCCGAAGGCCAGGGAAATGGTGGTGTCTCTGCTAGGTGTAAAGCTTGCACCTAGGCCGTAGAAGCGACGATCGTTGTCAGGCAAAATCGGAATCCGAAGATCGTCTCCAACCACGCCGTTTTCCATACCATAACCCGCATGCACTGTCAGGCGTTTGTAAAGCTTGTAATTAAGACCAATGCGGTATGCATGTGCCACCTGAAAGTCTTGTGGCACGTCTTCAATCAAACGCCCATTGCTGACCCGTTCATAACGCAGGAACGTCTCGGTGTAGTCCTGGTAGGTGTAGGTGGCCATCAGGTCAAGCTTTGGGCTGTAGTGGTGGAACAGCGAAATGCGAAATTCATCCGGAAAAATTACGCTTTGGCGCGCCTGTTGTTGTGGCTCCAGATCACCTGCAGCCTGTGGGCCGTTTACACCAAGCAATGGGCCACCAAGACCAATCAGTCCTCCTCGGAGGAAATCACGGAAGGCTGCGGTGTCCGCATTTTCATTGATGGTCAACTCGCCCTGATTGCCGTTAAACCGGGTTTTGGGGCGATAAGATGCACCAATTCTCGTGCGCTCGGTCGGCTCCCACAACAGGCCAGCCTGCGCGTTCATTGCCCATCCGAATATTCGCAGTTTGGCATCTGTTTCTCCAGGAACGGGGGGCGCTTGTCCGAGGGCAGCCGCGGTATCAAGGGCTGCTAGTGTGCCAGGAGGACCAAGCTTGCTCACTGCATCGCGGAAGTTCACACGCAGTTTGATTGACTGGAAATAACGTTCATAAGATCCGTTGGCACCAATCGACAATGTGGGCGTCAACTTGTAGCCAAAACCCAGGTTGAGTCGAGTCACTTTCAGATCACTTTCCCGACCCGAACCACGGCCGGGATAATCTTCGCGGTAGCGAGTCAGCAAGCCGTGTGAGCCTGATGCGCTAAAACCCACCACCAGTTTCGGTGTCACGGGCACAGCAACAAACAAGCCAGGAATGAACAAGGCAGAGTCGTAGCCGTCTTTGCGAGAAAAGAACTCGCCAGCGGAACCCTCCCGCCCATCGTCGGTGGGGGGGCCATCATTGTTTTGACGAGAAGTGTAGTCGTTGTCAAAAGTGGCAATACTGGCCACGTTCAACACTTCAATTCGTTTAAATCGGGTTAATGCAGCCGGATTGAAGAAAATGACCGATGCATCCGAAGCCTCGGCCGCCTGACCGGCACCCGCGGTCGCAATACCCATCGTGCTTTGATTGTCGTTGGCTGTGCCGCCTGCAAAGGCTTGCTGGCTAAGCGAAAACGCCGTGATTGAAAATGCCACGGCACAGGCTCTCCGAAGGGAGCTTTGCTGCAAAAACACCATTGGTCTGTCTCCTGGCTCCGACGTGCCGGGTCGCTGTGCGCCCGACTTCGAGTGTCGTGAGTTTTTTGCTGGTTATTCTTAAAATTTTTACTATGTAGTTTCGTTGAATAATACTTGAGTAAAGACCCTATGTTTACAACGATTAACATTGATACAGGAGGCAATGTAACTCAAATTCAATCAATCGTTCAAATTTTTTTTTATTTAAACCAGCGACAGTCGTTCTTTCCACAACTTCATAGAGGCATCCATATTAGTCTGCATGGGGTGGAAGCCGGGTTTGTAGAAACAAAGCAGGTCAGGAATCATCTTGCGGAACAGGCCTTTGCGCCCCAAGTACAGATCAGCGCATTTCAACCATGATTTTGCGTTATACAGTTCTCCGTCTTGTTTCATGCAGCTTAGCGTGGCGGCCAATACCACCGGCCCGATTGCGATTGACACGATTGTCATGGCTACGGCACGTTGGAGATAAGTGCCCCCCACCGCTTTGTGCGTATCGAAGGCAACAGCACGGTGCTCACTTTCTTCCATGGCATGCCAGTAGATGAGGTTCTTGATGGTTGGATCGACAATCATCGTGTGAAATTCTTCACTTTTCATGATGTGCTCGGCAATCACAGCAGTGTAATGTTCAACCGCCGCAGTACCCGCCAGTCGGGCTTTTACCGACAGTAATCTGTTTAAGCGTTTGCGCGCCCAGCGTGTGCGGGCGTCCCAGCCGTTTACATTGATTCCTTGGTGTTTCAGTTCGGCATTGGCCTGCAAATGTTCTTTGCCGTGCATCGCTTCTTGACCGATGAATGCGCTTATTTCTCTAAGCAGTGCCTCGTCTTTTACCCACTTTTTAGCGTCTCGAACCGCGTCCACGAAGAATTGCTCGCCTTCAGGAAAATAAGCTTGAAAGGCGGTCCAAACGTGGCTACTGGCTGGGTCGTTGTTCACAAAATGCCGATTGATGTTGGAGAAATCAAAATCCATTCGACGAACAGGAAAGCTCGAACCTTTCTGGTGAATAGAAACAGGTGTACGCATGACAGCCTCCACTGGGTCTTGTTCGTCATTACCATCAATGACGTTGACAGTTGTGGATGTAATATTACAGATATGGAATTAAAAGTAAAGCGGTGTAATGAAGTGTTTTTTTAGATCACTTCTTCGTCTTTCAAAATGCGCAGTTGCAACTCACGCCACACCCGGGTGCCGGTTTCATCAAAGCGCAGCACACTTTCAAAGAATTGTTGCCGTGCAGCAGCGTTCACCCATTCAGCCGGAAGCAGGGGGTCGCGGCGCACCTCATAAATAGCCTGGCTGCCCACCAGATAGGCGTCTCGGGCAGCCTTTTCAAGTTTCATGCGTGAATAGCCCTGCATCCAGTCATTCAGTTTTCTGGTGTGGCTTAAATACAGTTTTTCAAGTTTTCGGGTATCCCAAAGTTTTTGAATCGATTTGAGTTGCGTGGGGTTGGCCGGAGTTAGTTCAAAAGCAAGAACCTGTTTTTCAACGCCTTGCGCCAGCAGCTTTTCCTGAACGCCCACCAAGCCCAGGTTTAAATTGGCAGGGCGCAAGAACAAGCCTTGTTCATATTCCCGAAAGCCAAGCAGTGCCAGGGCTTTTTCTCGAATCTGCAATTGTTTCCGATTGCTGCGGCCAAGGTGTGCTGTAAACACTGCATAGAAATTGCCATGCCATGCGCAGGTGGCGGTTAGCCTGCTGCTCCAGCCTTGAATGTCTTGCCCTGTAAATGCGGCTTGTTTGCCCAGGGTGTAAATACCCCGGCCAGCAGATTTCAATTGGCCTTCGGCAACCAGGCGAGCCATGGCCACACGCGCGCTGTTCTCAGAAACACCGAACAGGCTGCAAGCCAGCACAATGTGCGCTGCTTTCACTTGACGGCCCTTGCCAGCCAACATCAAGCCAAGAATCAATTGTTTTGGGGAAGCGTTTGTTTTCACGGAATTTTTTATTAAATTGGAGGTAATAGTCTAACTTGTTGCAGGGTGGGGTGGTTGGCTGGGGCTGTCGCCTGCTGCAAATTCGCTATATTGAAGAAAATAACAAAAACAGCGTAAATGGAATTGCGTTGTCACATTCGGAGACCCTGCACTCATGAACCCGATTCAGTTTGTGGCCGAGAAAGCTGTTCGCGCAACATTGCGCAGCACCTTCAAAGCGCCCGGTAAACTTCCTATTCCACTCAGTTGGCTGGCTGCCACCATGAATGCCGGTGCACCGCTATTCAAAGTACGGCCCGATGCTCGCGTTGAGTATCTGGAGCTGGGTACCTGCATGTGCGCACTGGTTCGCCCTGCCAATGCGCACACCGACCAAGTGTTGTTGCACATGCATGGTGGGGCATTTTTCGCAGGCTCGCTTGAGACGCATTTGCCCCTGGCCAGTGAACTTGCTGTTCGGTGCAATGCCCGTGTATTTTTACTGGATTACCGGCTTGCTCCCCAAAATCCATATCCAGCTGCACTGGAAGATGGAATCGCTGCGTATCAGGCTTTGCTGGATCTGGATGTGAATCCGCAAAACATGACATTGATAGGCGATTCTGCAGGCGCGGCACATATATTGTCGATGGCCATTTATGCGCGTAACGAAGGCATTCCTCTGCCGGCTGGCCTGGTGATGATTTCCCCGTTTGTTGACATGACATTGACTTCAGACTCCATTCAAAACCGGGCCAAGGCCGACCCCATGTTAAGCGTGGTGCCCTTGCAGCGGGGTGTCAGTGCGTATTGTGGCGAGATACTGCCGGCTGACCCAAGTGTGTCACCCGTATTTGCTGAACTTGATGATTTGCCGCCCATGTTGATTCAAGTGGGTAGCGACGAAATTTTGCTGGATGATGCCTTATTGCTCGAACAGCGCGCCCAAGCCGCTGGCGTACAAGTAAGCTGCACTGTGCACGAAGGCATGTGGCACAACTTTCAAATGTTCAGTGCCTTTGTGGAAAAAGCCGATAAAGCCTTGTGGGCGATCGCCGATTTTGTGAGAAGAGGGGAAGATGAATGAAGCAGTGGGCATTGGTGACAGGTTCGTCGTCTGGTATTGGTTTGCATTTGGCCGAGTGTTTTGCAAAAGACGGAATTTCCTTGGTGCTCAGTGCACGCAATGAGGCCAAGCTTGCAGAACTGGCTGCAGACTGGATGGGCAAATACAAAGTCGATGTAATCGTGATTGCCTCCGATTTATCCAAACCCAATGCGGCAAGTGAATTGATTGCCAAGGTGAAAGCACACAACATTGAACTGAACTACTTGGTGAACAATGCGGGCGTGGGCACCTATGGTTTGTTCAAAGACACGCCCGTTGAAGACACCACCAATATGTTGCGCCTGAACATGGACGCACTCACTGTGTTGTGCAGTGGCTTCATGCCCGATTTACTCAACACCCGCGGAAAAATTCTGAACGTGGCTTCAACTGCAGCATTTCAGCCCGGCCCTTACATGGCAGCTTATTACGCTACCAAGGCGTATGTGCTTAGTTTTAGCGAGGCGCTGGCCGAAGAGTTGGCAGACAGCGGTGTGGCTGTGTGCACCTTGTGCCCCGGCCCAACTGCATCGGGTTTTCAGGCTGAAGCCAATATGCAGAAGTCAGCCCTGGTTCAAGGCAAACGCATGCCAAGCTCCGAGGATGTCGCTGTGAAAGGCTACGCTGCCATGAAGCGAAACCAGCGTGTGTACATTCACGGCGCCCTGAACTGGACCATGGCCCAAAGCATTCGCTTCACGCCACGCAGCTGGGCCACCAAGGTGGTGAAGTTCATCTCAAAACCTGCGGCTTGAAAGCTATGGCGGGTTTGCAGATGACACAGGAAACTCACCTGGTCCCCATGCAGGGTGGTGGCCACGTGGCCTTGCACAGGTACAAGCCTGCCAAGCCCGTAGGTTTGCCAGTGGTGGTTGCGCATGGCACGTTGTCCAACCAGTTGGCAGTGGAACATTTGGGAAGTTTTCTGGCCGAGCAGGGTTTCGACACCTGGTTGCTGGAGTGGGGCGGGCACGGGCATGCAAAGCCAGCGCACCGCAAACAAAACTTTGAATATCCCGCTTTGAATGATTTGCCCGCAGCCATTGATTTCATTGTTCAGTACACGGGCTTTGAACAGCTGCATTGGACTTCCCACAGTGGGGGTGGTTTGCTCGCGCTGATGTTGCTGGCGCGCCAGCCACAACGCCTGGCACAAATCAAAACCCTGAGCCTGATTGGTGCGCAAGTCACCGACGCAGCACCCAACCTGAAAGAAAAAATGCGGGTGGCTGCCCTGGGTACCTTAACGCGCCTGTTCGGCCGTACACCCCGAAAGCTGGTACCCATCGGCCCCGAGGGTGAGCCCACATTGCTGCTGGTGCAGTGGTGCAAGTGGAATTTGAGTGGGCGATGGAAAGGCACTGACGGCTTTGATTACCTAGCGGCACTCAAGCAAATTAACGTGCCTTCACTGGTGATTGCCGGAGGTCGGGACGAAGTGGCACCCACCAAAGGTTGTCGGCGAATTTACGAGGCACTGGGTGGCCCCAAAACCTGGCACGAATGCACTGTGAAGCAGGGGTTCAGCAAAGACTTTTCGCACAGCCAAATGATTCGTGGCGAAGCCGCGAAAACGGAAGTGTTTCCGCTGCTGCACCGTTTCATTCAAGCGGCTTGAAGATTACTTTCTGATCAGAAACTTTTCAAAGTGAGCTGCAATATTGGGGCAGCTTTCCACCTGGATGTGTGGGGGTAGTTTGCGCAGTGTGTGTTTGAACAGCGTGTGCAGCACATTGATCACACCGTTGATTGTTTTGCTGATCACAAAGTTAAAACCCATCAGGTCTTTGGGTGTGTACACCAGCGGCACCAGCGCAGTTTCAATCGCCTCAATCAACAGCTCAACACCTTCTTGAATGCGCGTATCGTCTTTCATGGCCAGCGCATTCATGACATCGCTGGCATTTTCGGCATAAGTCGTGGTGACCGGAATTACGATGTAAGGGGATTCTTTGCCGTTCAGGTTCAGCAGGTGAACCATGTCGTGAAAGTGGTGTATCACCGGCGGCACGCGTTTGTTGGCGATGAATTTGATCAGCCAACCGATGTAGTGCTGTGCCTCGCTTTGCACCTTGTGAATCACCTTTGATGCATCTTGCAGCATTTTGTCGGGCTGGGTTTTGTTCAACTCGTCGAGCAAGTGAGTAAAGCAGGTATCGAGCAGTTGCACATAGGTTTGTGCCAGCAGGTCAGCCCCCAAGGCTTTGTCTTCATCGCTGATGGGTTTGGATGCGCGAACATGCAGCGCCTTCATCTGGGTGTAAACATCTTCTTTGATTTGAACGGCAATATAGGGTGTGATCATGATTATTCAGTAAGATCTCGATTCGAACAGTTTACGTTTAACACGCCATGCAATCCCAACCCCCAGTCGAATTCACCGACGAAATCAAATCCCTTTTTGTTGCGAAGAAGTTGCCACAGGCACGCCAGCGCTTGCTGGACACCCTGAAACATCAATGGGACGGTCACTACAACCTGATCGCGTTCACTTATCTGTATGCAGAGAACCGAAGTGAGGAAGATTGCCAGCAGGCGTTGCAGTGGCTTGAAAAAGGTGTTGAAGCGAATGAAGTGGATGCCAAGGTTATTCTCGGGCGTTTGCTGGTGTCTGGTGAATTGGGCATGCAAGATGTTCCGCGTGGCGTAAGTTTGCTGGAACAAGCCGCCCAGGCCGGGGTGTTGATGGCCGTACTTACCTTGGCCCAAATATACAAGGGCGGCGTAGAAGGACATCTGGATGCCAGCGCTGACTTGACCGCACAATATACCCGGCAGGCTGCCGACTTGGGCGATCCGAATTCGGCTTACCACCTGGCACTTGAGCTAGAACGTGCGCCAGTGCCCGATTTTGCGCAAGCCTTCAAGTATTTCGACAAAGCAGCGCAGGGCGGTTTGTCGCAGGCCATGCACAACGTGGGTGTGTATTATCTTCACGGCAAAGGGCTTGAAAAAAATGCAGCTTTGGCCATGGCTTACTTCACTGAAGCAGCCAAACTCGGTTCACCCCTGTCCATGCTGAGTTTGTCTTTGCTGTATCTCGATGGCGTTGAAGTGTCGAAGGATCGGGGTGTTGCCTTAAGCTGGCTTTACATTTACCAAGTGCTTTTTCCCGAGACCGACATACCGGAGCAGCTTCAATTGTTGCTTGATGATGTTTCTCCCGAGGAAGAGAATTTTGCGCGCGGGGCGGCGCAAAACTTCGTCAGCCATCAATTGAATAAACCCCCTAGCGGAACATTGCACTAATCTGCAATACTGAATGTGGGAGCTTTCCCATAACCACAAACGAGGACCGCCATGACTGTTTGCCCGATTGCGATTGCTGTTGGTTGTCAAAAATGTCCTGCATTTAAAATTTGCCCTGCCAAGTCGATCCTGGGTGATCAACCCAAGGCAGGCGAAAAGCAGCCCGAAAAGAAACAGTAAGTTGCGATACTTTTTCTGAAAAACCCCGACCTGGTTCGGGGTTTTTTTTTGCGCCAATAATTTGTTTGATTTGTTAATAAAAGTGTCGCGGGCATATTGCTTGCGTAATAAACTGAAAATTCGCCACAGCAGCACCAAATTGGCGCATCGCTTTTCACAACAAGGAGAACAATGCATGGAAGCACTCACGCAATTTGTTAATGCAATCAACGGCATCGTGTGGGGTCCTCCCATGCTTGTCGCCATCTTGGGAACTGGTCTGTTTTTGCAATTACGTTTGAAATTCATGCCTATATTTAAAATTGGCATGGGCTTTCGTTGGGTTTGGAAAAGCCGCACGCCTGATGAAAACGCCAAGGGCGACATCACACCATACGCTGCACTAATGACTGCATTGGCTGCAACTGTGGGTACGGGCAATATCGCTGGCGTGGCCACAGCCATTGCGCTGGGCGGCCCAGGGGCTTTGTTCTGGATGTGGATGACCGCACTGGTGGGCATGGCAACAAAATATGCAGAGGTGCTGCTGGCGGTGCATTATCGCGAAACAGACACCCGTGGACATCAAGTGGGCGGCCCCATGTATGCCATTAAAAATGGTTTGGGCAAGAACTGGAAATGGCTCGGCATGGCCTTCGCGCTGTTTGGTGGCTTGGCTGGTTTTGGTATCGGCAATATGGTGCAGTCCAATAGCGTGGCCGATGTGCTCAATGTCACTTTTGGCATCGACAAATGGATTTCCGGAATTGTGATGACCGTGTTGGTGGGCTTTGTGTTGATTGGTGGCGTGAAGCGAATTGGTGCAGTGGCTCAAAAAATTGTGCCTTTCATGTGCGTGGCTTACATCATCACCTCGCTGATTGTTCTGGGTATGTACATTCAGGAAATTCCCGCCGCTTTTGCCTTGATTATTGAAAGCGCATTTAATCCTGTTGCAGCCACAGGCGGTTTTGCCGGTGCTGCGATCATGCTGGCCATTCGTTATGGTGTGGCACGTGGAATTTTTTCCAATGAAGCGGGTTTGGGTACAGCAGGTATTGCCCAGGCAGCGGGGAAGAGCAAAAACCCGGTTGAGTCTGGTCTGGTTGGCATGATGGGTACCTTCATCGACACCATCATTGTTTGCACCATGACTGGTTTGGTGATCATCGTAACCGGCGTGTGGAACAGTGGTGTGAATGGTGCAGCGCTTAGCTCCAGCGCATACGCCACAGGCTTGCCCGGTGTTGGTGAGTATGTACTGGCGATTTCACTCGCATTTTTCGCTTTCTCGACCATTATTGGCTGGTCGTATTTTGGTGAAAAGTGCTGGGAGTTCATCGCCGGAACGGCAATTACCATGCCTTACCGCGTTTTGTGGACAGGTTTCGTGATGGTGGGTGCTGTTACCCAACTTGACTTCGTATGGCTGGTGGCAGACACGCTGAATGCGTTCATGGCCTTGCCCAACCTGATTTCATTGTTGTTGCTTTCGCCTGTCATTGTGAAACTCACAAACGAGTATTTCGCCAACAAATAATTTCTGAATCCTTATCAAACCGGCAAACCGCAATCTCTGCGGTTTGCCGTCCACACTTGAACCTGTTTCGAGTTTTCTACCAAGTTTTACCGATTGTTCTGCGCTTTGCCGCTATGATACGGTCCCTTTGGGCAAGCATGCGCTTACCCACCATATGCCTTCAGGAACATACGCATGGCCGATGTAAAACGTTTCAACAATGTGAAAAGCAGTTTTCTGGTGTTGATCGTTGCATTCTGGCCGGGTTTTGCATCCAGTGAAGCGTCGCTGGACGTTCTTTTGAATCAGCCCGTACCCGAGCAGTCATACAGCACTGAAATTCAAAATGCACTATTGGCTCATTATTCAAGCTGGGCAGGTACTCGCCACAAGTTGGGCGGTACCGGTACAAATGGTGTCGACTGTTCCAGCTTTATTCAAGCACTGTTCGAGGACAAATTTAAGCTTCAATTGCCGCGCAGCTCGCGTGAGCAAATGACCATGGGCGAGCGAGTGGATATCGCTGATTTACGCACTGGTGACCTTCTGTTTTTTCGCACGGGTCCCACACGCCGACATGTGGGCGTTTACATGGGCAACAACCAATTTATGCATGTGTCCACACGCGCGGGTGTTGAAATAGCCAAGTTGCTCAGCCCCTATTGGCAGCGTCATTTTATTACCGCACGCCGTATTGGGTTGAACGGTTTTACACCTTCAAACTGAATGGTGTGAAGTTGGTTTTGTTGTCATAGTAGTCTTCATTTTCTGCTCGTTTTAAGCGAGCGACTATCCAATACGTCAGCGGCGTAGCGAGTATCTCCCAACTGGTTTTAAGCACGTACTGGGTTAATGCCACCGTGATAATTTGATCGGTGGTCATGATTCCCCAGAATGCGATGGTGTAGAACAAGCTTGAATCAATGAATTCACCCACCACAGTGGAGCCAATGGTTCGTGTCCACAACCATTTGCCGTGGGTCCAGATTTTCATCTTGGCCAGCACAAAGCTGTTGATAAAACTGCCACTCCAGAATGCAATCAGCGAGGCCAGAACAATTCGCCATGTGTTGCCAAATACGCTTTCAATGGCCGCTTGTTTGTCAACCCAGAAGGGCGCAGCAGGCAAGTTCACTACGGTAAACGCCATGAATGAGGCAAAGGCCAGCGCACCGAATCCTGCCCACACAGCCCTGCGGTCACGGCCATAACCATACACCTCGGTCAGGATGTCACCAAAAATATAGGAAATGGGAAAGAACAACACGCCTGCCGCAAAGGTGACCGTGCCGACCATGGGCAGGTTCAATTCGGCAATTTTTGCAGGCCCAATCAGGTTGGAGCACAGCAGCACGGCCACAAAAGCGACCAGAACAAACTCATAGTATTTATATTGGCGCATCCAAAACTGGCTCAAATGGTTAGTGTAATTAATGTGTTTATTGAGTGTATCGCGTAGTCATTGTGCTTATTGTAGTAATGAATATCGCGCCCTATACTCAAACAGTAATAATTTTTGTTTAATGTTTTAGTGTCAACTGCAGTGAGGATGGGAAAATGAACAGTTTAAGGAAGGCGACAAACCCGAACAAGAACAATAAGTTTACTAAGAAAATTCTGACAGGTAGCCTTTTGGCAGTCCTGAGCGTGGCGGCATTTGCCTCTAGCCATCGCGAAGCGCCCTCAATTACCACCACACCGAAAGCAGATGGAACTGACTTTTACATGTTCCGAAGCTATGAGACGAACCGGTCTGATTTCATTACCGTGATCGCGAATTATCAACCGTTGCAAGATGGTTATGGCGGTCCGAATTACTTCTCGATGGATCCCAATGCCCTGTATGAAATTCACATCGACAACGATGGCGATGCGCAGGAAGAAATCACTTTTCAGTTTAATTTCAAGAATACGCTGCGAGATATTCAGCTGCCAATTGGTACTACCAATCCGCCATCGGTCAGCATTCCATTGATTCAGGCCGGAACGGTGTCTGCTTTGTCAGATCCAAATCTGAATTTGACCGAGAGCTATACCATGACCGTGGTCCGCGACGGCCGCCGCAACAGCAACCGTACATTGGCTGCCAAAACCAGTGGAGGCAGCACCACACTGGAAAAGCCAGTGGATAATATTGGTGAAAAGACCATACCTGATTATGTTGCTTATGCAAATCAACACATTCACACAGTAACAATTCCGGGTTGTGCAAGCGGCACTAATCAGGCACGTGTGTTTGTAGGTCAGCGCCAAGAAGGTTTTGCGGTTAATCTGGGCACAATCTTCGACCTTGTAAACGCGCCGGCAGAGGTTATTGGCAACAGGGCTATGTTTGCAAACGCAGCAGCAGCCAATTCAATTCAAGACAAGAATGTCACCAGCATTGCTTTGGAAATCCACAAAGACTGTTTGGCACCAAGTGCAGAGAAGGTGATCGGTGGTTGGACCACAGCCAGCGTGCGTCAAGTTCAAATTGGCGACGGCGTTCCAGGGCAAGGCCACCAGAAAGCTGAAAAAGTAGGTGGCGCATGGGTTCAGGTTTCACGCTTGGGCATGCCTTTGGTCAACGAGGTGGTAATCGGTTTGAAAGACAAAGACCGGTTCAATGCATCCAAGCCCAGTGGCGACGGTCAATTCTTGACCTATGTTTCGAACCCCACCTTGCCTCAGTTGATAAGCATGGTTGTGCCTGGTCTTGAAAACACAGCCCCCATAAACTTTCCTCGTACCGATCTGCTCAATGTGTTTCTTGCTGGTATTCAAGGTGTGAACCGGCCTGCAAATGTGACGCTTTCGGAAATGTTGCGGTTGAACACCACGATTGCCCCCAAGCCATTTGCTGAACAGCAGACTCTCGGTGTACTCGCCGGTGACTTGGCAGGCTTTCCAAATGGCCGCAGACCGAAAGACGATGTGGTTGATGTGGCGCTGGTTGCGGTGATGGGCGGTTTGTGCGTAGCCAATGGTGCAAATAACGGGCTTGGGCTAAACACGGTGCCTGGAACAACCTTAAGTTCAGCTTGTAATCCAGATAGTGTGCCTTTGGGTGATACCTCGCTGCAGGTGCATGATGCTGTTGATCAAGCACAAGTGCCATTTCTCAATGTATTTCCGTACTTGAATACACCAATTCCTGGCGCGGTTAACTAATGTATGAGCCCAAGGAGGAATCATGAATCTGAAAAACAAACTTGGACTTAGTGTTGGCGGAGCATTAATTCTTGCGCTTGCTGCATGTGGTGGTGGAGACGGTTCACCGTTTAACCTGGGCAGCGCCAGTAGCGACGGTAGTATCAGCTCCACTGAAGCGGGCACACTGGTCGGTAGCAGTACTGAAACCGGGGAACCTGATGATGTCAGCAATTTGATGCTGGCAACTTCCGAGACAGCCGAGCCGTTTGATCTGCCTGACTAACCGAAAGTTAATGTACTGTATGGAAAATCCTGTGACTCACAAGGTTGCAGGATTTTTTTTAGTTAAACGTTCAATATGCTGTTACGGAAATCCGAATGAAAACCAAATCTGTTCTTGCTGTTTGTTGTTTGCTGATTTTTGGCAGTGCGTGGAGCCATGGCATTCACTTTGACAATCAGGAGCTTGATGAGATTTCGGTGACAGAAAATATCGAAGCTGTTCATACCTTGGGCGGCATCACAAGCTCACAGGGAATTTTGGGGCAGCAACGTTTGGCCAATCAAAACCCTGCCAGGTCTTCCGATGTGCTTGAAGCGGTGCCCGGATTGAATGTCACGCAACATTCCGGTGGGGGCAAGGCCAACCAATATTTTCTTCGCGGATTCAGCCTTGATCACGGCACTGATTTGTCCATTAATTTTCTTGGTGCGCCACTGAACTTGCCTGGGCATGCACACGGTCAAGGTTATGCAGATTCCAATATGATCATTCCTGAACTTCTGTCCAGGATTGAATATCGCAAGGGGCCTTACTTTGCGCAAGATGGTGATTTCAGTTCTGCGGGCTCATTGAATATCGATTACGTCAGCGAGTTGAAAAAAGGATTGGCCTCGTTGTCAGTCGGTGAGTTTGGCTATCGGCGTGGACTGTTGGCCAATTCAACAACATGGAATGATGAACAAACCAAGTTGCTGTATGCCCTCGAAGTGACCGAAAATGACGGTCCCTGGGAAGTGGCTGAAAACCAGTACAAATACAATATGCTGCTCAAGTTGAGTCATCAAATTGACGCCAGCAAGAAATTTGAAGTGCAATACTCCGGATACGAATCACAATGGACATCGACCGATCACATTCCGGTCGAGGCAGTGGAACGTGGCTTGGTCAATCGCTTCGGTAGTCTGGATCCAACAGCCGGTGGATTTACCCAACGGCATGCGGTTTCCGGTAACTTCACCACGGTTTGGGACCAGTCGATCACACAAGTTCGCGCATTCCTTGCGGATTACAAGCTCGATCTGTTTAGCGACTTCACTTACGGCCTTCGCGACAACTCAGTGTTTGGTCGGCCAGGTGTCAGGTCAGATCAATTCAATCAATTCGATAGTCGAACCACCTATGGTGGTGGCGTAACGCACACCATTTTCGAGAACCTCACGTTCATGCGTTCTCAGCTTGCAATGGGCCTTGATTATCGCGTTGATGATGTGAATCCGGCGGGTCTATATGAATCCATTGCACGTGAACGTTTGGCCACGCGTAACCAAGATACCTTTGAGCAGCAAAATCTTGGCTTGTTCGTTTCTCAGCAATTGCAGCCTGTACAGTGGTTGAAATTGACAGGTGGCTTGCGATACGACAGCTTTGATGTTGATTTGAATGGTGAGTTTGATGACGATGAAGACCCTGGTACGCCCAATACACAGCGTTCAGGTTCCCGCAGTGATTCTCAGGTCAGCCCGAAATTTACAGCCAGCGTGAAGCCCTTTGCGCACAACACCGAGTTGTTTTTTGCGGTAGGCCGTGGTTTTCACAGCAATGATCCCCGTGGCTTGTTCACAGCGAATCCGGTTGATTACCTGGTAAAAACCAAAGGCTCTGAGTTGGGAATTAAATCCACCAATGCCAGCAAAAACCTGAGCGCATCAGCCACTTTGTTTCAACTGGAAAGTGATTCAGAACTTGTATTTGTGGGCGACGCCGGCACCACTGAGCCAAATGGTGCAACAAAACGAAATGGACTGGAGTTGATTGCAAGTTACTTCAACAAAACGGGATTTGAAATAGATGGTTTTGTCACGCTCGTAGATGCACGGTTTGTGAATGTGGCCGACAACGGAATTCCGAACGCAATTGAGGAGTCCGCAGCGGTGTCATTGAGTCAAACCTGGGGCGATCTCAAGCTTGGTTACAAGTTCAAGTATGTGGGCAGCGCCCCATTGACTGAAGACCGGAGCATTCAATCGGACTCAGTCATTAATTCAGACCTGTTCGCTAACTTCAGGCTGAACAAAGACCTGAGCCTGAACCTTTCAATCTTCAATCTTTTTGATCGGGAAAACAGCGATATTCAGTATGCTCAGGAATATTTTCTGGCTGGCAATGCAGCATTTGGAAAAACATTCCACCCCGCATTGCCAAGACATATTCGCCTGACGGCGAGTTTGCAATTCTAGAAAAGTTGCCTGGCAATGTGCTTATTGGGGCTCCAGAATGACAGAGAGAAACTGGCTTTTGTAGCCTGTGCCGTTTTGTTCGGTGATCAGTGTTCTTAACAGCGCTTTTGATCTGGGTTGCAAGATCAATTTGACTTTGCCTTCAGCGTCGGTGTTGCTCCACAGGGTAATCGGAGTTTCCGGGTACTCAAGGCCCACCGGCAGGTTGGGTACAGGCTCACCATTTTTGTACACATAAATCGTTTTTGGATCGTCGGGCTTGCTCACAAACTGTGCAATGTCCTTGTTGTACAGCGGATCGCCAACCAGTACTGGCTTGATTTGTGCCAGTTTGAAATACACTTCCTCAAACTTCTGCTTGGCGCGTACCTGATCGATCAGTGTTTTGCTCACTTTGTTTTCGGAAAAGTGCTGAACCCCTTGGGCTGGCGTCAGTTCGATCAAAGTGGTTTTAAGTTGGGCAACACAATTGGCTGGTTTTTTTGGGTAAACATAGCGAATACTTTGCGCATCAAACCCAAGCTCGAACAATTCGCCCACCATGGTTGTGCAACGAATCGTTTGAACGTATTCGCCTTTCACCGTGATTTCCTTTGCGGGAAAATTGTGCCCGGTAGACAATCCAAGGCTTTGCTCGCCTGCCTCAATCCAGGTTAAGTGGGCCATGGCTGGAGCAGTGGTACTAATAAAGAACAAGGCAATTAATTTCTTCAACATAACAACTTTGGTGCCGCAGGTTAGAATCATTTAACAGTACTACACATCGGAATGACAATGGCAAAAACCTCAATCCCGGAACCCAAAGATTTGGCTTCGCAACTGCTTGAGGCCGAAGTTGCTTTCTGGCTTCAGAACCTGAAAGGTAAAAAGTTTCAGGCTTTGCTTGCCGACGAAGTGACCCATATCCTGGGAAGGTTTGAATACATTCGCCTGCGCGATGCTGTGGATGAAAACAAGGTCAAGGCCACTGCGCAACGTTATGCCGTGGAAATGGAAATTGGTGGTGCCATTCCCGAGTTGTTTGGTGAAATTGCCAATCGCATTTTTGAATTCCCAGCCAGCCAGACCACAAAGATTGGCGAGGTGGTGTCCGACTCAATCGCGACAGAATTCATCGAGAAAATATTTGAACAAGACGGTGTGCTTGATCATGCTGTCACCAACATCAGAAACAGCACGCCATTTCGGCATTTTTTGTCGGACGTCATTTTCACCGTGCTCAAAGGCTATGTATTTGAGCAAAACAACCTGATGAAATTTTCGACGGTGGCCAGCAGCACACGCAAAGTGCGGGAGTGGCTCAGCTCCAAAGCGCCCGATTTGTCAGAAGGTCTTGAAGACCGAGTGCGCAACCTGATGGAAAGTGGCGTCAAAGGTTCGCTCGAAATGGTGGATGAAACCCTGGACAACGAGCAATACCGTGAAACAGCCATGAACAGCGCTTTGGCTTTTTGGGATGTGGTGCGCGAGTGGCCGTTGACCGCGTATCGCGATTATCTGACCGAGCAAGACTTCCAGGAGTTCATGGTGCTGGGCTATGAGTTTTGGCTTGAATTCCGCAACACCGAGTACTTGAAGTCGTGCATTGATTTAGGCGTCGACTTTTTCTTTGAGAAGTATGGCGACCAGTCGTTACAAGATTTGCTGGACGACATTGGGATCACCCATGAAATGATCACGGACGAACTGGACAATTACATTCCGGATCTGGCTGCCTTGATGATCAAGGAAGGGGTTGCGGAAAGTTTCCTGCGTCGCAATTTGCTGCGTTTTTACAGCAGCAAGAAGGTGCAAGACCTTCTTGCCTGATCAATGGTTTTTTAGCCGACCGATCGTCGAAGAAAGTTAACAGCTTTTTCAGGATCTGCTGGCCAGAATCTGGAAGTCTTTTGCCCAGCCCGCTGCGCGGTCGGCCGCGTTATTGCGTTGCTCGGGCGTGGCCGAATTAAGTACATCCACAATCAGCGCAATTGTGGTCTTTTGCCGTTGTTCACTTTCCTGTTTGTCGCTTGGGCTGGACGGGGTTTGCCAAGCGTTGAGCAATCGCGCAATCTCGCGGCTTAAGGTGGCCTGGTCAATTTGACGGTTCGCTGCTGTGTTCACCAAATCCATGAATTGCTGCTGTCGCTCCAACCTGTTTTCGTAGCGCGATTCGGCCCAACGTGTTTCAGTTCGTGCCCAGGCTTCAATCTGTTTCAGTTGCACAGGGTTTAATGTGCCCAGCCAACGCTCGAATCGTTCAGTCATGCGCTCAATGGACTCGTTGACCCGTTTTTCTGCGTTTTGCATCAAACGTTCTTCGCGGTATTCCACATTGGATTTGTTAAGCGCTTGCTGAATATCCCGAATTTGATTGGGCCACAAGCCCAGCATGTTTTTTGCAATGACTGGGGCCGCCTCGTTGGCAGTGCGGCGCAGGGAGGCCCGGATTGCCTGGTTTAAGGCCTGCACTTGTGCGGCATTGACAGGTGTTACCACGCCATTGCGTGCCGCCAAAGCCTGGCGAGCCGTTTGCAATTCATTGGCCAACACCGGCAGTTCGGCATTGCGGTGCCATTCAACAATGTTGTTCAGACTTGTTTTGAGTAAAGCGGATTGTTCAGAATCGAAATCGACTTTGTTGGTCAGGTAAGTGTGCGCAAAAGTGGCCGAGTTGTTGTAACCCAGTTTGATGGCACTGCATGCTACAAGCAAGCTCAGGCAGGCCATGAGTAAAAATGTTCGGGTTCGAATTGCCGGTTTCATCACGAATTCTGGGCACTCAAAAAGTTAAAACTGTGTGTTTATGACCCAGTGAGCCAGCATTCGTTCACTGTGCGTTGAAACGATGCGCCCATTCAGGCAACGGATCCACAAATTGATTCAGTACTCCACCGTGGATACGCAGTATTTTTCGGAACGGTTCCTGGGCACTGGAGTTGTCGAGCACCCAAACATCGTCGCACAGCGGCAGGGCATTCAACACATTGTCAACGGTTCTCGGAATTCGTGCTTCAATTTTGTCTTCCGGCACTGCATGCCCGCCAGTTTCAATGCGTTGGTGCACTCGGGCCTTGTTCAAATTGCTTTGTTCAAGGTGAACAAACACCATCACCACCTGGTAGCCCAAGGCTTTGGCCTTGGCTACAAAATCAATTTTGGAGGGGTGAGAGAACACCGTTTCAAAGCAAAAGTTTTTGCCTTGTTCAAGCAAGCTGTTTCTCAGGTTCTCGGCGATTTTCGCCGCCTCGTAGCTGTGTTCTTCAGGTGCTTGCGAGAAGACATCGCGCGCAATATTGTCGGCATTAATGAATGGCATGCCCAGGGGTTCAAGCTGGGTTCGGTAAAAAGTGGTTTTTCCTGCGCCATTGCCGCCCACCAGCAGCCACAGTTGTTTCATGCCAATTTGAGTGGTGTGAACACGCCGTTGTCGAACTGACCCAGCCTGATTTTGCCCTTGACATCAATTTGTTCCAGCATGCCCGGGTGTGTGGTGCTGGCTTGGTAGCGCACCTTGTGCTGGCTAACCTCGCTTTTCAATTCACCGGTGCTGCGTTTCATGTCCAAATTGCCAAACACCCAGTCTGCGCTTACGGGTGGCGCATTGACCTGCTCCAGCTTAACGCGCAACAGGCCAGCCTTGATTTGCAACAGGGTTTCCGGGTCGAGCAGGCTTTCAACTTTTTGACCAATGCTGGCCCAGTATTCAATTTGCTCGGCTGCACTGCGGTGGTGTAGTTTACCCAGCACGGCAGCGTTGCTCATCAAATCAGACTGAATTCGAATGGGTGAAGAGGCTTTGGCCATGGTGTACTTCCTTGATTCAATACCTGTGAACGCTTTAATTGTAGCAAAATGCTACAAAATTGGCAATTCACAGGGAAATATCCAATCAAAGGTTCCTGAGTACAAATTCCTTGATGGCTTGTGCACAGGGGTAGGGCGTTTCAATCATGGGCAAGTGACCCACGCCATCGAACAAACACATTTCTGAGCGTTTAATCAGGCGCTCAAACTCGTAGGCACAGCTGATGTGGAGTACATCGTCCTCTTTGCCCCACATGACCAAGGTCGGCGCTGAAATATCCTCAAATGTGGTCTTGGTGTAATCGGGGCGACGGCTGAGCATTTCTTGAAACAGAAAGCCGTTGACGTCCCTTCGATGAATCAATTCAGTGGCAGAAAAAAAGGCAGCCGATGCGGCCAGTGCCCTGTTGTGAAAGACCAGGTCGGTCAGTTTCATGACATCCATCGGCGCACGCGGTACAAGCCGGTTTTTGCCGCGCAACACTTCGCGGATGAAGTCGGTTTCCTCGGTGCCCGGCAAGCCCAAGGCATCCATTAGCACCAGGCTGGTGACCATTTCAGGAAAGCGGGCAGCCAGAAGGCCAGCCAAGGCGCCGCCCATTGAATTGCCCACCACGTTCACTTTGTTTACGCCAATTTCAGTGAGCCAGTCGTGCAAGCGTTCGGTCTGGTCTTCCAAGCCGTAGTTGCGGTCGGGATTGAAACCGCTTTCACCCCAGCCTGGAAGGTCTGGTATCAAAATGCGAAACTGTCCCGCGAAAAATGGCAGCAATGGCAGCCAGTGTTCTTTTGCGGCAGCAAAGCCATGCATCAGCAACAGGGCAGGGCTGCTTTCCTGGCCAATTTCCAGCCAAACCAGTTTGTCTCTACCCACACCAATTCGTTTGCGGTGCACGCCCACCAAACCGCCATACCAAGGGTTTAAACGTGTAAAGCTGAACAGTTTGGGCCGCCAGTCCCTCAGCTTTTCAGGGTCTATTTCCGGCGCGTGGCGCAGAAAAGCTTCACCGACGTGATCAAAGTATTGATCAACCAGTTTTGCGCCTTCGCTAATGGGTGTTAATTCTTTGCCTTTGGACTTGCGGACAGGTTTGGCCAAGTTGAACCTTCTATTTTTAGTATTGATACATGCTTACCAAAGCATACTTCGAAATAATCAGTGTATTTGTTATTGTCTTCATCATTCGGGGCTTGGCTTACACTGTCCTTGCAAGCCAGCCCGATATTTTTGAGTACTTCTTCAGCGTGTGTCAGGTGGCCGACATAGCCAAACCATTTACTGCACGGAATTCCTCCGGGATCAAAAGCTCGTAAGTGGCGCCCGTGCCGGGCAAGTTGGGCAAACCAGGCAGTGCTGGCAGGTTGGGGCCACGCTGGTTGCTGAAGTAAAGCCTTGAACCATCAGGTGAAAAAGCAGGCCCTGCCAATTCACTGCCACCGCCCGTAATTTGCAGCAAAATTTTCGCTGGCTGATTGGGAATCATCACCATCAGGCGCATGGCATCGCCATCTTCTGCCACGATCACATCGCCGGCCGGGCTAATCACTAAATTGTCCACGTCGTCAAAGCCGGCACCGTCGTCCAATTGGCTGTTGTCAAACACCACTTCAATCAAGTCGTTGTCGATATCGAGTGCATACACCCGGTTGTCGCCTTTGCAGGCGAAGAACACCACAGCGCGCATGGGCTTGGCTACACCACTCACGGAAGGCGCTTTCCCCTGCGGGAATTCTTGAATCCAGATGCCTTCTCCACCCCTGAACACGGTGCCCGGCACCGGCAGGCCAGCTGTGCTGGTTCGCGAGCGCACTTGGGCTTGCGGGTTTTCCGGTTCAAGAACATCCACCCACTTCACACGATGAACACGCTGGGCCACGGCAATGTCTTCTTGGTATGCACCAGCTTCGAAACCGACAATCTCCAGAACTTGAAGCTTACCTTGCTCCATGTTCAAACCCATTTGTCCGTTGACTGTGGGGCGCAAATCACCCTCGGATACAAAGCGGTACAGGCGGCCATCGCCAGCGTCTTCAGTCAAAAACAAGGTTTTGGTGGTCATGTCTACAGCCACTGCTTCATGATTGAACACACCCAGCGCAGGCAATGCACGTGCGGTGGCTGTGCTGCCCAGGGGGTCACATTCCCAGGTCACGCCGGTTTGGGTTTCTTCGCAGCTAAGCCAAGTGCCCCAGGGTGTTGCACCGCCGGCGCAGTTGCGTGCGGTACCGGTGAGAATTCTGTACGAGGATTCAATGTCACCTTGTGCATTGAACCTTAGTGCACCCACACCACCTTGTGGAGCCTCGGTTTCACTGTTGGAGACATACACCCAGCCGCCATCTTCTGTCTGGAACACAGCGCCACCGTCCGGGAACATGTGCCAGTTGTAGCCAGTCAAGCCCAGCAAATCCGGGATGCCGAGCACTGGGTTGCTTAAATGACGCGCCACCGGGCGCACAGTGAAGCCAGCCGGAGCAAGAATATTGTCCACCCCTGTGGCAACAAGTTCACCAATGCCCGCCAGCGGCCCAGCTTGCAAAGGAAGCTCCATCGCCAAAGGCCCAAGACTGGGAGGATTCACCTCGGGCGGATTGACATTCTCATTGGGGCCAGTGGGGGTGACAGTGGATGTGGACTCGTTGGAATCAGAGCCGCAGGCGTTAAGCAACGGCAAAGCCGTGACACCCACACCAAGAAACATGGCCCGCAATAGGGCACGGCGTTTGAATGAGGGAATGATGTGCTGATGCATGGTGAAACCTGTCGAAGTATTGTGAGTGGCAAATTTTTATACTGCGCAACAGAACACATGGTTTGGGTAAATCACTCAGTGTGAAATGCCACGTATTTGACATATTTCATTGTGAAAGACAAGTCATCTAGAAACGCTGCTCTTTTCTGTTTTCAATCCTTTCTGGCGCTTTTCCAGTACAAGTTTGAATAACAGAGAAAGGTGACGGGATGAAGCGGCGTGATGTATTGAAAGCAATGGCAGCAAGTGGCCTCGTGGGGTGTGGCGGAGACAATTTACTCACCAACAGCCCCGCCGGTCCAGCAGATCCCTCTGAACCCGGGCCGGGCGCGGGTTCGCCTATCGCCAGCAATGAATTTGAACAGGTTTTGCCGCAACCAGGTTTCGAACCAGCAGGTTTTGATTTTCCCATGGTGTTGGCCATGCCTTTTGCGCACGGTGTGGCCAGTGGAGACCCCTTGGCTGACCGGGTTATTTTGTGGACCCGAATCACCTTGCCGGAATACCCGGCACAGGGTGTGCAAGTGCGTTGGTTGGTCAGCACCACGCCCGACATGAACAATATTGTGCGGCGCGGCACGCAACGCGTGGTGGCGGAAAATGATTACACCCTGAAAGTGGATGCACAGGGTTTGCAGCCTGCCACCACTTACTACTATCAATTTGTAACCGGGCCTCACAGCAGCATTGTGGGCCGCACGCGCACTGCGCCCGCAAGCATGGTGTCGGCGATTCGACTGGCCGTGGTGTCGTGTTCCAGTTACTGGTCAAGCACCTGGAGTGGTTATGGGGCGATTGCGCAACGCGACGATCTGGATTTGGTGATTCACTGCGGCGATTACATTTATGATTTTGTGGACGAAGACGAACAGGTTCGGGCGCGCAGAAACATTGAAGATACAGCCTATGTGGATTATCGCGACTGGTTGAATATTGACGAATGCCGCCGACGTTATGCGCTGTTTCGTTCAGACCCCAATTTGATGGCGGCGCACCAGCAACACCCGTGGTTTATTACCTGGGACAACCACGACATTGATCCGGGGTTTGGCAACGAATTGCCCACCACCTTGCCTGAAGGTGTCGAGTCCACTTGCACTTTGCAAGACACCACGCGCGCTTTTTGGGAATGGACACCTTCTCGACCAGTGAAGGCCGATGGCGGCGGTGAATTTATTTTCTACCCCGATACAGAATACCCATCGCCGGTTGATCCTTTGTTGGTGTACCGAAGTTTGAACTACGGCCCGCTGGCCAGTATTCGCGCCTTGGATACCCAAAGCTATTTACCCGCCTATGGACTGGAGGCAGATGCCTCACACCTGCCCGAAGGCACGCCGACCTTGTTTGGCAAACCCCAATTTGACTGGTTGCTTTCACAATTGCGAAAAGATGAAAGCGATGGTGTGCTGTGGAAAGTGTTGAACAATCAAACCTGGATTGCACCGTGGGTGGTGCCCAATGTGGTGGGGTCGCCTGTGATGCCTTTGCCTGTTCGCTGGAACGATTACAACGTCGAGCGAAATTTGCTGATTTCGCAATTGCGTGGTGGTGCAGAAGTGCCCACGGTGAATGGTACGGTGTTCGTTTCCGGTGACATGCATGGCAACTGGATCAGCGATGTGGTGGAAGATGATCAGACTGCCGTGTTGAACGAATACCAGGTTGCACCCCCAGCGCCCACTTTGCGACAGGGCACATCGCCAGAAAATATTGCGGCAGGTTTTCAGCGGGCAGCCACCGCCAATTTGCCAGGTGTGAATTTACGCGCAGCTTCAGCCGCTGTTGAGTTTGCGCCTTCTTCAATGGGGCGAGGCGGTGCCGATGAACTTGTGGCCAACGCATTGCAGGGCAGCCCGTTTGCTGTGCATGTGGCAGCCAGCCGTGCAATTGAAACGGCCACCATGCTGGGCAACAAGCATGTTCAATTCATGGAGTGGGTTGAACACGGTTATGGCATTGTGCAACTGGACCAAGACAAAGCCGTGTTTGAATGCTGGTGGCAAAACAAGCTGCAAGACAACGCGCCCGATGTATTGGGTGTGCAAATGGTGAGTTTTGCGAACGATGAGCCCACACGCTTGCCAACGCCCCGATTTAAAAACCAGGTCGATTCAGTCACCCTGCATGGCATGCCCGTTCAGCCCAGTAGCAGTTCACGCACTGCGCCATTGGCGCCCATGCCCGCACAAGTGCTGGCGCGTTAACTTGAATGCAGCAGCAACTGAAGCAGGTTGATAATTAATAAAACAACCGCGATGACTTGCCACAGCACCACCGGGTTTTTTTCAATCAGTGGTTGCCTGGCCACGCTGGCTTCCAGTTTGGTGTTGGGCACAGTCAGGTCTTGCAAAAATTCGCTAAGCGCATCGTAGCGGTAGCGGGGGTTGGGCTGCAGCGCTTTGCGCAAGCAGGCTTCAACCCACAAAGGCAAGTCACGGCGCGGGTGGTTGGCTGCAATGTAGCGCATGTCGCTGTAGCTTTTTAGCGTGACCTGTTTCACGGTTTTTTCTGCAAAGGGCAGGGCGCCTGTCAGCATTTCATACACCACCACAGCCAGTGAAAACAAATCGGATTTGAATGTGCCCACTTCACCCATCAGGTATTCGGGAGCCACATAATTCACGCTGCCTTGCGGCACTGATTTGTCCAGCGGTGAAATCAGCTCATCTGCACCGGCAATCAGCACGGTACCGAAATCCAGAATTTTCACGCAACCTTCGGAATTGATCATGATGTTTTCAGGCTTGATGTCCTGATGAACCATGTCGGCTCGCTGAAATGCACGAAGCCCCGCCACCACCTGCTTTATGATCCGCCGCACCGCGTCCATGCCGGGCTTGGGGTTGTCGTACATCCATTCCCGCAGGTTAATGCCCTCAATGTATTCGCCCAAATAGTACAAAAACTGTTTGGGGCGTTTGGGCACGTGGGTTCGCATGACATTCACGTGCTGGATACTTTGCCCCACCCATTCTTCGCGCACAAAACCGTTGAGGTACATCGCGTCTTCCGCGAAATTCAGCGACGGAGTTTTCAGGGTGAATTGCTCGCCACTTTCCGTGCAGCGCACGCGGTACATGTGGCTGCGTGTGCCACTGAAAATAATTTCCTGCACCTCGTAGCCATCAATTTTATTGCCCACCTGCAGCACAGGCGGTATGGGCAATTGCGTCAGCTTGCGGTGCACTTCGTCCAACGTTTCCTGGGGCAGGGCATCGACTGCCATTAACAACACAGTCAAGTTGTCATCGCTGCCCGCTTTTAAGGCAGCTTGCGCCATGTGCTTGGCCAGCAACTCCAGATCAGTGGTTCCGTGCTGGGCAATCAAAGCCAGTAGTTCGGGGCGCTTAAGCACACCATGAACACCGTCGGTACTCAGCAACACCAGGTCACCCACCTGCAAATCATGGGTGCTGTAGTCCAGCTCCAGGTGCCGGTCTGCACCCAATGCGCGCGACAGGTATTCCTGTCCGCGTTCAGTGCGCACATGGTCTTGTGTCAACCGTTCGATCGCATCCCCACGCACGTGATACACACGGGAATCGCCCACGTGAAAACAATGCAGGGTGTTTGATTTCAACACCACGGCACTGAAGGTGGTCAACAGGCTGTCGTTGTGGCTGGCCCGGTTGGTGTTTTGTTGATATATCCAGGCGTTCAGGCTGGAAATAATTTGCCGGGCCGACTTGTGAACACTCCAGGTGTAGGGCGTTGAAAAGTAATCATCGATGAAGCTGGTCACTGAAGTTTGACTGGCCACATGGGAGTCTGCACAACTGCTGACCCCATCGGCAATGGCTGCTGCCGCACCTTTCAGCAAATTCGATTCAGCATGCCCGCACAAGGCTGCAAACGCATCCTGATTCACGGGCTTTGCGCCTGCAATGGAGTAACCACCGAATCGAATCTGCAGTGAGGTGCTCACCTTTTTTAACCTACCTTGATCAATTCAACCGTACCGTCTTCCTTCACCTCGGCCATGTGACCTTGGGGTTCTTCCATGAATAACAGTGTAATGAAACCAAGCACAGCGGTCAGTGCAATCACGAAAAAGAAGGCCTGGTAACTGACAAACGACAGCACAGTGAGGTAAACCACTGCACCCACATTGCCGTAAGCACCGGTCATGCCGGCAATTTGACCGGTTAGGCGGCGCTTGATCAAAGGCACTGCTGCAAATACAGCACCTTCACCGGCCTGCACAAAGAAGGAACAGGCCATGGTGGTGATCACCGCAAGCCACAATGGCCAGCTGGCGTTGGTCAAGCCCATGAGGGCGTAGCCACCAGCCAAACCGGCGGTCAGAATAAGCAGTGTGCGTTTGCGGCCAAACTTGTCACTGATCCAGCCGCCACCCGGGCGTGACATCAGGTTCATGAAGGCATACATGGAAGCCACCAGGCCCGCATACACTGGGCTTAACGAAAATGTTTCCAGATAGAACAACGGCAACATGGAGACCACAGCCAGTTCCGAACCGAATGTTGCGAAGTAAAGCACATTCAACACGGCCACTTGCTTGAATTTGTAACGGTGCAGTTCAGGTACAGGTGCCTTGAACACGTCGCTGTTTACCTTGTAGGCGCTGTAGCAGTCGTACACCAAAATCAGGATCAACGCGCCATAGATACCTGTTGCAGCAGCAGCCGAGAGCATGTTGACGCCTTCGGGCGACAGCTTCCATGTGAGCAAAGCCAGCGCACCGTACATGGGTAATTTCATCAGCAGCATAAAATAGAAATCGCTCACGCTGGTCACTTCCATGCCACCGCTTTTTTTGGGCTTGAAGTAAGTGGAACCCTTGGGGGTATCGGATACATTGAAGTACCACAACACGCTAAACGCCAGGCACAGTGCGCCTGTGATTGCGATTGCATAGCGCCAGCCATCGGGGCCACCAAACATCAGGGCTATTGTGGGCAAAAGCATGGCCGCGCCAGCGGAACCAAAGTTGCCCCAGCCACCGTAAATGCCCTCGGCCGTGCCCAATTGGTGGGCCGGAAACCATTCACTGACCATGCGAATGCCGATCACGAACCCGGCACCAATGAAACCGAGTAAAAACCGTGAAATGGCAGCTTGCGCAAAATCAGTTGAAAAGGCAAACATGAAGCACGGAAATGCAGACACAAACAGCAAGACCGCATACACAATCCGGGGGCCAAATTTGTCGGTCAGCATGCCGATCAGTATTCGGGCTGGAATGGTCAGTGCCACGTTCAGAATCAGCAGGGTTTTAACCTGTTCCTTGCTCAGGCTCAGCGACTCGGCAATGGCACCGAGCATGGGGGCATGGTTGAACCAGACGAAAAATGTAATAAAAAATACCATCCAGCTCATGTGCAGAATTTTCATTTTTCCTGCAAAAGAAAACAGATTGAGTTTTGCGTGATCGTTCATGGCGCGTGCTCACTTTGAATTAAAAATAAAAAGCGCCCACCCTTGATACGAATCTGTCGATCCAATCAATAGGTGAGCGCCGTTGCCCGTTTTTGCTGCATTGAATTGTTGTTTCGCACTTAAAAAGTGCGGGCAATCCTCTCGAACAGTGCAAATTCCACCTTTGGAATGCATTTTGTCCGTATACATGTTGCAATGCAGAAAACGTGCCAACTCAGCAACACTGAACCAAGGCGATCTGTTGTTGTCTATGAAATATCGATAAAATAAAGTGGGTTTTACCAGCAGCAACGTCAGCAGTGAAAGGTGATTCAAATGCGAATGTTTAGCGTGTCAACAAGTGTTGTGGTCGGGTCTGCATTGCTTTTGAGTGCGTGCGTGTCCATGTACAGCGTCCGACCCGTGGTGGCCGAGAATCAGGTACCTGTTCAAAATCAGGGTTTCGAGTCGCTAAGCTCAAAGAAAAAGCACATGGTGCAAGTGGGTTCCGTTTACAACTCAATGCGGCAGTTTGACAATCCGCGCTTCAATGTCACTTTTGTCAATAACGGAAAATTTCCGGTCGAGTTTTCAACTGAAAACGTCACTGTGACCTTCAACGGTGAGCCAGCCGCTGTGGTCAGTTACGAGGCGCAAATCCAGGATGTACAGAATCGCTTGTCCTTCTATGGCATGCGAGCCCCCATTTTTTATTCGCCTTTTTATCACTCACCATTTCATCGTGGTTTTCATGGTGGCAGTGTGTTTTTGCACACCGACTTCAATGACCGTGTAGACGTTCAGCAGGCGTTTGCCGATTTTGAGCGGATTCAAAAGTACAGCTTGAAACCCAGGGTGGTTCGCCCTGGTGAACAAACACAAGGCGAGATAATTGTGTCCAGAAAATTGTCGGCCAGCAGTGCGCAAGACATTACGGTGACTGTGCGTGTTGATGACGACACGCACAAATTTGATTTTGGTTACCTTCAAACAAACTGAGTTGAACCAGCTCACTGGAGTTCAGCGATTTTCCTGAACTCCTGAAGTTTGGTACGCAAAAACAGAATCATTGCCTCTCGGTCGTGTAGTTCAGCGCTCAGGTATTCCACCACAGTAGAAAGTTGTTCCACCTCGGCAGATCGTTTTTGTATCAACTCACTGGCACGCTCTTGCAGCTTGGCCAACTGCCTGCACAGGGCGTCATTTTCAATTAACAAAGTATCCATCGATTTGTTCATGCAGGCAGCGGCTTTCATGGTGCGATTCCTTTTTTGAATCAGTGCAGGGCGCCACCCGCAACAGGCCGGTTGTGGCTTTGCAGGGTGGGGTGCTCCAAAGCTTTTTTAATTCGTTGAATTTCGGCTTGCGCAAAGCCCATCATGCCAAGTAAATCCCGAAAGGCTTTGGCTTCAAAGCGCATGGTCATGTAGTGAAGGCACAGTGAGACCACCTCTGTTTCTTGACAGTAATAGACTGAGCCATTTTCACTACCGGCCAACCACTGGCCAAGTTGGGCGGTACAGTTTTCCTGCTGCATGAAGAACTCCCGTTTTATTCAAATGAGAATTCATCGTAAATGATAACTATTATCAATACAAGTGGTTTTTTGAGATTTTTAGTGCAGACGGTGTCTAGTTGATGCTCACCTTGCGAACAACTGTCAATTTGTTGCCGACGGGACTGTTTTGTTCACCCAGAATCCCTTTCTCGGTCACCAACAAATCGGTGTTTGAAAACAGGGGCGGTCGCCCCTGCATGACTTGAGACGTACCTGTTGAGAAGGTCAGTGGATTAAAACCATCCACTTGCTCGCCCAGGAAGTTAAGTTTGATGACCTGCCCGGTGAAAAAGTAACTTACCGCGAAGCCATCGGAAAGAATTGAGAAATCATCGGGCAAACTTTCCAGTGTTGCCAACACCAAGGGCATACCAGCCGAACCGTCTTTTTGAATTGGCACCACATTCAAACGGCCCAAGTTGGGTATTTCAGAATCAGTGAAGTAAAGCAGGTTGCCACGGCGTTGAATACCATTTGGAAAACGACCAGCCAGGTCTAGCCAGGTGGTTTGGTTGTCAACTTTCAGCGGATTGTTGGCGGCCATTTTAAGCTTCACGATCTTTGGTGATGGTAATCCCCCAGTGGCGATCGGACCATCTACTGCGTACAGTGTTTGGCCATCACCGCTGCTGGTAAGCCCGTTGGCAAAAGCCATGCTGTCGTAATTGAACACAGGTGCAATCAACGTCGGTGATTGATTCAGCGCCCCGGCCCACAGGGTGCCGTCACCGCAGTTGGCATACAGGGTGTTTCTGGCAATTGCCAAGCCAGTGAAATTGCAAGTCCCGTTCGATACCGTCTTGGCCACAAATTCATTGTTGGTTTTTACGACCTCGATCACGGACTGCCCACCGGATACAAACAGTCGCCCATCATTTGAGAAAATCATGTTCTCGGCATCGGGAACGGTCAGTAATTCTTGCAGGCTTGCACACGCGTTGTTAAAGCAAGGTGAGTTCTGTTCAAGTGACGATGCGGTGGTGCGTGTTGTCGGCCCAGCCACAGGCTCTTCACCCGTGCATGCAACCAACGTAGGCAGCAACAGGAAAAGCGGACAGGCAAGCAAGGGGCGAATGCGCATACAAGAAACTCCAGATGAGATGAAACTTGTACTTTGTCGGCAAAAGTTTGGATGTAATAATGAAGAAAAGACAACTTGGCTGGAGAAGCGTGATGTTTAAAAAACTCGATGCAGGATTGCTATTGGCGTTGGTGTTTTTCTGGTCTGGCGCGGTGAAAGCCACTGAAGCCGTGCCTGTGCCGCTTGCCCAGTTGCCGGCCACGTTTAAAGGCAATTTGCCATGTGCCAACTGTGAAGGCATTCAAACAAATATTACCTTGCAAGCCGATGGCAGCTTTTTCTCTCGCCAAATCTATACGGGGCAACCGTCTCCCAACCAAGCAAATGATTTGGGGCGTTGGGTGATGTCGCATCATGGCAATGTGTTGGTCATGCAGGGACAAAACTCACAAATTCGATATTTTCGGGTGAAATCCGCTGAGGCAATTGAAATGCTGGACCTGGAAGCGCGAACCATTTTTTCAGATCTCAACTACCAGTTAATGCGCACTGCATCTGTTGACTCTCTGGATTTGAAACTGTTTCCGCTTAACGGACTTTATCAATATCTGGCAGATGCAGCCCTGTTTACCGAATGTGCAAGTGGACTGGCTTTTCCGGTGGTGCCCACTGGCGACAATATAAAGCTCGAGCAGGCTTATCTGCAGCGCCGCGAGCAACCTGCTCAAGCGCTTTTGGCCACACTGTATGCACACATCAAGCCCGCACCTTCCATGGAAGGCAATCGCTTGGTACCCAGCGTGCATCCCTTGCGTTTTGAATCCATCGCACAAGCAGATTGTTCCCCACGCTTGTATTCAGCCAATTTGAAAGATCAATTCTGGACACTGGTCCAACTCAGCGGAAAGCTCGTGGTGTTGCCCGAGAATGGGCGTCCACCGGGCTTGATGTTTCATGCAGAGAACAACCGTTTGAGTGGTTCGGGCGGCTGCAACCAGCTTGTGGGCACTTATTCGGTGGAAGGGAATTCGATTCAGACCAACATGATTGCCGCCACCCGCATGGCTTGTTTGCAAGCAGGCAACGTCGATGATGAATTAATCATGACGCTGACCCAGGTTAAAAGCTGGAACATTCTGGGCCAGCGTATGGAGTTGTACGACCAGCTTGGACGTTTGCTGGTCCGGTTCGAAGCGCGTTGAACGGCAGTCGCTTTGTGGCCTGATCAGTTTGGCAGCAACTCAAAGGTAAGGCCTGCGTGTTGTTGCAACCTGCCGATCAGTTGTTCGCCCATGAGCGAAGCGGGGGTCCAGAATCCGCCTGGCTGTTCCTGAATGTCCAAAGCCAGGCAGACCACCGCCTCACCCAGCATTTTCCCGGTTGAACCATAACCAGGGTCCATGTCTCCGGTCACTTTTGCGGTCAGCTTGTTGCCTTTGCTGCCAGTACCGTAAAAGCGAAGATCATACGAGCCACGTTTCTGAGAACTTTCGCTTGGCCCTTCGCCTGGTTTGGGTACCACAAACTTTTCAAGCGCCCAGCGTGTTGGTGGCAGTGCAGCACCGATCAAAAAGCCAGCCATACCACCGGCCAGCCCCATTGCCGTTAGTCGGCCTTTGAATCCGTTGCCAGTCATCATGGCTTCATCGTATTTGAATTCTTTGCCATACCCATAGTTTTGCAGGGCATTGCTTCGATGGACCACGCGCGTGTTGATGCCCGCCATCACAAAAGGAGCCAGCCAGCTTTTAGCAACAGGGTCAAACTCTGCAAAGCTCACATTGGGTTGGCGTGCAGCCAGGCGGGCAGGGGAGATCAAATAAGGATTGGCCAGTTTTTTCGCGAGAGAGCGGTCGGCTGCAACTTCGCGGGTCACGTTGATCATGCTGGCCACGGTGCCACCCGAAAACTCACCTTTAAGTTTTCTAACCCGCATGCGGATTTGTTGGCAAGGCTCGCCATATTGCACGCTGGCTGCTTTCTGCAAAAACAACACCCCAAGATCCGAGGGGATTGAATCGAATCCACAGCAATGCACAATGCGTGCGCCGCTTTTTTTTGCTGTTTCTTCATGGGCCTCGATCATTCGCGCGATCCATTGCACCTCACCGGTCAGGTCGCAATAATCGGTTCCCGTTTCGGCACAAATTTTCACCAGGCTTGAGCCATAAAGGGCGTAAGGCCCAACAGTTGAAACAACCACTTTGGTTTTGGCACACAGGGTTTGCAGGTCATCTTCTTTGCTGGCGTTGGCCAACACAACAGGAAGTTCACGGGCCTGTTCGCCCAAGCGATTTTTAAGCACAGCCAGCTTATCGGAGTCACGACCAGCAATGGCCCATTTGATTTCGCCGTTCAAGCCATGTCGCTTCCACAAATACTGCACCAGAATCTGGCCCACAAAGCTGGTTGCTCCAAAGACAATCAAATCGAATTCTTTGTTTTTCATTGCACTGTATCTCCTGAAGTTATTGTGTTTTGCGAGATTCTCTCACACTCAATAAACCTTGTACTGATATTCCGAATACTGATTATTTATAGGCCCTAAGGGTGATAAGCAGTGACCGGAGCTTTAACCCGATCGGGGGGACGCAAATTGGATGTGGAATATTTAAGGTGAGTCCATACTTTGGAGAACTCCATGCCCAGTCTTTCAGCAGTCAATTTTCTCTCAGATTCAAGCTCGCAATTGTTGCCTTTCTGGATTGCGATTGCACAAACCGATCATGAACTGGAACTGGCTGCGAAAGCCCGTCATCTGGCCTACGGCAAACACCTTCCCTTGTTGGGCGCAAAACTGGCATTGCCTGATACAGATGATCGCCACCCTGACTCGGCTGTCTTGCTTGCTTTCTCAAAGCTCGACGGCAGTTGCATTGGTACTGTCCGGGTTCAAATTGCCAAGCAACAACAACTTCGTCTTGAAGAATCTTTTGTATTGCCCAAAGCCTTGAAAAGCGGGCGAATCGCCGAAATATCCAGGCTGGCCATACCGGCGCGTTCCAACGGGCTTGCGTTAAGGCTGATGCTGATCAAAGCGGCTTACTGGTATAGCCGTGCAAACTCGGTCGATCGCTGTTTCCTGTGCGTGCGCTTTCCGGTCGATCGGCAGTACCGCCGGTTTGAACTGGAGGATGTTCTACAGCCCGGTGAGTTTGTCGAGATGAATCACATCGGCATGATTCCTCATCGAATACTCTGGTTTGATGTATTCACAATTGAAGCCCGTTGGTTGCTGAGTACAAACCCACTGCACTCCGTTTATTTCTCAAGTTCTCATCCTGATTTGTTGCAAAACATCCAGATGCGTACTTTGCAACTGGAAACGCAAAGCAAACTGCGTTCAATTGGATGATGTTTATGCACGCTGCAGTCGCAGATTCATTTCAGAAAACACCTTGGACTCCTTTTTTGTCATTGGTCTTGCTGGGTTTTTTCTTGCTGGTGTCCTTTGTCAACTTGTCGGTACTTGATCAAAACAGACCGCATGAGTTGCCACTGGGTTTTGCAAGCCTTAATCAAAACGAGGTGCAGGGCAGCTTGTTCAATGTTGTGGAGCAACTTAAAAATGAGCCTCGGCGCAATGTGCTGCGTACCCATTTGCAAGAAACGCCCTATTGGATTTATACCGATCTGTCGCAGACTATGCCGCTGCAATATGAACAAATGGTTTTCCGGTCAAGACACCTGGTTCAATCAAGTTGCTGGCTTGGTGACTCCGACGGATCCTTGCGGGAAATCCCGCTTGAAACCAATCAAGGGCGTGTGTTGTCTGCGAGCTTTTCAGGACCGGCGAACCCACAGGGAATACTTTGTCAATTCCAGTTTGTCGGGCCAGCCAGTCTTGAAATTGGTTTGCAGAGCCGTGCAGACTTCAACAAGGCAATTTTGATTGCCGAGCGACGTCAAAGTTTTCTCGAGGGCGTTCTTTATCTCATGATTGGCATGGTGGCTGTGGCTGCATTCATGACCCGAAGCACCTTGTTTGTGTGCTACGGGTTCTGGCTGTTTGCAAGTCTTCGATTGGTGGCTTTGTCTGAGGGCTGGGACCATTCGATATTTGGATTTGAGTTGCTCGCCGAACCACTGATGCGGGCTCGCATGCTGGCCTTGGCCATGTATTTCACCTCAACAGTACTGATTGTTTGGCATTTATTTGAGAATATTCGGCGCGAATCGTGGCTGGGCGTATTGAGAACGCTGCAATTCGCCAGCGCTGTGTTGATCTTGCTTGCTCTTTTTTCACCTTACCGCACTTTTCTTGAGCTGTTTTGGCCAATGAGCCTTGTGGCGGCGTCGGCAGTGGCTTGGGTAGTTACCCAGAATTTTCTGGAAAAGCGAGACAGGGTTGCCATTTATTATCTGGCGGCCATGATGATTTCGCTCACTGGCGCAGTCGCCGAGGTGTTGTCTGCCTGGTTTGACCAGCGGTTTTTGTTGCAGTATTTCAATAGTGCATCTGTCACCGTATTGGCCAGCGTCATGACTGCTGTTGCCTTGGCCGAGTTTCTGCGCAAGGCACAATGGCAACAACAATTGGCCGCCCAGGAAATCAAACAGGCCCATGAACGTCTCGAGAATGTATTTGATATCGCGCCCTCCGCCATGTTCACCTGTACGCGTCATGGTCAACTGCTTAACTTCAACAAGCAGTTCACTGATCTTTTCCTGAATCGTGAAGGCAAGCCAACACTGGATTTTCTTCAGCCGCCGCGCCTTGCCTCTTTGTTTAATTTGCTTGAGTCGCCGGGCAAGTCATCGCGCCGCGAATTGCCTGTGGTCCTAGGGGAAGGGCAAACACGTTGGTATGAACTGGTGGTGAGCCGCGATCATCGCGAGCTTGTTGGCGTTGTTGCCGACTTCACGGCAAGAAAAGACCGGGAGTTGGCCCTGCAGTACCAGGCCACGCACGATGAGTTAACTGGCGCACTGAACAGAAGGGGATTGCAAAATGTAATTCACAACAAACTGAACAAGCGTGCTGCCAGTTTCACTTTCTTCTGCGTTGACATTCAGCAGTTTTCACGTTTGATCAGTGCGTATGGCCTTGCAGTTTCTGATCAGTTGTTACAAGCCTTTCACACCGAACTGTATCGCCACATGAATGCACACGGTGAAATCGCTCGACTGCACATCGACCAGTTCGCGGTGATGATTCATCACAATGATTCTGTTCAGGCCGAGGAGGCATTCAATGCCTTCTTGAAAAAACTCGAATCCGTGCCTTTTCAATTTGATGGTCGAAGCATACAAGTCGCCGTGCTGGCGACGCTGGTTTATCAGGGCCTGGTCGACAATGTACTCGATGTCATGGAGGCCGTTGAAATGTCCATGCGTGAATCCAAGTCCAAGGCCAAACGCAACAGCCAGGTTGAGCGGGTGGTTTTTGAACAGAATCAAACCCGCAGCTTGCTTGATCAATCCAGAACGATACGACGACTGGATGACCAGAAACTACCGGCAGGGCTCACTCTGGCTTGGCAGCCCATACTGGCATTGAATCAACATGATGGCCCGCTATATGCCGAGGCATTGTTAAGAATCAAAGGGGAAAACGGTAAGCTGAATTCAGCCGGGTTTTTGATAGAAGCGTGTGAACGAGGCGGGCACACTGCATTTCTGGACAATTGGGTATTAAGTCACACACTCGACTTTCTCGCGGAGCATGCCAGGCAACTGGACCGGCTCAGTGTATTGAGTATCAATGTGTCACCTGGATCGCTGAACGACGAAATTTTTCTTCAAGATACTTTGGCTTTAATTCGGGTGCACAAGCAGCATGCGTCAAAGTTGTGTCTTGAAATTACCGAAGTGGGATCGGTGATCAATTTGCAGGCAGTGCAAAGTTTCATTGAACAGGTAAGAAGTTTGGGTGTGCGCATTGCGCTTGACGACTTTGGTGCGGGATATAGCAACTTCAGGTATGCCATGGACTTGCATGCCGATGTGATCAAGATTGATGGGTCCATTGTGAAAAACATTTGCCACAGCACAGAGAGCCATGCCGTGGTCACTGCAATTGTGGGATTGGCTCACGACTTGGGTTGTAAATGTGTGGCCGAGTGGGTAGAGGACTTACACACGCTTCGCGAGGTCAAAGAACTTGGCGTCGATTATGTGCAAGGCTACCTTGTGTCGCCGGCCGTTGAATGCGAGCGTTTCTTGAATTTGAACAGCACGCTGGAACTGATGCCCGATCAGGACCGGGCACGAATGATTCAGGATGCTTTGGAGTCTGTTTCTTGCTGAGTGCTGCCCAATTCGCTGTATTCAACCCAAAAACGTTTCACGATTGATTTTTCAAGTTGCCCCCGCTTGTTTAGCGGGCAGGCAAACCGCAAGGTCATGCGTAAACATTTTTCGTCCACACTGGCCCAAAATACCTCGGGCCGTGCTTTGGGCAAATCGACAAAATTATCGCGCTCAACTGCCGAAAAATGCCGTTCAGCTTCTTCAATCCAGTGTTTGCCAGCTTCATTGGCCAATTTGAGTGTCAATTGCTCAGCAGCCTGAATTTTTACCGACTTGTCGAAATGGAAATCAATCAGGTGAATGCCATAAGATCCATACACCGACAGATTTTTCATGGCCTGTGTAAACACCAGGCTGTTGGGCAAACTCAGCAGGCGGCCAGTTTGTTTTTTTGAGGGGCCAATCTCGGCAAGCTCGAAAGTTACAAAACCCGTATTCACCAACTGCCCGGTAAATTCCCCCACTTCGATGGTGCTGCCAATGCGCAGGCTTTTGTTCAACGAAATAATCAGTGCGCCCCACAGGCACAAAATGAATTCTTTGCTGACAATCAACAGCGCACCACCAATGGCTGCGAGTGAAATCAGAAAGCCCGTAATTTGTCCTGACCACAATGCCAACACCAGAAGCAAGGCAGTTACCCAGACAATGTTTTTGCGACGAACCCACGTGGCGCGAACATTGCCGGTTTGAGGTGGCGAGGCATGGGTTTCACGCAACAGCCGCCAGTGCATCAAGCGATTGATGGTGGTGGCCAGCATGATGAGTGCAACTGACAAAATCAGCTTGCCAAGCCGACCTTCCAGAAAAGTGAAAACCTGTTCAACGCTGGGTTCCAAGTCTTTAAAAAATTGGAGGATTTCCATCTTAACCCCGGTTGGCTGCGCGTTGGTCTTGCTGGAAAATGGCCTCTAGTTCCTCGCGTCCCTGTCGACCTATTTCGATCACTTTTTCGTTATCACCGACCACCTTGACTTGCTTGTTCAGCAGGTTTTCATCGTGTTGCTTGAAGGTTTCGGCCTTTTGCATGGCTTGGCCGTCGCTGTAGCCCAGTGCATGTAGCGCTTCGGTGGCAGCCTCCAGAGCGCCCGCGAAAAGTTCTCGAACCACGGAATGGGCACCTGCAGCTTTTAATGCAAGGTAATCGTTCCGGTTGTGCGCGCGCGCAATGATGGTGATCTTGGGGTAGTGGTGAACAATAAACTCTACGATGGCCTGCGACATTTGTGGGTCATCGATTGCCACAATCACGGTACGAACCTTTCCAATTCCCGCCGCTTCCAGAACTTCGGCTCGGGAAGCATCGCCGTAATACACCTGATTGCCGAATTTTTTCACGAACTCGATGTGTTCGGCATTTTTGTCCAGTGCGGTGAAGTGAATCTGGTTGGCCGCCAGTATTCGCCCGGTGACCTGACCAAAACGACCGAATCCAAGAATCAGCGCTTCAGATTCACTGGAGTCGAATTTTTCAATATTTTGCGGCGCTTTGGCAATCTGTTTGTTTGTGAACTTCTCAAACCACAGCACTGCAGGTGCGGTCAGTGCCATTGAAATGCCGATCATCAAATTGACCATGCCTGCCGTACCTTCGCCCAGCAGACGCAGGTCCATGGCCTGCGCCATGATCACAAAGCCAAATTCACCACCTTGGCAAAGCATCAAACCCAACATGAGACCGCGCGGGAAGGGTACGCCGGCAAGCATCACCAGGCCGATGATGACAACGGCTTTCAAGGACATCAGCCCCAAGGTGCCCAACATGACTGTAAGTGGAGATTCAACCAGTAGGCCGAAATTCAGGGTCATGCCGATCGAAATGAAAAACAAGCCAAGGCTGAGCCCTTTGAATGGCTCCACATCGGCCTCAAGTTGATGACGGAACGAAGAGTTCGCCAACATCATGCCCGCCATGAAAGCACCCAGGCCCATGGACAGGTTGGCATGTTCCATCACCACTGCAGCACCCAGCACAATCAGCAGGGCCACCACAGTCATGATTTCCCGGCCACCATAGCGAGACATGAACTGCAAGGCGGGGTTAATCAGGTAACGCGCAAATACAATCAAGCCCAGAATGGCCGCGGGTGCCAGCCACCACTGGCCGGGGTCGGTGTCGGGTTCAACAGGTGCCAAGGCTTGTACTGCGAACAAAATGGGAACTACAGCCAGGTCTTGAAACAGCAGCATGGAAAAGCCGCGCCGACCATCTTCATTGCCCAAGATGCCTTTGTCGGCCATTAACTGAATGGCAAATGCAGTCGACGAAAGGCCCAAGGCCAATGCGATCACCAAGGCGGCGTTGCTGTTCATTTCGAACATGAAGGCAAGCACGCCGTAAATGATGCCTGCCGTGATAAACAGTTGACCCGAACCCAGCAAAAGCACTTGGGCACGCATGGCCCACAGCTTGGCCGGTTCCAGTTCAAGGCCGATTACGAACAGCAGTAAAATGACGCCAATTTCCGAGAAGTGCAGTACTTTTTCCGGGTCGTCGATCAGCCCCAATACCTGTGGACCGATCACCACCCCGGCAGCGAGATAGCCAAGAATCGCACCCAAGCCCAGTTTCTTGAACAGAGGCACGGCCAGCGCTGCCGCCAGCAAAAAGTAAACAACACTTTCCATTTTATCTCTCGTTTTATTTAGATCAGTTCAATGGCCAGGGCTGTGGCTTCACCGCCACCAATGCACAAACTGGCCACACCAATTTTTCCATTGGTTTTTTTCAGTGCACCAATTAATGTGCAAACAATTCGGGCGCCGCTCGCGCCAATGGGATGACCCAGCGCACAGGCTCCACCGTGAATATTTACTTTGTCAGCGGGCAAGTTCAAATCAACCATGGCGGCCATGGTCACCACGGCAAATGCTTCATTGATTTCGAATAAATCAACCTGTGTCGAACTCAAACCGGTTTTTTCGAACAGCCTTTGTAACGCACCAACCGGCGCAGTGGTAAACAAGCTTGGTTTTTGCGCATGGGTGCTGTGCCCCAGTATGCGCGCCAATGGCTTGATTCCCAGTTTTTCTGCGTGGCTTTGTTTCATCATGACTACAGCGGCTGCTCCATCGGAAATGGAAGAGCTGTTGGCGGCTGTGACCGTGCCACCGTCGCGGCGAAAGGCGGGTTTCAGGGTGGGCACTTTGGCTGGGTCGGCTTTCAAGGGTTGTTCGTCGGTGCCGACCAGTTCAGTGCCTTTGCGGCTGGCCACTTCAATGGGGGCGATTTCCCATTGAAAGCTGCCGTCTTCCGTGGCTTCTTTGGCGCGTGCCAAGGATCGAATGGCGAATTCGTCCTGCGCTTGTCGGGTAAAGCTGTATTGGTCTGCACATTCTTCGGCAAAGGTGCCCATCAAACGGCCTTTCTCGTAGGCGTCTTCAAGGCCATCGAGAAACATGTGATCCATCACTTGCCCGTGCCCCATGCGCATACCGCCACGGGCTTTGGGTAGAAGGTAGGGGGCATTGCTCATGCTTTCCATGCCGCCCGCCACGGCAACCTGGGTACTGCCAGCCAACAGGCTGTCGTGTGCCATCATGATTGCTTTCATGCCTGAACCACACATTTTGTTGATGGTGGTGCAGGCGCTGCTCAACGGCAAGCCTGCGGTTAACGCAGCTTGACGGGCAGGGGCCTGGCCTTGGCCTGCAGGTAACACGCAACCCATGATGACTTCATCGACTTTTTCGGACAGGGTGGGGTGGCCTGCGCGTAGCACGGCGTGTTGAATGGCGTGGGCGCCCAGTTCGCTTGCGGTAAAACTGGACATGCTGCCTTGAAAACCGCCCATGGGGGTGCGGGCAGCCGATACGATCACGATTGGGTCGTGGGTCATGGTGGGTCTCCGGGAAAATAGATCTTATTGATCCTATTTTCCCGTGAGCCACGGCTTTGGCAAGCCCTTTGCAGCAATTATGCGGCAGTTTTTTCAGTCTTGTTGCTGTTCAGCCGTTCTGCGCGCAACACGGCTGTTGCCTTGACCATCACCGCCAAGGCCGCTTCAGTTTCCTCCCAGCCACGGGTTTTCAGGCCACAGTCGGGGTTGACCCACAGATTTTCAGGTGGAATAACCTGCGCTGCCTTGCGGATCAGGCGAACGATTTCATCTTGTCCCGGTACGCGGGGCGAATGAATGTCGTAAACGCCGGGGCCAATTTCATTGGGGTAATGAAATTCGCCAAAGCCACGCAGCAATTCCATGTCGGAACGGCTGGTTTCAATCGTGATCACATCGGCATCCATGGCGGCAATGGCAGGCAAGATGTCGTTGAATTCGGAATAGCACATGTGCGTATGAATTTGTGTGTCATCGTTCACCGGGCTTGCTGAAATGCGGAACGCTTTGCTGGCCCAGTTCAAATAATCATCCCAACGCGCTTTGCGCAAAGGCAAGCCTTCGCGATAAGCGGGCTCGTCGATTTGAATCATGCCAATGCCAGCCTGTTCCAGGTCGGCAACTTCGTCGCGAATGGCCAAGGCAATTTGCAGTGCCGTGGTGGCACGGGCTTGGTCATTTCGAACAAAGCTCCATTGCAAAATAGTGACCGGGCCTGTCAGCATGCCTTTCACGGGTTTTTCGCTCAGGCTTTGGGCAAAGCGGGCCACATCCACAGTCATGGCCTTGGGGCGTGCCACATCGCCAAACAGAATGGGCGGCTTCACGCAGCGCGAGCCGTAGCTTTGCACCCAGCCATTGGCCGAGAAAGTAAAGCCTTCAAGCTGTTCACCAAAATATTCCACCATGTCGTTGCGCTCGGCTTCGCCGTGCACCAACACATCCAAACCAATCCGCTCCTGAAACTCGATGGCCTGGCGAATTTCCTGGCTAATGTGTTGCCAGTAGGTTTTTTCATCCATTTCGTTTTTCTTGAAACGTGCGCGCAGGTTACGAATGGTTTTGGTTTGTGGAAAAGATCCAATGGTGGTGGTGGGGTAGGCGGGCAGGTTAAACCGTTCCCGTTGCTTGGTTTGCCGCACTGCGAATTCACTTTGCCGTTGGTCGGCCTTGGGGGCCAGGGCTGCAAGGCGTGCTTTCACCTCGGGGTTGTTCAGCAAAGGGCTGTTGGCGCGTTGCTTCACCACACTTTGGTGTTCATGCCACACAGTGGCCAGTACACCGCTTAAAGCTTTGCCCTGCAATTGCGTTTTGCTGGCTTGTTTTAGCAATTCCAGTTCTTCGAGTTTTTCAATGGCTCCAGCCAGCCAGGGTTTCACAAGCGGGTTGACCGTGTTGTCGTTGCCAAACTGATAGGGCACATGAAGCAGTGAACAGCTCGGTGCAAGCCAAACCTCGCCCTTGCCTGCATCAAAGGCTTTGGCGATTTGGTTTAGAGCTTCTTGCAAGTCTGTTTTCCAAATGTTGCGCCCGTCAATCAAGCCCAGCGACAGCACTTTGTAGTTGGGCAGCCAGTCCAGTACAAGTGGCAAGTCTTCCCCGGCGCGCACGCAATCCAGGTGCAAGCCATCCACAGGCAATTTACACACCGGGCTGGTGTGCCCTTGTGTGGTTGAAAAGTAAGTGGCCAACAGAATTTTTACACCGCTTGTTTTCAGTTGCAGGTAGCTACGCTCGAACGCTGCCAGGTAATTGGCGGGCAAGTCCAGGCCCAATATGGGTTCATCCAGCTGAAGCCATTCAATGCCATGGGTTTTGAGTTCGCTCAAAATTTGTCCGTATACGGGCAGCAGTTGGTCCAGCAAATGGAGCTGATCAAAGCCGGCCTGCTTGCTTTTGCCTTGGAATAAAAATGTAAGCGGACCAATCAAGCTGACCTTGATTGGATGGTTCAGCGTTTTGGCTTGCTCAATTTGCTCCACAAGGCTTGCGGTGTGGGCCTTGAACGCCGTGCTTGCAGTGAATTCTGGCACCATGTAGTGGTAATTCGTGTCGAACCACTTGGTCATCTCCAGTGCCCAGGTTTCGTGAACATGGCCACAGCTGTGGTTCTCGGTCGACTTTCCCCTAACCATGGTGAAGTAGCGTTGTAGTTTGCTTTGTTGTGGTTTGAACTCAAAGCGTGCAGGTTCGCAACCCAGCAATTGAATGTGATCGGCCATTTGATCGTAAAAGGCAAAGTCGCCCACAGTAATGAAATCAAGCCCGGAATCAATTTGGGCTTGCCAGTGTTTCAGGCGCAGTTCATGTGCGGCGGTACGCAATGCTTCTTCATCGGTTTCGCCACGCCAGTGGCTTTCCAATGCAAATTTCAGTTCGCGGTTTTCCCCAATTCTGGGAAAGCCCAGGGTGTGTGTCTTGATCATGGTGTTTCTTCTTGTGTGGCAATTAAAACATCATGATCGGCACAAACAGGGTATTATTCAAACGAATAATATTCGTCTAAATAGTGAATTGTATTCATGTCAAAAAGCATTCTCGAATTGCGCCATCTGCGCACCCTTCAAGCCATTGAGCAAACTGGCAGCTTAAGCCGTGCGGCCGACGTGTTGTGCATTACGCAAAGTGCCGTGTCGCATCAGGTTAAGGCGCTAGAAGACTGGTTTGGTGAAGAACTGGTGTACAAGCAGGGTGGGCAAAGCCGTTTTAGCGTGGTGGGCCAGCGTTTGTTGCAATTGGCCGGGCAGGTGTTGGGGCAGGTGGATCAAGCCGAGTTGGATATATTGCAAATGAAGCAGGGTGCGGGTGGCCCGCTGCGGGTTGCAGTGGAATGCCACACTTGCTTTGACTGGTTGATGCCGTCAATGGATGTGTACCGCAACCGCTGGCCTGAAGTGGAACTGGACATTGTTTCCGGCTTTCATGCAGACCCGGTCGGTCTGCTGCACAAAGGCGATGCAGAACTGGCAATTGTGTCCGAGCTGTGCGAGGAAGAGGGCATCGTTTCATTTCCGCTATTTCGGTTTGAGATGGTGGGCCTTGTGCCTGTGGATTCAAAACTGGCCAAACGTGCGTATTTAAAGCCTTCGGATTTCGCTGGTGAAACCTTGTTGACCTACCCGGTACCCGACGACATGCTGGATGTAATCAAGCATTTTTTAACGCCTGCCGGTGTGCAGGTGAAGCGCCGCAGCAGTGAACTGACCGTGGCCCTGCTGCAACTGGTGGCCAGCAAGCGCGGGCTTTCAGCCTTGCCAGCCTGGGCCGTGAAAGGTTACGTGGATCGTGGTTATGTGGCCCAAGTGCCGCTGGGCCGCAAGGGCTTGGTGTCTACCTTGTATGCGGCTTTACCCAAAGCGATTGCGGGCAAGCATTACACCGCCGATTTTGTGGCGGTGATGCGTGAAGTGTGCGCGCGGGAACTGGACGGGATTGAGTTGTTGATTTAAATACCCGCCAATTGCACATACACGGGTATGCCCACCAAAATATTCAGCGGAAAGGTAATGCCCAGCGAAAGCCCCACATACAGGCTGGGGTTGGCTTCAGGTATTGCATAGCGCACCACCGCAGGCACGGCGATGTAGGAAGCACTGGCAGCCAATACCATTAACAGGGCGGTGTCGCCAACACTTGCACCCGTGGCCTTGGCCAGTAACCAGGCCAGGGTGGCGTGGGCAATCGGTGCAAGCACCGCATAGGCAATCATCCATTTCGATACGGCCTTCAGTTTTGGCAGGTGCTTGGCCGTGCTCAAACCCATGTCAAGCAGGAAGAAGGCCAGCATGCCCTTGAACAGGTCGCCGGTGAACGGTTGCATCGCTTCTTTGCCCGCGCTACCACTCATGAAACCAATCAGCATTGCGCCAAGTAGCAGCAACTGCGCGCCTTCTGTGAATGATTCCTGCAACAAGTGGCCGAATCCTTTTCCGGGAACGGGCGCTGAATTCGCTCCCTGTGTTTGTTTGCGCGCTGCGTTGGCAAACAGCACTGCCAGAATAATGGCGGGCGATTCCATCAGTGCCATGGCGGCGGCCATGTGTCCGCCGTAGGCGATATCGGACTTTTCAAGAAACTGCACGGCTGTAATGAAGGTAACAGCGCTGACCGAACCGTAGGTGGCAGCAATTGCCGCGGCATCGAATGCCGACGTGCAACGCTTCAGTATCGGGTAGCTGATCAAAGGCACCACGACCGCCAGCAATACGGCGCTGCCCAAACCGCCCAGCACCTGCGTGTTAAAGCCAGATTCATGCAAGGCAAAGCCACCTTTCAAACCCAAAGCCATGAGCAGGTACAAGGACAGAAAACGGCCAACTTGCGCGGGAATTTCAAGGTTGGATTTAACCAGGCCGCTGAAAATACCCAGTAGAAAGAAAAGAATGGCGGGGTCGGTGAAGTTGTTCATGATGCATTCGGTAATGAAAGTGCGCCAATACTATGGATAAGAAACAATCATGTAAAATCAAAAAAAAGAGAAAAATCATCACTAAAAGGTTATGTTTAAAAATGAACCTCACATTGCGACAATTAAACCTGTTCTCCGCATTGGCCCGCTTGAAAAGCATTACAGCGGTGGCTCGGCAATTTCATGTCACCCAGCCCACCGTGTCCATGCAAATGAAGGAATTGGCTGAATCGGTGGGCTTGCCCCTGTACGAGGTCATTGGCAAGGCGGTTTATCTCACGCCCGCCGGCCTTGAGCTGGAGGCCACAGCACGCAATATGCTGGCCGAACTGGAAGGGTTTCAGCAGCGTATTGATGACATCAAGGGTTTTAGGCGGGGTAAGTTGACCGTGGCCGTGGTGAGTACTGCGGAGTATTTCGTGCCCCGTTTGTTGGGCGATTTCTGCACAAAGTACCCGGAGGTTGAAATTTCTCTGGAGGTGTTGAACCGCAACGGGGTTATCCAGCGGCTTGAACACAATCTGGACGACCTTTACATTATGTCCAAACCGCCTGCGAACCTGGACGTCGAGGCCAGGGCTTTCATGACCAATTCCTTGCAGGTGGTTGCGCCTGCAGGGCACCCTTTAACCCAGCGCAAACGCATCAAACACACCGAGCTTGCGCGGTATCCATTTATTTTGCGCGAAAGGGGGTCGGGTACACGCCTGGCCTGCGATTCACATTTTGAAAGCCTTGGTTTTGAGCCAACTGTGCGGCTTGAATTGGGCAGCAACGAGGCGATTAAACAGGCGGTTCAGGGCGGTATGGGACTGGCCGTGTTGTCTGAACACGCCCTAAATGCGGGCTCCGCCACGGACGGCTTGCAAAGTCTGAATGTGCAAAGCTTTCCAATTCATGCCAACTGGTACACCGTTCGCCCCAACGGCAAGCGACCTTCGCCGGTGGCGGCTGATTTCTGGCGCTACCTGAATGTGGATTTAAAAAAAGGGCGTTAAATTGTAAAAACGAACGTTCGTTCGAATTCATCCTCCACTACATTGCGCAATTCTGCGTTAGTCTTTGTTTCTACCCCATAAAAACAGTCAGTCAGGAGACTTTTGAATGAATTTGAATAATTTGGTGGCTGTGGTCACCGGCGGTGCGTCTGGTTTGGGTTTGGCAACCGTGGAGCAATTTGTTGCAGCGGGTGCCAAGGTTGCAGTGTTCGACATGAACGAAGATGCCGGCAAAGCCGCTGAAGCCGCGCACCCCGGCAAAGTAATTTTCCAGAAAGTGAACGTGGCCGATGCTGCCTCCGCGCGTGCCGGTATTGATGCAACTTTGGCTGCCTTCGGTGCGATCCACATTGCAGTGAACTGTGCAGGTGTGGGCACGGCTGGCAAAACACTGGACCGCGACAGCAAGGCCTTGCCGCTGGAAGCTTTTGCAAAAACAATCAACATCAATTTGATCGGTAGCTTCAATATTTCAAGCCTGGCGGCTGAAGCCATGGCCAAGAACACGCCCGATGAAGATGGGCAACGTGGTGTGATCATCAACACCGCCTCGGTTGCTGCATTTGATGGTCAAACCGGTCAGGCCGCTTACTCGGCCAGTAAAGGTGGCGTGGTCGGCATGACATTGCCCATGGCACGCGATCTGGGTCGTTATGGTATTCGTGTCATGACCATTGCCCCCGGTATTTTCGACACACCCATGATGCAGGGCGTTTCTGAAGAATACCGTCAGCCCCTGATCGCCATGGTTCAAAACCCCAAGCGTTTTGGTGCACCTGCGGAATATGGACACCTGTGTGTCAGCATTGTTGAGAACAATTACCTGAACGGTGAAACCATCCGCATCGATGGCAGTATCCGTATGCAGGCGAAGTAACAGAAGCAATTCAAGAAAGGAATCATCATGGGCTCAATGGACCAATTAATCGGGCAATCAGCGGATCAATCAAAAATTGCTGAAAATGAGGACATCACTTTGTTTCGGGACATGCTTTTGCGCTGCCTTGAAAAAGAGGTGATTCCGCATTACGACCAATGGGAAAAAGACGGCTGGATGCCCAAAGAAACCTGGCTAATGCTGGGTGCTGCCGGCATGCTTGGGCCAGACATGCCCGACGAGTTTGGTGCTGCGGGTGCTCCATTCGAAGTCGCCCTGATGATTCTTGAAGAAACATGTCGTTTGAACCTGCATTCGCTGAGCACTGCACTGAATGTGCACGCCAATATTGTGATGCCATACATCAACAACCTGGGCACGGCTGAACAAAAAGCGCAGTGGTTGCCCCGCATGGTCACTGGTGAAGTGGTGGGTTCAATCGGCATGACCGAACCCGGTGCCGGCAGCGACCTTGCTGGCATGCGCACCAACGCAGTTCGTGATGGTGACGAGTGGGTCATCAATGGCTCAAAAACTTTCATTACCAACGGCCTGCATTGTGGCTTGATCGTGTTGGCTGCAAAAACAGACACCACCAAAGGCGCAAAGGGCATCAGTCTGTTTTTGGTGGACAGCACCTTGCCTGGTTTCAAGAAAGGCAAGGGCATCAAGAAAATGGGCCAGCATTCCAACGACACGGCCGAGCTGTTTTTTGACAACCTGCGCGTGCCTGCCAACGCTTTGCTGGGTGAAGAAAACAAAGGTTTCATTTACCTGATGCAGGAATTGCCGCGCGAGCGCCTGGGCTTGGGTTCACAAGCGGTGGGTGCCTGTGAAGGTGCCATGGCGATTACGGCAGACTACGTCACTCAGCGCAAGGCCTTCGGCAGCACGGTTGCGCAGTTTCAAAACACCCGGTTCAAAATGGCCGAACTGCGCGCACAGCTTGAATTGACCAAAGCTTATTTGAAGCAGTGTGAAGCGCGGTTCAAGTTGGGTGCCATGACGACTGAAGAAGCATCAATTCTGAAACTGATGTCGACTGAGTTGCAGGTGAAGTTGACGCACGAATGCTTGCAATTGTTTGGTGGCTACGGCTACACCGAGGAATACCCGATTTCCCGATTCTTCACAGATGCGCGGGTGCAGACTATTTATGCAGGTACCTCCGAGATCATGAAAGAAGTGATTGCGAGAGGTGAGTTGGGGCGGTAAATCGGCGGCATTGCCGGTTGTTCACGCAACTCGGCGGGGTTGCCGACTTTATTACCAACTCGGCGGGGTTGCCCGATTCCTCACTGAAAACCGCTTGATCCCTTTTTGAATTCATTCTTGCTCACCGAGCTCGGCAAAAGACATGGCCGAGCCTCGGTGTTGGCTAGTCGCCAAACGCAGCGAATGAATCCAAACCGGGGCGGTTTTCTTGAAGTTCGGAACAGGCAAACCCACTGCCGAGTTGGCTGACGCATAGACAGCAGCAGGTCACCTAACACCACCAGCCACCGGGGCGTGCGTAATCATTCACCGACCGGCCAATCTGTCACTGTCTTATCGCGCAATCGGCAGCGATGAAGTACGCGCTGATTAAGCAATTGCGATGATTGGACACAAAACGGCAACATCACACTGGCATAAAGGGAAGTTAGTACTTTTTCAACACTTCCTTTTGTTGCCTACATGAAAAAAATCTTCGAGACTTTGCACGAACAGCGTTGGGACGACCACCGCTATTATCACCACAGCCGCATCAACCAAAGCCTGCACTTGCTCAGTGCACTCTCATTCCTGTTTGGTTATGTACTGCTGTTCATCGACCCCGTGTCAGCTGCCTTGGTAGCCTGGCTGGTGGCCATGACCAGTCGTCAAATTGGTCACTTCTTTTTCGAACCCAAAACTTACGATTATGTGAACGATGCCACGCACGATCACAAAGAAGACATCAAAGTGGGTTACAACCTGCGCCGCAAAATCATTTTGCTCAGCATTTGGGGGGCATTGCCAGTGCTGATCTGGTTTAGTCCGTCCACTTTCGGCTTGCCACCAACAGGTGCCGACACTGCAAGCTTTGTGCGCAGCGTGGGTGAGTCGTGGTTGTGGTTGGGTCTTGGTGGTTTGGTGTTCAGAACCATTCACCTGTTTTTTATTCGGGACATTGAAACAGGTTTGGTTTGGGCTCTGAAAATTATCACTGACCCATTCCATGACGTAAAAATTTACTACAAATCACCTTTCTATTTGTTGAAGGGTCAGCTGATTGATCCCATGGACGATGTCAAGGCACGCCAAGTCTCTTTGAGTACTCGCCGCTGAATTTTCTTGTTGCTGTTGCAGGCCTCGCTGGTGTCCCACCAGCCATCGGCCTGCATGCAGCGGGCCGCCTGAATAAAGCGATCACACAGCACGTCAAAGTCTTCATCGGTGTAGTTGTGGCTGAAAATCATTCGTCCTGATCCGACCCAGCTAAGCATTACTCCCGCTTGTAGCAGGTAGAACTGAAACATCCAGTTAAAGCGCGATGGCTTGTTGTACAGAATCGTGAAAATTGATGTCATGTTTTGTACTTCAACCGGCAATTCAAGATCAACAAGTCGTTTGTTCAGCGTCGCTCTGCGCGTATTCCAGGTGGTATCCACATTCTGATACATGCGCTCTACCTCAACCCCGTCAATGTGCTTGAGAAACAGGTTCATGGTTTGCATCACGTAGGGGTGTGAATTGAAAGTGCCACGAGCGAAGCAAATGTCTGCAGGTTTGTTCGCGCGGTAGCGCTTCATCAGTTCAGCCTTGCCACACAGCACGCCCACGGGCAAACCACCACCGAGTGTTTTGCCATAGGTCACCATGTCGGCCCGCACGCCGAAATAGTCTTGCGCACCGCCCTTGGCCAGGCGGAATCCCAAGAACACTTCATCCAGTATCAACACAATGCCGTTTTCCGTGCACACTTGCCGCAGCTGCTTTAACCATTGTGTGTAGGCTTCTTTGTCGTAGCCTGCTTTTCGGCCACTGCTGATCAAAGCCGAATCACCGGGCGCATTGGCATTGGGGTGCAAGGCTTGCAGCGGGTTGACAAGCACGCAAGCGATGTCTTTTCGTGTAGCCAACACATGCAGGGTGCGCTGGCTCATTTCCTGCAAAGTCAGTGTGCGGTTCGCGCTCACCGGGTTGCCAATGCCTGGCTGAACATCACCCCACCAACCGTGGTAAGCACCTGCAAAACGCACAATGCGCTGGCGGCCCGTGTGGTATTGGGCAAGGCGCACCGCCTGCATCACAGCCTCGGTACCGCTCATGTGGTATGAAATTTCATCTTGCCCGGCCAAGGCCAAAATTCGGCGTGTGTTGTCCAGTACCACCGGGTGGTAGGGGCCAAGCACAGGTCCAAGCGAATCCATGTCTGTGGCGGCTTGTCGAATAAAACCTTTGTAGGTGTCATAGCCCAGCAAGTTGGTGCCGTAGGCGCCGGTTACATCGATGTACTCGTTGCCGTCGATGTCCCACACATAAACCCCTTCTGATTTGCTGAGAAAAAGCGCAGGCAACAGGTTCTCGTTCACCATGTTTCTAAACTGAAAAGGAACACGGTATTTGTGGGTAAATTGGGCATCTGAAATACTGCTGATCGCCTGTTCCAGCAAGCGTTTTCCCTGTGGGGCACGTGCAAGCAGCCGGGCTGACAAATCCTGAAAACCTTTTCGGCGTTTCTCAACAATCAAGTCGCTGGCTTCATCGCAACTGAAAAACGAATCGCCTTCCAGGGTGTAATGCGGTATCAATTTCGATACGCGCTTGGCCATGCGCACGTGGCCGCTCAATCCCGGGTGTTTTGCACGGGACAACTGAAGGCGGCGATGTGCTTTCAATACCAGGTAAGCGCCGGCGCTGGCGCCGATTAACAAAGTCAGGCTGTCAAGGTTCATACACATTTCTGTCAAATACAACAGGTAAGGTTGTACGCCATCTCGGTGACAGGCTGATTAAATTGCAAAAAAACTCACAGGCGAATTCTTCATTTCAAGCGTCCCGCATTCGCTTGCAGGAAAGTGTCAACTTCATGCTGACCAACCGAATTCCGCGTTTGTTCAGTTCTTGGCTCATGGGCAAGATCAGCAAAATCAAACACCCTTGGTTCGCCCAGCCAGCTTTGTGGTTGTGGAATCAGTTTGCAGATTTAAGCTTGCACGAAGCGCAAAGGCAGCAATTCAATTCCATTCATGATTGTTTCACGCGTGCGCTAAAACCCGGCATGCGACCGGTCGACTTGCAGGCCAAAGGCACCAGCCCCTGTGACGGTATTTTGGGGGTGCATGGTTTGGTTGAGGACGGCAGCCTGCTGCAGGTGAAAGGTTTTCCGTATGCCATGGAGGAGCTGTTGGTCGACCCTGTACTTGCCATGAAATTTCACGGGCACCGATACCTCACCATTCGCATCACTGCCAGCATGTATCACCGCATGCATTCGCCAATCGATGGCGTGGTGGAGCAGGTGGACTATATTCACGGTGACACCTGGAATGTGAACCCTGCGGCGCTGAAGCGCGTCGAGAAACTGTTCTGCAAAAACGAGCGTGCTGTGCTGAGTGGCAAAACAGCGCAAGGCGAACCCTTCGCCATTGTGCCGGTGGCGGCCATTCTGGTAGCAGGTATACGCCTGCACTGCACCGGGCGCGTATTCAATCAAAATGACCGTGGGCCACAACGGGTGCGCACGCACACACCCATTCACAAAGGTGAGGAATTGGGGTGGTTTGAGCATGGCTCAACAATTGTTCTGTTGGTGCCACCAAGCTGGAATATTGCATCTGGTTTGCAAGAAGGAAGCCGATTGTTCATGGGGCAAGCCTTGTTTGAATAATTCAGTTATTCTTGCGCCCTATGGACATATTGATCAGCGAAGAAAAGGGCGTTCGCCAACTTCATTTCGGCAGTGACTGGGTGCAGGGTGCAATGCGCATTGCAAGGCCCTATGCGCTTGAACTTGAGTACACCCGGGAAATGATGGCGCCGCTTTTGTTGAATCCAGATTCACAATGGCCTAGAAATGCTTTGTTTGTTGGCTTGGGGGTGGGTGCCTTGCCCAAGTTTTTGCACAAACACCGGCCCAATGCCAAAATTAAAGTGATTGAAATATCACACGCCGTGGTGGCCGCTGCGCAAATGCATTTCAAGCTGCCGCCGTTTTCCCCCGGTTTTCATGTTGAGGTGAGTTGTGGTGCTGACTACATGGCGAAATCGGTGGCAAGCAGCGCGCGTCAATTCGATTTGATCATGGTGGATGGCTTCGATGGAAAAGCCAAAGTAGGGCCTTTGAATTCCACAGCCTTTTATTTGAATTGCAAAGCCTTGCTGAGCGAGCAGGGTTACCTGGTGGCCAATTTATTGAGCAACCAAAAGGATTCGGCGCAAAGCAAACAGCGATTGCTGGATGCATTCGATGGAAATGCCGTGGCCTTGGCACCCTGCGCCAGCGGCAATGTGATTGCATTGGCCCATGTGGGCGCTGGTTTTTCAGCGACCGAGGCCGATTTGTATGCCAATTGCCAGCGCTTAAAAGAAGAAACTGCCCTAAATTTGTCTAATACAGTGGCCAAACTAATCGAAGCCTGTCCAAAAGTTTAAATTGCACGCCTAAAATAGGACACAAATTAAATTTATAGAGACGTCGCAGCCATGCAAAAAGATCAACATTCCATCTGGTTTTCCACGCCAAGTTTGGACAACATGAATGCCATGTGCAAGAACACCGCGTGCGAAGCACTGGGCATTGAAATTACCGAAGTAGGTCACGATTTTATTCGCGGCACCATGCCAGCCGATGCCCGCACATTCCAGCCGTTTGGTTTGGTACATGGCGGCGCCAATGTGGTGTTGGCAGAAACACTGGGAAGCATCGGTGCCAATTTGCTGGTCGACAACAGCAAATTTTATTGTGTCGGGCAGGAAGTCAATGCCAACCATTTGCGTGGCGTTAGAAGTGGCAAAGTAACGGGCACCGCCAAGTTGTGGCATGCCGGTAAAAGTTCTCAGGTATGGAATATTGAACTGCATGATGACTCAGGAAAACTGAGTTGCATTTCCCGACTCACCATGGCTGTAGTGCCTGTTCCTGGTTCAAAATAATTCATGTCGAAAGTCACTGTGAAACAAGATAAAAACGTCCTTGGCGGGCCCTTGCTCGCCTGCTCCTACGCACCCCTTACTGGTTTTATGCGAGATGGCTGTTGCAGCACCGGCCCCAATGATTTGGGCCGTCACGTGGTGTGTGCCAAAGTCACCCAAGAATTTCTGGAATTTCAGTTGCGCATGGGCAACGACCTGATCAGCCCCATGCCACAGTATCGTTTTGCAGGCCTAAAGCCGGGTGACCGCTGGTGCGTGTGTGCCCTTCGCTGGCTTGAGGCCTACGAGGCGGGTGTTGCACCACCCGTATACCTTGAGGGTACCAATCAAACAGCACTTGATGTTGTGCCCTTGGAAACCTTGCTTGAGCACTCAATTCTGTAAAGGACCTTATGGTTAAAAAGCTTGCCTCGCAGTGGCTGTCCGCAGCCCGTATCAGCCCCACTGCGCTGTACACGGGGCAGGTTTGGCAAACCACAGGTCGATCCATTCCGGAATTGAAATCCATGCCTGCCAGCGCCTTGCACATGGCATTGGCACCTTCCATGTTTGTGTCCCGCAGTTTCGGAGGCCCGACACTGGAAGATTTTCTGCTGGCCCGTCACGATTTAATTGATCACCATCTGACCGAATTGATTGAGTCTGGCAAAGCAACTCAAATCATCGAGATCGCAGCGGGCTTGTCACCCCGTGGCAGTCGGTTTGTTGAACGTTACGGCGACAGAATCACTTACATTGAAGCTGACCTGCCCGGCATGGTGGCGCAGAAGAAAAAACTGCTGGCGACCCGGTTGCGTGCCTGCCCCAATCACCATGTCAAAGTGGTGGATGCTTTTGCTGAAGAGGGTGCACACAGCCTGGATGGTTTGGCCATACAGCTAGACACCGCCAAGGGGCTGGTGGTGATTACCGAAGGGTTACTGAACTATTTCGACAAAGACTCGGTGTTGAACCTGTGGTCGCGAATTTCTCACACCTTGGCGCAGTTTGCACACGGTACTTACCTGTCCGATATCCACATGCAGGCTCAAAATTCAGACCCCTTGGCCCAGGCCTTTGTAAGCGGGCTTGGTATTTTTGTGCGCGGCAAAGTGCACCTGCATTTTGAGACAGCCGGGCATTTGCAATTGGCCATGGAAAATCTCGGTATGGCCTGCCAGGTGTTAACACCCAGCGATTTTGCAGAACAAGTGCCTGCTTGCACAGGCAAAGGTGCAGACTTTTGTCGTGTCTTGTTTGCGCGCCCTGCCAGTGCTGTAAAGTAGCTTGACAAGAAAAAGCAGAGCAACAAGCAGGAGACAAGATGAATTTCCACATATTGCGAGGTGTTGTAGCCTCGGCGGTGTTCGTGATCATGGGCAGCACAAGTGCCATGGCTCAAACAGGTTCAACAAATGCCTTGGGTGCCGAAATCGCCGGCAATGCGGCTGGCACGATCCCCGAGTGGACCGGTGGTTTGACAAAGCCTCCCGCCGGGTTTGATCCCAAGAGTGGCTACATCGATCCATTTGCGGGTGAAAAGCCTTTATTCGTGGTGAATCAAAGTAATTTGGCCCAGCACGAAAAGTTTTTGCCTGCAGGGCAAATTGCGTTGATTAAACGCTACCCGAACTACAGCATTCCTGTTTATAAAACACACCGCACTGCCGCTTTTTCACCAGAGATGATGACGAGCATCAAGATGGAAGCTGGCAAAGTCAAGTTGGCACATGACGGCTTGGCTGTGGAAGGTGTTCAATCCACCAGCGTGCCATTTCCGCAGCCTAAAAATGGATTGGAAGCCGTTTGGAACACCTTGCTGCGCCGCCCAGCGCAAACTTTAAGGTCGCACACCGCCGGTTTTGTTGCCGGCAACGGCAGCAGGCCAGTGACTTTTGCCAGCAGCCAAACCATTGCGTGGGCGCCTTCAATTGGCAAAGCGGGCAGCACCTTGCTGTTCGCGCTTATCGGTGAATCCACAAAGCCTTCGGCACAATCGGGTGAAGCCCTGTTGGTGCTCGACACCTTGAATTTCAAAGATGACACCCGCAATGCATGGATTGTAAATTCTGGCCAGCGGCGGGTATTGCGCGCACCTGAATTGGTGCATGCAGCCCCGGCAGGCAATACAGATGCCTTGCGCACTGTGGACGACATTTACGGTTTCAACGGTTCGCCTGAACGGTTTGACTGGAAGCTGCTGGGCAAGCGTGAAATGTACATTCCGTACAACAACTACAAGCTCAGTGACAAAAGCCTGAAGTACGACAACATGCTCAACGATGCTTTTTTGAAGTCTGAGTTGACCCGGTTTGAGTTGCATCGCGTTTGGGTGATCGAAGGCACACTGAAGCCTGGTTCTGAACACATTTACTCAAAGCGCACCATGTATGTCGATGAAGACAGCTGGTACGTGGCCTTGATGGACCAGTACGACACGAAAGGCGAGCTGTGGCGCGTCAAAATGTTGTACCTGATGCAGGCTTATGACGCGCCAGGTTTGTACACCTCTGGCGAGGTTCAGCATGATCTGAATGCGCGCAAGTCTGTGTTCGGCGCATTACAGAATGAAGAGCCCGCCACGGAATTCAATGTTTCCGTAAGGCCTGGCGATTTCACGCCTGCTGCATTGCGCAAGTTGATGCGCTGACTTTAAGGGGTATTGCACTCGGGATTTAGAGTGCTTTTTCGTCTGCTCAGGGCGGCCAGCCACTACAATGTCGCCCAACTCATTTTGTATTCGCAAGGACTTTTCGCAGTATGGCCGAGCAGGACAAACCCGACAACTCAGAAGGTAGTGCTGAAGACAGCACCATGGACCGCATCAAAACCGGTGCCTTTGAGCGCAATGTTGCCTTGACTCGCATGGGCGTTGGTGCGGGTGCCAAAATTGCCGGGCACACGGTACGAAATCTGTTCCGTCGCGGTGAATCCAAAGACGAAGCCAACCGTAATTTTTACAGAACTCAGGCCAAAGAGTTGGCCGACGAGCTGGGGCGGTTGAAAGGCAGCGTAATGAAGGCAGGGCAAATGCTTTCTCTGTATGGACAATATTTTTTGCCAGAGGAGGCGGTTGAAGTTCTCGCGACACTTCAGGACAACACGCCTGCAGTCAGTTGGTCATTTGTTGAGCCTCAGCTAATTGATGCTTTGGGCGAGAAGACCATCGCAAAGCTCGATATTCAGCGTAAACCCATTGCGGCAGCCTCTTTGGGGCAAGCTCACTTGGCGACTATCAAAGCCACGGGTGAGCAGGTCGTGGTCAAAATTCAATACCCAGGTGTGGCCAACGCCATCGACACTGACATACGCACTTTGTCCCGGCTGATCTCAGCCACACGCCTTGCGCCAAAGGCGCTTGATTTGACCGACGTGTTCAATGAATTGCGGGACATGCTGGTTCGTGAATGTGACTATGTACAAGAACGGGAATTTACTGAAATCTTTCACGACAGGCTGCAAGGTGATTCGCGCTTTATCGTGCCCAAGGTTTATCCCGAGTTTTGTGCCCAACGCGTGCTGACCACGCGTTACGAGCCCGGGTTTTCAGTGTCTTCCAAAGAAGTGCAGGCCTTGTCGCAAAGTCGCAGAAATGCACTGGCGAAAAGCTTTGCCGAATTGTTTGTTACCGAGTTTTTTGACTGGAAGCTGGTTCAAACAGACCCTCACTTTGGAAACTATCGGGTTCGCATCGATCCCAATGGCGAAAATGATCAAATTGTGACACTCGACTTTGGCGCAACCAGGCCCTTTGATACCTCGTTTGTTGCAAATTACGGGCGAATTGTGCGCGGGTCCCTTCAGGCCGACAGGCAAGAGGTGGCACGAGGTGTTCTGGACATCGGCTTGATGGACGCCAACACACCTCAATCCTTTCTGGAAGGGTTTGGCGATTTGACCGAATTGATTGTTGAACCGTTTCGCAAACCATTCGATCCCATGGTGCCCGACAGGCTATACACCCCCGGCGGTGCCTATCGTTTTGGTGACACGGATTTGCCCGCCCGCGTGGGACAAACAGCGGCATTGAAAATGATGTCCAAGCACTTCAAGATTCCACCCCAGGAAATCATATTTCTGCACCGTCGCATCGGCGGTGTCTTGGTCACCCTGAAAACCTTGCGGGCCGAACTCCGTTTGCATGAGCTTCTCAAGCCTCACCTCGCTTTGAACTAGGTCAAAACTTAGGCGACTTTCCTTTGTCCGGAATTGTCAATCAAAAAGCCGTTTTCACATCAAACGGCAGGAACCTTTGCGTCTTTACACGCTCTAAATGTGCGTTAATGGTTACTGCACTGCATATTAATTATCTTTATTGAGCATATAGAGTAATTTGCATTGCCCTGCCTATCGGCTTGTGGTCAAATGATCAAAGTTGTCCTAGACAAAAAAGGCGAACAAGATGTCAACAGCGCAAGATTCAATCGGAGTGGTGGTACTGGAGCCCAACAAACAGTTGTTGGACAAAATTTGTGCGTTCGCCCAGAAAGTATGGGGTCAACATGAAGTACTGCCGCGTCAAACCGGCAAGGAGCTGGCCTTGGCTGCATACAATCTCAGCGCAGGTCTGGTGGTGGTTCGCGCCAGCTTTCAGCGTTCAAGTGCCTTGATTCAAAGTACTTTGCTGGACATGTACGCAGCAGGAACACAAATCCTGATCATTCAGGACACGCCATTCAGGGTGTCCGAATCTACCTGGGCCTCGTTTGCTGGATTGCATTTTTTATCTGACAAAGCCACGGACGATCAACTGAACGATTTGCTCACCATGACCTTGGTGCGCCACTGCATGCCTCAATTCAATAAACTGATTTGACCTAGACAGACAATCTAAGTCATTTTGTATTTGCACCCAAAACTACCTCAAATTAATGGTGTCGCCATGCCCCAGCAACTGAAAGTCGCTGGGTTCAACGGCCTGTTTTTCAAGTGCAAGCTTCAAGTCGCCGATGGGTTGATCCAGCGGTTCATCGGTCAACTCGAACGTACCCCAATGTATGCCCATGGATTTTGCTGAACGTACATCTTTGTGAATTTGTACTGCTTCGTCGGGGTTGATGTGTTGAGCTTTCATAAACCAGCGTGGTTCATAGGCGCCCACGGCAATCGCGCTGAAATCAAACGGCCCCAGGCGTTTGCCGATTTCTTCGAAGTCTTTGCTGTAACCCGTGTCGCCCGAGAAGTAGAAGTTCAAGTCTGGGCTTTTCAATGTCCAGCCGCCCCAAAGGGATTTGTTGCGATCTGTTAGCGTGCGTGCAGACCAGTGGTAGGCAGGTACGAACGTAATTTTGTTTTGTCCCATGGTGTGCGTTTCCCACCAATCCATTTCCTTGACCTTTGCAACCCCCCAACTTGTGAGGAGTGGCTCAAGTCCCAATGGCACAAGGAATAGGGTGTCTGGCTGTTGTTTGGCCAATTTCACCACGGTGTTGTGGTCCAAATGATCGTAATGGCTGTGACTAATCACGACCACATCAATTTTTGGCAGGTTTTCAACACGGCTTGGTGACTGAACCTTGCGGGACGGACCCGCCCATTGCACCGGAAATGCGCGAACCGAAAAGTGGGGGTCGGTCAGCATGGTAAAACCATTGGCACGCACCATTACAGTTGCGTGTCCAAGCCAGGTGGCTGTGGTTTCCGAGTATTGGGCAAGTTGGCTTTTGTCGAATTTTTTTTGGGGAAAGTCGGCGTAGCTCGCGATGAACTCGCCAGGAGGCGGGGGTAAGTCTTTTCCGAATCGTTCACGATACCAGCGCAGTAAATCTGACATGGGTTTCGAGACAATGGTGCCATCCGAGTTCACAAAGCCATCTGGCCTGTGGTGCGGTTTGTTGAAGTCAAAATAAGGATTGGAAGCAGCACAACCCTGAATCAAGAAACCTGCAATCAAACTAAAAGCGCCAGCTACAACATACTTCATGGTTCAACACGGATGAATTAGAGTTCCTTCCACTGTGTTGCAAGGTACACCGCAACAGGCAAGCCGAAGTAGAGCAAACAAAGTACTCTGAAATGGTCCAGTGATTCTACCGCAGTGCTGCTGTTTGTGTTCAATTCAAGCCCGCCCAATTGAGCAGGGTTTCCGGCGAAGGCAAGTTCAAGGGTGCTGCTGGTTTCAAACAGGGGCGCAATGAATGCAGGTTCGAGTACAAATGCGCAACTGAGCACCCACACAATAAAAAACAAGGCAAATCGCTTGATACTCATCTTGATTACTCCTATCGCTATTTAGGTGTCGCTCTGAAAACAACTGTACAATAAACACTGTAACTGTGTACAGTATTTTTTAACTTCTGTGGTTTTTTGTTGTCTCGTCACACTCACGCGGACAAATGCAGGCGCTACAATTCGAATTCGCTTGTTTCATCCATACAGAGAGGAGCTTTATGCCGTCCCAACGAATCTCGATCAATGCCAAAGATGGCGGCCAGTTTGGCGCTTACCTGTCACTTCCCCCTACGGGCAAAGGCCCTGGTATATTGTTGATACAAGAAATATTTGGTGTGAATCAACACATTCGTGAGGTGGCCGACCAATACGCAAGCGATGGTTTTGTGGTTCTAGCCCCCGATGTTTTTTGGCGCCAGGAACCCGGTGTAGATATTGGTTATGACGATGCTGGTTTCAAGAAAGGGTTCGGGCTGATGCAGGGCATGGACTTTCCCAAAGCGGTTGAAGATTTATGTGCCGCTGCCGAAGCCTTGAAGGCTCGGGATGAGGTTGAAGGTAAAGTGGCCAGTCTTGGTTATTGCATGGGTGGCATGTTGTCTTACCTGGTGGGCACTACACCTGGAGCCGTAGATGCAAGTGTTTGCTACTACGGAGGCGGTATCCATACCGCGCTTGATCGCGCGCCGCAAGCCAAGGTCCCGATGCTGATGCACTTTGCCGAAAAGGACGGATTTATTCCAATGGATGCAGTCGCTCAAATCAAGGCTGCGTTTGCGTCCAATCGTGGCGTGGAAATTCACACTTACCCGAATGTTGATCATGGTTTTAATTGTTGGGGGCGCCCCATGTACCAACAAAAAGCAGCCGCATTGGCCAGAGGCCGTTCGCTTGAATTTTTGTCCCGAACCATTTCGGCCTAAGCTATTTTCCAAAGGCAACATTCTTGAAAGCATCCCCGGCCAGTGCCTCCCTGAGCAAGATTGTCTCAGAAGCGATTGACGACTCATGGAGCAACCACCCTTTGTTGTGTTTGCTCTTTGCTATTGGTGTCATTGGTTCAATTGTGTTTTGGACACAGTTGGGCGATTTGGCCTGGTTTGGGCAGCTTTTGTTGTTGCTTGTTGTCGTATTGGTTTCTTATGTGGCGGGCAGCGTGCTGACCCGTGCATGGTTGAGCTTTCAGGCCAAAGAAAGCCTGTTAAACCTTGTTGGTCAGGATCCAGCACCCGACTATCTGGCCGGAAAAGATTTTTTCGAAACACTGGTGAATACGGTGCACAGGTTAGGTCAGCAACAAAGCATGCTGCTGGCCGGGTTTGAAGAAGAAAAGCGCCGTTTATTGAGTGTCGAAAACTGCTTGAACGGATTTGTGGTGGAGTTCAGCGTAAGCGATCAAGGGCGTGTGCGGGTGGAAAATGTCGACAGTTCCATTGAGCGTTTTTTTTCCCTCAGCCGAGCTGAGTTCATTGCTGACTGGACTACAGTGCTTAAGCACATTGATTCAAAATACCATTCAGCATTCAAAACCGTATTATCTCGCCCGGAAGCCTTTCCAAACCGTGAATCGCTTGTGTTCGCAACCGTTCGCAGAAGCGGGGTAGATCCACAATATTTCCAACTGACATTGCAGCGCGAAGCAAAAGCACCGGGTGTCAGTATGTATGCAGTTTGCCTTGATGTAAGCGATTTGGTGTTGGCCAAAGAGCAAGCTGAAAGTGCTGACCGCGCCAAATCCGAGTTTTTGGCAACAATCAGCCATGAATTGCGCACGCCACTGAATTCAATCATCGGGTTTTCCAAATTGCTCGAGGAGCAACTGGATGACCCCGAGTTAAGGGGTGATGTACGTAATATTTCCAGCTCGGCAACTAACCTGCACTTGATTTTAAGCGATGTGCTGGAATACTCCCGCATCCAAGCCAATGGATTGAAGCTTGATCAATCTCCATTCGACCTGGAAGCCATGGTCAGGCAGGTGTATTCGCTGAATCGAAACCTTGCCCTGAAAAAGAATCTTGAATTCTCTCTGGTGAACGAGTCTGAGGGGCCATGTTTTCTTCACGGCGATGCGAACAGGTTAAGACAGGTAGTACAAAACCTGGTGTCCAATGCCTTGAAATTTACAGACACCGGCTATGTGACGATACGTTTATTGACCTCACCGCCCAGCCAAGGTCGGGTTGAAGTATTTATTGAGGTGGCTGACAGCGGTATTGGCATGAGCCAGTCCAGCTTGCAAAAACTGTTTCAGCGTTTTAGCCAAGCCAGTCGGGAAATTAATCGCCAGTATGGTGGCACCGGTTTGGGTCTTGCCATTTGTAAAGGGCTTGTGGAGTTGATGGGGGGACGTATTGATGTCAGCTCTGAACCTGGGGTGGGCTCTGTGTTCACAGTGAGCTTGAATTTGCCACTGGCCTCGGCATTGACTCAGACCAAGTCTGACAAGGCAGTGCAATTGCCTTCACGGGCATTGAATATTTTGGTGGTAGACGATCACCCCATGAACATCAAACTTCTTGATCGTTACCTTGGAAAAAGGGGGCACCAAGTGGTGCAGGCCACGGGCGGTTTGCCTGCAGTGGAGTTGTGCGAGAAACAATGTTTCGACTTGGTGTTGATGGACATTGACATGCCCGATCTGGACGGTCACCAGGCAACCAAAGTTATTCGCGGTTCCGAGAATGCAGCCTCAAAGCACAGCTATATTTGCGCTCTCTCGGGTTTGTCGGACGACAAAAGCATTGCCATGTCGACACAAGCCGGAATGAATTTGCACATGACCAAGCCAGTTTCTTTTGAGAAACTGGACAAGTTGATTGAAGAGATTGCCGCCAAGAAGAAGACAGCCTGAAAAGCACCAAACCTTGCTTAAACAATGCCCAGTTGTTTTTCGAGATAAGACTTTGCTTTTTCCAGCCAAATAGTGAGTGCCGCCAGCAGATCACTTTGACTGAACGAGCAACTTTCTCCGCCAAACATGGCGGTGCTCTCCAGGCGCTCCAGAATGCTTTCAAGTGCACCTTCAAACACTGCAGGTAAATCGCATAACAGGTCTTTCTCTTGTCGAAACGCAAAAATAAGTGCGGTGGTGTTTTCAAATTCATTATTTTCTAGTGAATCTGATAGCTTTTTGATCCGCAGCAAGGGATCTGCTGGTATGTTACTCATGAGTATTATTTAACCTGATTATTATTTCGGCCAGTGTACTCCAGCACAGGGGGCAGGGCCTAAAACCTGAGGAGAATTTGACATGGACAGCAAGCTTTCACTGGATAAAACCGCCACAGTGGCCTTGAATTACGATGCAGTGTTGGTCGATCTTGAGTCCATTGAACCTTTGATTTCAATTTTTCCGAAATTGGAAAGTCTGACCAAGCTTGGACCCAACACCTTTGAGTGGAAGCTCAAGCCAATTGGCGCCATGGGTGTGTCTCATGCTGTTCATTATGCAGCCACCTACGAAGTGGACAAGGCCAACGGGCGCCTGAGTTTCAAAGCCAAAGAAGGCATTGGCAATGCCAGTCTTTCCGGCGCTTTCCAGTTCAAACCGAATGGCAAGCAAGTGGACATCGAAATCGAGATTAATGGGCAATTGCGCGACATTAAAGTGCCTATGCTGCTGAAGGCTGCTACGCCAGGTTTTATCAAAACCATGTTCGATGGTTTGCTCGATCGTTTCATTGAAAAACTGGGGGAGAAGTATGGCAAGTAACAAGCCAGCCAATTACGACACCGGCAAAGCGATGCGAGCCAAAGTACTTGGCGCAGATTATGTGGCCAAGGCCGTGTCAAATCCAGATGATTTTGCGGCGCCCTTGCAGGACATTGTGACTGCTCATGCCTGGGGCACGGTGTGGCCTCGGGAAGGGCTTGAACCCAAAATTCGCAGTATCGCGACAGTGTCCATGTTGATCGCCCTGAATCGCCCCAATGAATTAAAGCTTCACATGCGCGGGGCAATCAACAATGGTGTGACTCCCAATGAGTTACGCGAATTGATAATTCACGCCAGTGTGTATTGCGGTTTCCCGGCGGCCATGGACAGCATGCGCCATGCAAAGGCCTTGCTCGAAGAGCTTGAAGCCGAGAAGTGATTTTTGTGCTTCTTAATAAAAAAACCGGCTGTGGGTGTGTGCCCAAGCCGGTTTTTTTTACATGTACAAGTTGCAAATTACTTTTCGACGAATGCGCGTTCGAACACGTAGTCACCAGGTTCGCCCACACCGGGTGAAACCACAAAACCTTTCGCATCCAGAATACCGCGAATGTCAGCCAGCATGCTGGGGCTTCCGCAGATCATGGCTCGATCAGTTTCGGGGTTCAGGGGCGGCAAGCCAACATCATTACACAGCTGACCATTTTCCATCAATGTTGTAATACGCCCCACATTCCGGAACTCTTCACGGGTAACCGTGGGGTAGTAAATCAATTTATCGCGCACCATGTCGCCGAAAAACTCGTTGTTGGGCAACTCTTCGGTAATGAATTCGCCGTAGGCCAGCTCATTCACATACCGCACGCCATGAACCAGAATGACTTTCTCAAAGCGCTCATACACGTCGGGATCTTTGATCAGGCTCATGAACGGAGCCAGGCCAGTACCTGTGCCAAACATGAACAGGTTTTTGCCAGGCTTCAAATCGTCGAGAATCAGTGTGCCTGTGGGCTTTTTCCCAACCAGAACCGAGTCGCCCACTTTCAAATGCTGTAGTCGCGAAGTCAGCTTGCCATCGGGCACCTTGATGCTGAAAAACTCGAGATGCTCCTCGTAGTTGGCACTGGCAATGCTGTAAGCGCGCAGCAGTGGCTTGCCTTCGACTTCCAGGCCGATCATCACAAAGTGGCCGTTGTGAAAGCGCAGCCCCGGGCTTCGAGTTGTTTTGAAGCTGAAAAGGGTATCGTTCCAGTGATGGACTTCTGTGACTTGTTCTTGAATCAGGTTTGACATGGTTGCGACTTTAATTCTCGTAAATTTTTCGAACGGCCCAATAATAACGCACTGCATCAAAAAACGCTGTAAGTCATTCTATTTTTTAGTTATTTGCTTATTTGGAGTTGCACCTCTAACCCATGCGAAAGAATACGGCTTCAATGGGGGTTATAAAGTGGAGTCGAAAGTACACCACAACAACATCCAATAAGGGCAACACCCATGACAGAGACAAACGAAAAGCAGCGGCAGACAAGTCAAATGGTTGTGCATTCAAGCGACGTGGCACTGGCTGTGACCAGCCATGGCGAGCCCCACAACCCCACCATTATTCTGGTGCATGGCTACCCCGATTCCAGCACCGTTTGGGATCCTGTTGTGGATATTCTGAAGCACCATTTTCATGTGGTGACCTACGATGTGCGTGGTTGTGGCAAATCAACTGAACCGGGCTGGATGTGGGATTATTCACTGAACAAGTTGTCTGAAGATTTGCAGGCTGTTATGCGGGCAGTGTGCCCGACGCAGCCCGTGCACCTGGTTGCTCACGACTGGGGCTCCATTCAAACCTGGGAAAGTGTGACTGACCATCGATTGAAGTCCCGAATCGCGAGCTACACCAGTATTTCCGGTCCGTGTCTTGACCACATCGGGATGTGGATGCGCAATAGCTTTACTGCCAACAATCGCAAAGCTTTGGGCAATGTCATGGGGCAGTTGATGCATTCCTGGTATGTGTATGCCTTTCAGTTGCCATTCCTGGCACCTACCGCCTGGAAACTGGGTTTGGACAAGGCCTGGCCGGGTATTGTGAAAAAAATGGAAGGCGTTGAACACGAAGCCAACCCGACACAGCGTAAAGATGGTGTGAATGGTATTAACCTGTACCGCGCCAACATGCTGCCACGCATCAGCAATCCACGTTTGCGCCAAACTGAGGTACCTGTGCAATTGTTGGTGCCCACCAATGACAAATTTGTAACCACAGCCTTGGTAGAGTCTTGTTATCCCTATGCCCACAATGTCTGGCGCAGGGATATCGATGCACAGCACTGGGTTGTGCAAAGTCATTCCGAGTGGGTGGCCAATTGTGTGTCTGAGTTTGTGGAATTTGCGGAAACCGGCCGAGAAAATCCGGGCTTGGCCAAAGCCCGGGTGCAGGTCTGATTCAGGCCTGTGAGCCCATAAAAAAACCCGGCATTGCCGGGTTTTTTGTTTCAACATGCGCAGGGTTTAAATAATACCCATCTTGATCATCGCCATCAGTTGGCCTTCACCCACAAGGCCACCCAAAATGGCACCTGTCATGATCAAAATCCATTCCTCCTGCTTGAACACAGGGCGCAGCAACCCTTCAAATTCAAGTGGTGTCATGGCCTGCATCTTTTTGCCCACCACGTTTTCAATGTCCAGTGAGGTTTGTACATAGGATTCAGCGTGCATGATCACATCGGCCAAGCGCGCCATCAACATTTCAGAGGTGTCTTGTTTCATGCGCTGGAAAGACTCTGCGCCCACGGCCATCACCACAAAAGGCTTCACGATACTGGCCTTGCTGTCCACCATCTCGCGCACACGTTCATCAACCATTTTCTGGACACGCTCCGAGAGTGGGCCCGCAACCATTTCACCAATGATTGTTTGAGGGGTCAAAATATCGCGTGCGATGATTTTCGCGTAATCAGCCGCTACTTTTTGCTGGCGTTTCAGGAACAGGCCTTGAATGGTGTACGAACCAAACGGAATCGGCTTTTTGGGTTCAAACAGAATATTCAGCGCGATCCAGTCGGAAATAAAGCCAACCAGGAAACCGAACACGGGCAAAATCCATGGCTCTTTCAGCAGTACCCAAAGCACCATTTGAACCACACCAATCATGAAGCCGAAGTACAAGCCGGATACACCGAAGAACTTGAATTCTTCACGACCCACTTCCTGGAAGATTCGGTTCAGAAGGTGTTTGTCTTTCATCAGGATACGAATGACCAAAGCCTTCAAGTCAATGATTTGATCAATATTGCCCTTGATGTCTTCCATCACACTGCTAATGACGCCGGGAACATCCTTCTTGACACGGTCAATCAGTTTTTTCTGCGCAAAGTTCGGCAGACTTTCCCAAAGTCGAGGCTGATGTTTGGACATTACCTCGCGAATGATGGTCTCGATGACCTCCATTGCAGGGCCTTCCAGCTCTTTGCCCAAACGCTCGGAATCCAGTTTGGAAACCACTTCATGGACTGATACCAATTTGGTGGTGATGGTGTCGACTGCAATGGATGCCATGCGCAGCGCATTGCGCGGCACAATGCCTTGCCACCCGAAGAATGGCGGGATGCCCACAAACTTCATGGGGTAGAACATCATTTTGACCGCGGCGATTTTGGTGACGTAACCAAGAATGGCGGCAACTACAGGGATTGAAAGGTAAAAGAGGTAGTTCTGCTGAATGTCAGCGTAAATAGTTGCCCAATCCATGAAAGGCGTCCCCTTAGAATCTTATTTTTTGTTGGTAAAGTATAAAGATATATAGTCGTCGATATATTTTTTGGACGGCTTTCTCTAATCTGTCTTGTCTCGTTCGCCAGTATAACGACCTATGGATGTCCTTCAGTGGATTGAAATTAGATCAATTATTTTAATAATTACTTCAGGATGATCGTTTTGGATTTTCCCTTCCTCGATTTGGGCCTGCCGGTCTGGGCGATTTTTTTGGCCATGGCAGCCACCGGGCTCTTTTTGGCCTGGTTTTTTCAGGCAGCCGCACTTTGGTTGATGTTCAATCCCAAAGAATTCAAAGGTTGGCGCATTCCGCTGTTCAGAACGCTTGGACTCCACCAGTTGGGTCTTGAAGGTTTGGGCTGGCAGGGGCTTGTGCCGCACCAGAAGTCGGTCATGGCTGAAATTGCTGTGCGCCTGATGACGCACAAACTGTTGCCTTTGGACGAAATGATCAAACGTATTCCCGCGCAGGGCATGTCTGATCGCCTGACTCCACCCATGCAAGAGACGGCCGACCTGGCTTGTCGCGAGGTGATGCTAAAGCACAAACCCACGTTGTGGGAAAGCCTGCCCAGCTTTTTGCAGAATTCCATTATTTTCAGAATTCGCGGCATCGTGCCTGAAGTGGCCAAGCAAATCATTCTGGATTTACAAAAGAAACCTGCCTATTACCTCAGCCTGAAAACACTGGTGCTGGACGTGGTCACCAGCAGGCCCTATTTGGTGGTTGATCTGTTTAAAAGCGCGGGCAAAGACCCCATGGCTTACCTGATCCGCTTCTCGCTGGTGGCCGGTTTGGTGGTTGGCCTTTTGCTGGCAGGAATTTCGCTGTTCAATATTCAATGGTATTGGCTGATCGTGGTGGGTATTGTGCTCGGTGCGCTGGCCAATGAGCTTGCGCTGGAGAGTCTTTTTTTTCATCCGGATCACGGCACCATTCGTTTGGGCAAATTCACTGGTTTCTTTTTTCGCGACCAAAAACACATCTCTGAATTGTTTGCGCAAACTGCAGCACGCGAGGTGTTGACCACAGAAAACATTGTGTTGTCACTTTGCCGGGGGCCCAATGCAAAAAATTTGTCATCGCTGATTGATTACCATGTGCAGCGTGTCATGGATTTGGAATCCAGTGGGATAAAACCTTTGCTGGTAACCATTTTGGGGGCAGAGCAGTGGGTTGCCATTAAGCGGGATGCCGCAAAAATATTTGCAAGCAAACTGGAAGCCCATTTGATGGCTGCCCGGGTTTATTTAAACGATGTCTTGAGAATTGAAGAAGTGATTGTTGAGAGGCTCTCGGGTTTGCCTGCCATGGAATTCGAGAAAGCCTTGCGACCGGTATTTTCCAGATACGAGTGGATGATGCCTTTGATCGGTGGGTTTTGGGGCGCCTTGTTGGCGGCAGTATTGGTGGTTCTGCTGTAAATAAACCTGGTTTTGAATCCGCCTCGACGTTGTCAGAGTATTACTTACAAATTCGACAACACTCACACTTAAAAATTTTGGAGGCGACATGTCCACACAGGTAATTGGTTCGGTCAATGAGTTGGAAGGCCCTGTCAGCATTATGCGTGATGGCGAGACCCGTTCATTGGCAGCTGGTGATTCGATCAAGGCTGGTGATGTGATTACGGCCAGCGATTCCGGGCGTGCATCCATCATGTTGTCCAACAGCTATGGCGAGCCAATTGGCAATTTGCTGGTGGCTCCCACCGGTAGCGTGATTGCCGATACCACATTAAAGAATGGACAAACTGCCCTTGTTTTTGAGGCGCTGTCTGACGATGGCGTAACCATTGCAAATCTGGATCCTGATTTTGCTGAACTTGTCGAATTGCAAGGTGTAAACCAAGCGGGTGCTGAAGGCGGCATGTTTGGTTTGTTCGGAGGCGGTTTGTTGGCCGGGGGCTCTTTGGGTGGCACCACCGCGGCAGTGGGCGCTGGCGCTGTAGGTCTTGGTTTGTTGGCTTCGTCCAGCGATGACGAAGGTTCAGGCCCGACCAATTCCACTGGTGGTGGAACTGTTGGTGATAGCGATGGCGACAACGGTGACGGTGGTACAGACGGTGGTACAGACGGCGGCACAGACGGTGGCGACGACACCGGTGGCACAACCGGCACGCCTTTGGATGCTGTAGTGGATCCGGTACTTGATGCATTGGCAGCCACGCCCCTGGCCGCTGTATCCGAGCCTTTGGCAGACGGCCTGGGAATGCTTGGCGATGCACTGGGTGGCTCAGGCGGCGGTGAAACAGACGGCCCCACTGGCACACCGTTGGATGCAGTACTTGGCCCATTGGCCGATGCAGCTGGTGGTTCAGGCGGCAGTGAAACAGACGGCCCCACAGGCACACCTTTGGATGCGGTACTTGGCCCATTGGCCGATGCAGCTGGTGGTGCAGGCGGCGGTGACAGTGGTGGTACAACCGGCACGCCTTTGGATGCTGCGCTCGACCCCTTGCTTGGCATGGCAGCAGATTCGCCCTTGGCACCGATTACCAGCATGCTGGACCCAGCCATCATTACCGATGCAATTGGTGGTGGTTTGCCAGTTTAATTAAAAGCTTTGCAGTGAATTCGCCTTTCTAGCGGGAGGCAAAACGTGACAGAATCGGGCAAGTCTAACTTGCCCGATTTTGTTTATGGATCTGATTGATGCCAAAGGCGTGCCAACTTGGGGGCGCTTGTCTAATTTGCCGGGTTGTATCAACTGGCAGCACTACGATGCACGCAATGCCATGGGCGCAAAACGAATGGCCTGGCAACGCCGTTTCCTGTTCAAGCACTTTGATTTCCATGGCGCGCTGGGTGATGGTTTCACCTTCGGGTGTGGCATGGTTCGCTTGGGTATGTTGAATTCAACTTTTGCATACCTGCACACTGCAACAGGCTTGCATCGGATCCAGTTCGATCTGCCTTTGGACTTTGGTTTTCAAAGTGATTACAAGCCGATTGGGCAAAGCAGCTGGACTCATCCGTTCAAGAAAAATCATCAAGTATTGGCTGTGCGCACGGAAACTTCTCGCGAACTGAATTTCAGGTTTGGCGATACCTTTCACGGCCATTTGTCGATTGATTGCAAGGAATCAGAAACCCTTGCCCTGAATACGCCCATTGCAAACACTGGCTTTGCCTATGCCCAGAAAAACAGTGGTGGGGCGATAACAGGCCATGTCCATTTGAATGGTGTTGACTACACACTCGATCCAGAAAAAGCCGGTTGTTATCACGATTGGACAGCGGGCTTTCTTCGGCGCGAAACGTTCTGGAACTGGGCCTGTGCCAGCGGGCGTGCGGCGCCTGGGCAGCCATTGCTTTCGCTGAATGTGGCGCGTGGTGTGAACGAAACCAGCGCGCACGAGAATGTGCTTTGGGTGAATGGGCAATTGAATAATTTGCCTTTGGTGCTTTTTGAGTATGACAGGGACGATGTTCACGCGCCTTGGCGTGTGTATTCACAGTGTGGCGCAGTCGATTTGCAATTTACGCCCAAAGGTAGCATTGACGACCATCGAAACCTGTTGGTGCTGGCCAGTCGGTTCAATCAGTGCTTTGGAGAATTCAATGGCACCGTTAGATTGAAAGAAACAGGTGCCACGTATTCATTGAATGGCTTGAGTGGATGGTGCGAGGACCATTACGCCAAATGGTAATTGCTTATACCTCGACCATTTCAAAATCGCTTTTTGCAACGCCGCAGTCTGGGCAAAGCCAGTCTGCTGGAACATCTGCCCACAGCGTGCCAGCAGGAATACCCTCCGAGGGCATGCCGGCGGCTTCGTCATAAATCAAGCCACACACGATACAAACATAAGTTTTCATTTCAGGATCTCCAGCAACATTTGAATTTTTTGTGTCGCAATGCTATCAAGATGTGCACAAAAAAAGTTGGTGTGACGCTCAAGTCATAGAAATTGACGATAGTGCCCAGAAAATTAATAGCTTTAGGGTAAACGACAATCATTAGAACGCTGGGCTTTCCATTGGGTGTAAGCCTGCTGTGTGAAAAACAGGCTAGACTCACGCCTATATATAGAAAGACCATACCAGACAAGATTCGAGGAGAGTGTGTATGTCAGTGAGTACCGACACCGTACGCGATGCATTGCGTAGTGTCATTGACCCCAATTTGAACAAAGACTTCATCAGCGCCAAACTGATCAAGAACATTCAAGTAGACGGTGGCGATGTCAGTTTTGAGTTGGAGTTGAGCTATCCCGGTAAAAGCCAGCTAGATGGTTTGCGCAAAGCGGCCATTGCTGCTGTGCGTGCCCAGGTTCCCGGCGTGGAAAACGTGAGCGTGAATGCGACCATTAAAATTCAAACCCACGCGGTACAGCGTGGCTTGAAGCCCATGCCCAATGTAAAAAACATCATTGCGGTGGCCTCGGGCAAGGGTGGCGTGGGCAAAAGCACCACGGCAGTCAACCTGGCCCTGGCACTGGTGGCCGAGGGTGCACGTGTTGGTATGCTGGACGCCGATATTTATGGCCCCTCACAACCAACCATGCTGGGTATTACCGGTCGCCCGCAGTCTGACGATGGTCAAATTATCGACCCCATGGAAGGTCATGGCGTTCAAGCCATGTCAATTGGTTTTCTGATTGATGAAGACACGCCAATGGTTTGGCGTGGGCCCATGGTAACAAGCGCGCTGGAGCAACTGCTCAAGCAAACCAACTGGAAAGACCTGGATTACCTCATCGTCGACATGCCCCCAGGTACCGGTGACATTCAATTGACCCTGTCGCAGAAAGTACCCGTGACCGGTGCAGTCATTGTGACCACTCCGCAAGACATTGCTTTGTTGGATGCCCGCAAAGGCCTGAAAATGTTCGAGAAAGTGGGTGTGCCCATTCTCGGATTGGTCGAAAACATGGCCATTCACGTGTGCACAAACTGCGGTCACCAAGAGCATATTTTTGGTGAAGGTGGCGGTCAGAAAATGGCCAAGGATTACAACATCCATTACCTGGGTGGTTTGCCGTTGGATATGCGAATTCGCATGCAAGCTGATTCGGGCAAACCCACGGTGGTGGCCGATCCCGATGGCGATTTGGCGAAAACTTACAAGGAAATTGCACGCAAAGTGGCTATTCGCATTGCAGAGCAATCCAAAGACATGTCCTTGAAGTTCCCGTCGATTGTGGTGCAAAACACTTAAGTTGTAATTGCCAAGGCGCCTTGGGGGCTGATGTGCCTAAAGACGAACTGACCTTTCAGAAAGTGGCCGGCCCCGCGCCAAAGGCGGGGTTGGCTGGTGTATGGTCGACCCCGCAAGTGGTTCTTGATGCGGGGGGCAATCTTGCTGTGTGGGCAGAGCAGGGCATTGCCCGGCAGCTTGCCGATAGCGCCCGGCAAATTCCCTGGCTTGTACTCCATGGTGGCCCCGGCGGAAGCCTTGGGGCTTCCCATGTGGCACCAATTCGATTTGCTGGTTTACCGTGGTTCGGTTTTGATCAGCGCAACAGCGGTTTAAGTGAAGATTTAGACCTCAGCGTGATTGATTTGCAGCGTTTTGTAGACGACGCGCTCGAAGTTGCTGATCGATTAAATATCCCGAAGTTTCATATTCTAGGTGGGTCTTGGGGTGGCACCCTGGCTTTGGCGATTGCTGCCTATCGCCCCGATCAAGTGGCCAGCGTGGTATTGCGCGCTCCGTTTTTACCCATGCGCCCGCGTGTCGATGCTTTTTTCGAGTCACTCGAGAGAATTGCACCAGACTATTTTGCTGAATATTTTGGCCCCGGTGCCCGAACCGACTTTGTTTGCGAGTGCTTTGAGGTGGCTACCCCTGAGCACCTTTTAGAGCTTTCGGTGGCCTGGAATAAACTTGAAACGGCTTTGCTTCTTGGCAGGTCTGGCGATTTTGACAACAAAAGGCCTTTTTTAAGCGATGTTCAAGAGCTTGCATTGGTGCGCAAATATCGCTTGCAAGCACACTTTTTGAGGCATAACTGCTTTTTGTCTCCCTCGGATCTCGATTCACTGTTGTCAAGTGTTGCGCAGGCCACATGGCCCTTGTCGATCATTCAAGGCATGAATGATCGGGTCTGTCCGCCGGGCGGTTCAAGACTTCTTTCGGAAATTGTTTTGCGCGCTACCTTGATAGAACTGCCCGATACAGGGCATCTCGCAGAATCCGGGAACATGGTTACGGCAATTTCGCAGGAAGTTTCGCGGCATCATTTGCTGGTCTGACGCAAGCCCTGCAAGGAACCTTCCGCGATTCAAGTCTACTCAATACATGTCCACCTAATTGAGTCGCTTCACTTCATGAATAAAAATCAAGCCCCTCGCTCCCCATCAGAGCGATCTGTTGCCCCTCGCATGGAATCCGGTTTTTCCGCCGAAGAGGCGAGTCTGCTGCACGAGGCAATTGGTCTGGCCGGTATGCGCTGGTTTGATGGCCTGGGCGTAATCATGGCCAAAAAGGAACAGTTTGAGTTGTCGTTTCGCCCAGGTGAGTCGCAAAACGCACGTTGGGTGGTTATGGCATTCCCCTTGTACAACATGAACGAGCCGAGTTCAGCCGAAATCTGTTTGCATTTTTTGGCAGAAGCACATGCCATGGTCCATGTGCTCGATTTTCAGTACCAAGTGGGTATTAACATGGACACCGAAAACCTCGAGTTTCTGATGCAATTGCCACTTCAAGGGGTAACTGGTGCTCAAATGGCCAATTTGATCCAGGTCTTTTTTGATGCATTGGCCAATTCTGTCATGCAGGAATTAACCGAGATTCTCGATGGAATGAATTAGTAATGTCTTGTCTCATGTAACATTTCGGCTATTGAACTTCATTAAAGCAAAGTGAGCATGAGCATTAAATCGGACAAGTGGATTCGCAGAATGGCTGAGAGCACAGGGATGATCGAACCCTTTGAGCCTGGCCAGGTTCGTTACGAGGATGACAAAAGAATCGTGTCTTATGGCACATCCAGCTACGGCTACGATATTCGCTGCGCAGACGAGTTCAAGATTTTTACCAATATCAACAGCACCATTGTCGATCCCAAAAACTTCGACGAGAAAAGCTTTGTGGATTTCAAAGGTGATGTCTGTATTATCCCGCCCAATTCCTTTGCATTGGCACGCACGGTTGAATACTTCCGCATTCCCCGCAATGTACTCACCATTTGTCTCGGAAAAAGTACCTACGCGCGTTGCGGCATTATCGTCAACGTCACCCCGTTCGAGCCTGAATGGGAGGGGTACGTCACACTCGAGTTTTCAAACACCACGCCATTGCCCGCCAAAATTTATGCGGGTGAAGGTTGTGCCCAGGTGCTGTTCTTTGAAAGTGACGAGGTGTGCGAAACGTCTTACCGGGACCGGGGTGGCAAGTATCAAGGTCAAGTCGGTGTGACCCTGCCAAAAACCTGATTGCCTAGCGGCCGTTGAATGTTCCCTCTCCAGTCATGGGTAAGCCGAACATTCAACTTGGCCAAAGTAAGCGCAAGCAAAGCCACTCCACAGGCAATTGCACCCACAGTGGAAATACCAATGATGAACGGCGACAAAGGCACCGACACAGCGGCGGCGCTACCCACTGACACGGTCATCCCCAGGCGGCATCCCAGTACCCCGCCAACTTTCTTGCTCAACAAATAATTGCCAATCGCTACTCCGATGTGTTTGTCATAGGAGACGAGCAATTTGTTGATGCCCTGAAACGTGCCGTAGGCCACATGCATCAGCGAACGGGTGACCGGACCGTATTGATGAAGATTTTGCCAAATATAGTTGCAGTTGCCTTTGCGTCTGGAGTGCATGTGTGGCGGAATTGAGCTTTTGTGTCTTGACATGTATTTAACCCAGCCATGAATCGCGCAACGATGCCGGTTTGTCGGTTCGCCGGCTCTTTCAAGTATTTTGTCGAGCAACAACTCTTTGGCGGCAATCAATTTTCTGGCAACGATCAGGTAAGCGCTTGAATCAAAATTGGATTTCATTCTGGCTTGCTCTAATTCAGAATCCGTTCTGCGTGCCCCCAACCCGGCTTTAATCATGCCCAGTGCGGCAATGCTGAAGATTGATGACATGGCATACAAGGATGCTCCGGCCACTTTGTGAACAGCCATGCCCCCTAAATTGAGCTGACCCGAGATCACTCGACCGACTGCAGAGGCAATGACCAATGCCATGTCAGACTTCTCGCCGGAAGAAATCAGGTTCCGGGTCAGCCGCTCGGCCAGGCCTGAAATATCTGCAAACCCCTCCGCCATTTCCTCGGTGTGCTTGGCCAGGTGGATCAATGCGCGAATACTTCGGCTTTTGTATTGCTCGGGGTATACCAAAGCCCTGTCAAACGAATGAATACGATTTGTTCCACCCAGAACTTCGGCGCGTACCTTGGCAATGCGTTCAAAGCCCATGTCGAAACTGTTGAGGTATTGGTCAAGACGTTTAGTGATGCTGCGCGCCGGTCGAAACGGTGCCTGTGGCTGCGTAAACTGGCTGGGCGAAGCCGTCAATGAACTGATCTGCATGAAGGGCAAGTAAGCAGGAAAGTTGTCTATTGAACCCGTGCCAGATGACATTTCCGTGAAGTCACTACATGGAGGGATAAATGCGCGACAATAGGGCTTGGAACAGGGGGCTGCGTAGTGGATAATGCAGCCTTGTTTTGTGTTGAACCCCGATCACAGGAAGATTAATGAAATTTCGTTTTCCAATTGTCATTATTGACGAAGATTTCCGCTCCGAGAACGCATCTGGTCTCGGCATTCGCGCCCTGGCAGACGCCATCGAAAAAGAGGGCGTTGAAGTATTGGGAGTTACGAGTTATCACGATCTTTCCCAATTTGCCCAGCAACAAAGCAGGGCCAGCGCGTTCATCTTGTCGATTGACGATGAAGAGTTCGGCTTGGGTAGCAAAAAAGAGATCGAGGACGCACTGCAAAATCTGAATAATTTTGTGCAGGAAATTCGCTTCAAAAATGCAGATATCCCAATTTATCTGTACGGCGAAACGCGTACATCGCGGCATATTCCGAATGCAATCCTGAAAGAATTGCATGGTTTCATTCACATGTTTGAGGACACTCCGGAATTTGTGGCTCGTCACATTATCCGTGAAGCCAAAAGTTATCTGGATTCATTGGCGCCTCCGTTTTTCCGCGCCTTGGTGCACTACGCGCAAGATGGCTCCTACTCTTGGCACTGCCCTGGACACTCGGGCGGCGTTGCGTTTCTGAAAAGCCCGGTCGGGCAAATGTTCCACCAGTTCTTTGGTGAGAACATGCTGCGTGCCGACGTGTGTAACGCCGTGGATGAATTGGGTCAATTGCTTGATCACACTGGCCCGGTAGCTGCCTCTGAGCGCAATGCCGCTAGAATTTTTAATGCCGATCACTGTTTCTTCGTGACTAACGGCACATCGACTTCCAACAAAATGGTGTGGCATGCCAACGTGGCACCTGGCGACATCGTCGTTGTAGACCGCAACTGCCACAAATCGATTCTGCATTCGATCACCATGACCGGTGCCATTCCCGTGTTTTTGACGCCCACGCGCAATCACTTGGGCATCATCGGGCCCATCCCGCTGGACGAGTTTAAACCTGAAAGCATTGCCAAGAAAATTGCAAACCATCCGTTTGCCAGCAAAGCCAAAAACAAAAAGCCCCGTATTTTGACGATTACACAAAGTACCTACGACGGTGTTTTGTACAACGTGGAAATGATAAAGGAAGTGCTGGGCTCTGAAATTGATACTTTGCATTTTGACGAAGCCTGGTTGCCGCACGCCAGTTTCCACCCCATGTACAAAGACATGCATGCGATTGGTCGCGACCGCCCGCGCACCAAAGATTCACTCGTGTTTGCAACGCAATCTACTCACAAAATGTTGGCTGGTTTGTCGCAGGCTTCGCAAATTCTGGTGCAGGAAAGTGAAAACCGTAAACTGGACAGGCACATTTTTAACGAAGCGTATTTGATGCACACCTCCACCAGCCCGCAGTACGCGATTATCGCGAGCTGCGATGTGGCGGCCGCCATGATGGAGCCGCCAGGCGGCACCGCTTTGGTCGAAGAAAGTATTATGGAAGCGCTGGATTTCCGCCGTGCCATGCGCAAGGTGGCCGAGGAGTTTGGCGACGACTGGTGGTTCAAAGTGTGGGGCCCGGATGTGTTGAGCGAGGAGGGCATGAGCCCGCGCGACGACTGGCTGATCCACACCACCGACACCTGGCACGGCTTTGGCAAAATGGCCAATGGTTTCAACATGCTCGACCCGATCAAGGCGACTATTGTGAACCCGGGGCTGGATGTGAATGGTCAGTTCTCCGACGCTGGCATTCCCGCGTCTATCGTCACCAAGTACCTCGCCGAGCACGGCGTGATTGTTGAAAAAACGGGTCTGTATTCATTCTTCATCATGTTCACCATCGGCATTACGAAAGGCCGCTGGAACACGCTGGTGACTGCCTTGCAGCAGTTCAAAGACGATTACGACAAGAATCAGCCACTGTGGCGTGTGATTCCTGAGTTTTGTCAGGCGAATCCGCGCTACGAGCGAGTGGGCTTGCGGGACTTGTGCAACACCATTCACGACATGTACCGCAAGAAAGATGTGGCGCGTTTGACGACTGAAATGTATTTGAGCGACATGCAGCCCGCCATGGTACCTGCCGATGCGTATGCAAAAGTGGCGCACCGTGAAATTGAACGTGTCGCAATTGATGATCTGGAAGGGCGTATTACTTCAGCCTTGTTGACACCGTATCCGCCAGGTATTCCGCTGTTGATTCCTGGCGAGATTTTCAATGCCACGATTGTGGACTACTTGCGTTTTGCACGTGACTTCAACAAACAATTCCCCGGTTTTGAAACTGATATTCATGGTTTGGTCGGAATTGAAGACGATCAGGGCAACGTCAGTTACTTCGTGGATTGTGTGAAAGAGTAAGCGGTTCAGGTTCTCGGATGCTGCGAATCTTACGCAGCATCCAGAGCCAGCATTAAATCAGCAATTAAATCGTTCGGATCCTCCAACCCAATCGCCAGTCGCAAGATTGGTCCACATTGGCCATTCGCATCGAGCAGGTAGCGCTTGCGACTGTCCGCCACGTTCACGACCAATCCCAAGCTTTCAGGTCCCCCCCACGAGTAGGCAATCTTGAACAGTTTCAGGCTATCGATGATTTTGCAGGCTTGCTCGTCGGTGTAATGCGATTGAAGTACCACGGAAAAAATGCTGGCAAAACCCGTGAAGTCGCGTTTGTAAAATTCATGGCCGGGGCATTCAGGAAATTCTGGGTGCAGTACCCGTGCAATTGCCTTGTGCTGTTTTAACTCGGTGGCCACCAGCAAGCCATTTTCGGCTTGTTGCCGATAACGCAAAGGCAGGGTGAGCAGGCCACGCAGTACCAGGTCGCAATCGGCCGGCGACACACCCAGGCCCAGTATTCGGTTTCTTCGTTCCAAATCGGTAAACGCCCTGGAGTTGTTGCTTAACACCGCACCCATTAATACATCGGCATGACCACACTGGTATTTGGTCAGGGCCTGTACGCTGAAGTCGAAACCATGCTCGAAAGGCTTGTAGGCAATTCCTGCGGCCCAGGTGTTGTCAATGCCAGTGCGCGCGCCGTGGGCCTTTGTCAAAGCCACAATGGTTTGTAGATCGGGTACTTCAAAGGTAAGCGAACCCGGTGCTTCGGTCCACACTAGCTTGGTATTGGTTTGCAGGGCAGCGGCCACACTTGCGGCATTGCAGGGGTCATATTCAGTGAATTCAATGCCGTAGTCTGCATGCAGGCTTCGCGCAAGGGCTTGCACGGGGCCGTACACATTCTCGGGAATCAGCCAATGGTCGCCAGTTTTCAGGCAGGCCTGCGCCACCAGCGCAATACCTGTCAGCCCGGACGGGCACACCAGCGCATGCATGGCACCCTCAATTTCAGCCAGTTTCTTGGCCAGGGTGTATTGCGTGGGGTTGCCGTGCAGGCCATAGCTGTAGTCCAGCCCAATCGGGTTCACGGGTGCGCGTTGTGCTGCCGTGCTTTCAAAAAAGGTACTGGAGCCACGGTAAAGCGGCACAGGCAACGCCGAAAACCCTTCGGTACTGACCGGTTTGGAATGAACAATTTCTGTGCTGAGGCCGTGCGTCGGCTTGTCGTGCTTGAAGGTGCTCATGGCTTGGGCTTCATTTTTTGAATCACAGTGTTTTGATCATTACTTGAGATTTTCTGTTCCAGTCGTACAAGCGTTTTCGTTCAATCGGCAGCTTGTCCACATCGCCGACCACAAAGCCGCGTTTCAAAAAGAAATGCGAAGTTTGTGTGGTCAGTACAAATAGCTGCTTCAAGCCCTGCTTGCGCGCATCGTGTTCAAGTTTCTTCAAGAGCCGTTCGCCATCGCCGGTGCCCTGCCAGGAAGGATGCACCACCAGGCAAGCCAGTTCGGCCACACCTTCGGCGTGGTAGGGATACATGGCCGCACAGCCCCACAAAATGCCATCGTGTTCCAGCACGGTGAAGTGGTCAATGTCGCGTTCAATGCGATCGCGCCCACGGCGCACCAGCACGCCCGCCATTTCAAGCGGTTCAATCAGGGTTTTGATACCACCGGAATCATCGAGCGTTGCCTGACGCAGGCTTTCCAGGTTTTCTTCAGACACCATGGTGCCTACGCCATCGTGCGAAAACAATTCCAGCATCACACCGCCGTCCAGATTCAAGGGCACAATGTGTGCCCGGCCCACGCCGCCTTGCACCGCCAAAATGCAGCACTCCAGGTAATCCTTGGTCAGCTCGGGAAGATCCTCTTGCTGCATGATTTCGCGAGCCCTGTCCAGCTCCAGTTCCTCAAGCAACTTGCCGCTTTTGTCGAAAACTCCCTCAATCTGTGTGACGAAAATCAGCTTGTCAGCCTTCATGGCCCGCGCAGTGCTGGTTGCAACGTCTTCCATGGTCAGGTTGAACGCCTCGCCCGTGGGCGAAAAGCCAATGGTGGACAACAACACAATTGCGTTGCTGTTCAGGCTCATCTGAATGGCGGTTACATCGATTTTTCGAACCAGGCCGGTGTGTTGCAAATCCACGCCTTCCAGAATACCCATGGGCCGTGCAGTAATGAAATTGCCGGAAATGACGCGCATGGACGAATGTGCCATGGGTGTGTTGGGCAGGCCTTGTGAGAAAGCCGCTTCAATGTCCAGGCGAAGTTCACCCGCCGCTTCTTTGGCACATTCCAGCGCGCCTTTGTCGGTGATCCGCCAGCCCTTGTGAAACGCCGGTTGAATGTTGCGCAAAGCCAGTTGTTCTTCAACCTGCGGGCGGGAACCACACACCAGCACAATGCGCATGCCCATGGCGTGCAACAACGACAAATCCTGAGCCAATGAATTCAGATAGCCTTGGTAGGCCAGCTCGCCATCGACAGCCACCACAAACGTTTTGCCACGAAAGGCGTGAATGTAGGGCGCAACAGTTCGTAGCCATTGAACAAAAGTTTGGCTGTTCATGGAAAGGTCGTCGTGGCTGGGGGTGTTGCTCATTGGCTTGGGGGCTGTCCTGAAAAAAGGGAATACACTGTGGGGCAGCCGTGGCCGCTCGTTCGATTGATTATAATTTCCGATTGCGTGCAGTCCAGTCTTCTCGCTGTTTTTGCCCGATTTGATCGGAATTTGAACCCAATATTGGTTATTTGTGTTGTCAAAAGAACAAACCCTCCTGTCGCCACTCGAAATTCGTTACCCCGAAGAGTTACCGGTTTCCCAACGCCGCACTGAGATCAAGCAACTGATTGCAGAGAATCAGGTTGTGATTGTGTGCGGAGAAACAGGCTCAGGCAAAACCACACAATTGCCAAAAATGTGCCTGGAATTGGGGCGCGGCCTGAATGGGCAAAGCATTGTGCACACCCAGCCACGCCGCCTGGCCGCCACAGCCACGGCCAAGCGAATTGCACAGGAACTGAATTCCGAGATTGGCCAGTGGGTGGGTTTTAAAATTCGCTTTCAAGACCAATCCAATGCCAGTACGGCGGTGAAATTGGTGACTGATGGTATTTTGCTGGCTGAAAGCCAAACGGATCCACTGTTCAAGAAGTACGACACCATCATTATCGATGAGGCGCATGAGCGCAGCCTGAATATCGATTTTCTGCTGGGCTATTTGAAGGATGTGCTGGGCAAACGCCCGGATTTGAAGTTGATCGTCACCTCGGCCACCATTGACGCCGAACGTTTTTCAAAACACTTCGAGAATTTGCAGGGCAAACCAGCCCCGGTTATTGAAGTGTCTGGCCGCTTGTACCCGGTTGAGCTACGCTACAAAGACCCCAACGACTTTGACACCAGTCGCAGAAAAAATGCCCCTGTGAATCCCGCTGATGAGGTGGACGAAGACGCCTTTCAAGCCGCCACGCTCGACGCTGTGGAAGAACTTTGCCGCGAGGGTCAGGGCGACATTCTGATGTTTTTACCCGGCGAGCGTGAAATTCGCGACATGGCAAATTTCCTGGGCAAGAACATGCGTCAAACGCTGGAAATTTTGCCATTGTTTGCGAGGCTTACTGCGCAGGAGCAAGAACGTATTTTCAAACCCAGCGGGCGCAGGCGCATTGTGCTGTCCACCAACGTGGCAGAAACCTCGCTCACTGTGCCGGGCATCCGTTATGTGATTGATTCTGGTGTGGCCCGTGTGAAGCGCTACAGTTACCGCAACAAGGTTGAAATGTTGCAGATCGAGCGAATTTCCAAGGCATCGGCCAACCAGCGGGCAGGGCGTTGCGGCAGGGTTGCAAACGGTGTGTGCATTCGTTTGTACGCTGAGTCTGATTTTGCCGGTCGTACTGACTACACCGATCCGGAAATTCTTCGCTCATCATTGGCCTCCGTTATTTTGCGAATGAAAAGCCTGCACCTGACCGAGGTGGAGGACTTTCCATTTTTGCAGCGACCAATGGGCCGCGCAATTGCCGATGGTTATCAGTTGCTCAGCGAGCTGAATGCGCTGGACGATGCCGGCCACTTAACCAAAATTGGTCGGGCCTTGGCCAAACTGCCTTTGGATCCACGCATTGCCCGAATGTTGTTCGAAGCCAGCCAACGAGGCTGTTTGAATGAACTGCTGGTGCTGGCCGCCGCCTTGTCAATTCAAGACCCGCGCGACCGTCCAATTGACGCACAAGAAGCCGCGGACAATGCTCAGCAGCAATTCGACGATGCTGAGTCTGATTTCATGTCGTTTCTTAAGTTATGGAATTTTTATATTGATTTAAAAGGAAAAGGATCAACAAATCGTGAGATGAAAAACACGCTTCAGCGCAAGTTTTTATCTGCGAACCGGCTGCGGGAATGGGGTGAGGTTCACCAACAGCTCACCGCCATGGTGAAAGACCAAAAATGGACATTGAACGCCACACCGGCCACATACGACCAAATCCATTTGGCATTAATGGCCGGTTTGCTGGGCAATATTGGCTTGAAACACGAGACTGATCCGGTCTATCTGGGCGCACGCAGCATCAAGTTTTCAATCCATCCCGGTTCCAACTTGTTCAAGAAAGGCGGCAAGTGGATTATGGCAGCCGAGCTGGTTGAAACCACCCGGCTGTATGCCCGCAGTGTGGCCAAAATTCAGCCTGACTGGATTGAGAAAGTGGGCGCGCATCTTGTGAAACGCAACCACAACAATCCGCACTGGGAGAAGGGTTCTGGCCAGGCGGTTGCCCTGGAAACCGGCACTATTTATGGCTTGCCGATTTATTCCCAACGCCGCGTTAGCCTGGCCCGTTTCAATCAGGCAGAGGCACGCCGCTTGATGATTCATGAAGGTTTGGTGCCCGGGCAGGTCAAAACGAACGTGCCGTTTTATGTACACAACCGCAAGCTGATCGAAGACCTGGAAAAACTGGAGCACAAAGCCCGCCGACAAGACATTTTGGTCGACGAGGCCCTGATTGCCCAGTTTTACGACGACAAGCTGCCCGCAGGCGTCTACAACCAGCAAACCCTTGAAAACTGGGCGAAACAAGCCAGTAAGGAAGACCTGGCCGCGCTTTGTCTGAACAAGCAAGATTTGCTAAGCAAGAAAGCAGGGGACATTACCACCGAGTTTTATCCCAAGAAGCTGGAAATGGGTGGCTTGGCATTTGACTTGAGCTATCACTTTGAGCCGGGCAGCCCGCGAGATGGTGTCACCTTGACCATACCGTTAATGCTGCTGAACCAAGTGAATGCAGGGCGCACCGAATGGCTGGTGCCCGGTATGCTGAAAGAAAAAGCCTTGCTGTTGCTGAAAAGCTTGCCGCAAAAACTTCGCCGTCATTGCGTACCGGTGCCGCAGTTCGCTGAAAAATTTGCCGAAGCACACTTCGATTCCAAGCTGTATGACAAACCCTTGCTCGAGCGCCTGCGCGATTTCGTGGCCAGCGAAACGCCAGCCAGGCCTTTGTTAAGCGATTTTCGTATTGAAACACTGCCGCCGCACCACTTCATGAACTTCAAGTTGGTGGACGAGCATGGGCGTCAGCTGGACATGCAACGTAGCCTGTCCGCCTTGAAGGCTGAGTGGGGCCGCAAGGCGCAAGAAAGTTTTAAAAGCTCGGACGTGGTGGAGCAGGTACGGGCGCAAGTTGGATCGGGTCAGGTGCAGCCCGGCAACACCAAAACCGAATCGGCCAAGACGCCTGTGTTGAGCAACAATGCCTTCAACGACAAACCCATCACCGACTGGAGTTTTGGCAGCCTGCCCGACATGCTTGAAATCAAGCGAGGCGGCCAAACCTTTTTCGGATACCCCGCCCTGAAAGACATGGGCGACCATTGCATTGTGGAAGTATTTGATGAGGAAGACATTGCCCGCAAAGTTCATCTGGATGGCGTGCTTCGGTTGTTCAATATTGCCCTGAAAGAACCCTTGAAGTACCTGACCAAAAATCTGCTGGATTTTCAGAAGGTGGCCATGCTGTACATGCCCTTGGGGTCATCGGATGAGCTTCAGCAGCAGTGGATCAAGCTGACCTTGATGCGCAGTGCATTGGCTGCGGGCCTGCCTGCTACGCAGGATGAATTCAATGCCAAAGTGCTGGAAGCACGCAGCCGAATGAATTTGATTGCGCAGGAAATTGGAAAAATTCTCCTGATAATACTTAATGAATACAGTGCATTGAGCAAGAAACTTCAGTCGTTGTCTAAATCGTTTCCAGAATGTGTGGCCGACATTCAAAATCAACTTAACTGGCTGTTGCCCAAAGGATTTTTGCTGAAAAAACCTTGGGAGCAGCTAACACACTACCCACGTTATTTGAAGGCTGCTCAAATTCGCCTGGAGCGGGTACGCAATTCAATCGACCGCGACAAGCAACTGATGAAAGATGTCATGGATCTTCAATTACACTGGGTCCGTGCTTCCTCTCAACTCAAGGGCCAAGAGGACGAAAGTCTCAGCCAGTTTGCCTGGCAATTGCAGGAACTTCGCGTATCCCTGTTTGCCCAAGAGTTACGTACACCGATGCCGGTGTCTGTAAAACGGTTGCAAAAGGCCTGGGAAACCATGGCCAAGCGTCAGTAACAGTCCTCCACGATAAAAGGAACATGTATGAACAATGCAATGTCGATACTTTTTAATGCACTGGTGGATTCTTTCAGACCCAAAATGTTGATGCTGACCTTGGTATCGGTGGCAATCGCATCCGTGTTCTGGTTGGTGATCATTTGGTTGTCGATTGATCCTTTGGTCAGCGCTGCAACCTGGGCATTGGGTTATCTGGGTTTTGATTTTTCCGCCGATGCATTGGCAACCGATGCTGCATTCATGGGCTGGCTCAAGTTTATTTTGGTGCCATTGGCGGTGTTTGGCTTGTTGTGGCCCATCGTTGCAACCTCTGCTGTGTTGCTTGCTGGTTTGTACGTCACGCCACCCGTGGTTAGTTACCTTACCGACAAAGAATTTCAGGGAATTGAAAAGAAAGGCGATTCCGGCATGGTGATGAGTCTTTGGGTCACTTTGAAAGCAGTCATTATTTTTCTGATTGCGTGGATCGTGACTTTGCCCCTGTGGCTTATCCCTGGCATGGCGTTTGTATTGCCTATTTTGTTGACAGCCTACTTGCTTATGGCCGTGATGCGTTTTGATTCGCTGGCTGGCCACGCCACCAAACTGGAAATCAAAGAAATCAGAAGGCGCGACAGCACATCGGCCTGGTTAATTGGTTTGGTTTGCGCATTCTTAAGTTTCATTCCTCCAATTTTGTTGATCATGCCCGTGATGTCGGCTTTGGCTTTTACACGTCATTACATGGGCGCACTGGCTCACGTGCGGCAAGACAAAGTGATCGACATGCCCGTGATTCAATCTAACTAAAAAAAGAGCACAACATGGCAGTACCTAAAATTGGTTTGATTGTGGTGGGCGACGAAATTCTGTCAGGTTTGCGACAAGACAAACACATACCCGCCGTGATTGAACGGCTTGCAGCGCGTGGACTTCACTTGTCATGGGTGCAAATGGTGGGGGACGATCGTGAATTCCTGGCCGACACCCTGACGCGCTCATTTGCAAGCAAGCACATTGTTTTAAGTTGCGGCGGCATTGGCGGAACCCCCGATGACCACACACGGCAAGCAGCAGCCCAAGCCTTGGGGCTGCCAATTGTTCGCCACGAGGGCGCGGTGGAATTGATTCGCCAGCGTTGCGAGGAAAGTGGACAGCCTCTGGACGAGTTTCGCTTGCGCATGGCCGATTTTCCTGCCGGTGCCAGCCTGATTCCAAACCCGTACAACCGCATTGCAGGTTTTACTGTGGGGCAACATCACTTTGTGCCAGGCTTTCCCGTTATGGCTTGGCCCATGATTGATTGGGTGCTGGATACGCTTTACCCGCAATTTCACCACCTGGAACTTGAATACAAAAAAGCGTTGTTGTTGTTCAACACGCCAGAGGCCCGAATTACGCCGGTAATGGAACAGCTTGAAGCGGCTTACCCTGATTGCAGGTTATATAGCCTGCCCAGCGTTGGGAACAACAAACTGGCACGTCACATTGAGTTGGGTGTGAAGGCTCGGGGCAATCTTGGCAAGAAGGAAGTTGTCTCGAATGCATTTACCGAACTGGTGAAGATTCTGGAAAACATGTGTTGTGAATTTGAGTTGATCAAATAAAAAAAAGCCTGCCACAAAAGAGGGCAGGCTTTGAGAATTCGTTCCAGGAGGAACGAGGAGACATCTTTACAGGCAAATTAGCTTGCGATCAAGCTGCTTTGCGGGCCTTTGTAGTGGCTGTGTTGGTGGCCTTGATGGTTGCCTTGGTTGCGGCTTCCACGTTGGCTTCTGCCATTTCAACAGCTTGTTTGGTGGCCTTGCTTACGCTGTCGTAAGCAGTGTTTGCTGCGGTAATTGCTGATTTCATCAGTGCTACAGCACTTTCTGAGCCGGCAGGCGCATTTTTGCTGGCTGATTCAAACAGCTCAACGAATTTTTTGTTGTTCTCAGACACTTGCTCTTCAACCAGCTTGGCCGCTTCAGAAGCGATGCCAGAAGACAGGGAGTACAGGTCTTTGCTGTAGGAAACAGCTTTTTCTGACAAGGGTTGTGTAACTGATGTTGATACCGCAACGAAGTCTTGAATGTCTTTTGCAGAAGACAAGGCTTTAACGGCCTCAACACTATCTTCCATGTAGGCTTTAACAGCGTTAAGATTCAGTTCAACTACTTTTTCAACGTTGCTGAACGATTGCTGGCTAAGACCCAGGATCTTTTCAAGGTTGGCTTTTTGAACGTCAAGAAATTGTTCGGGGGTCATCATCATAGTTTGCTCCGTCAGGTTTCGTACCACTAGGGTTGTTTGTCGAACACCGATTGATGCGGTGCACAAATTGAATTCTACCGAAAAAAAATCTCATGTCAATAAAAATGTTGCATTGCAATAATTCGATTTGCTTCTGTTGTATTAATCATGATTGACGCGTTCTACACCGATGAGTTTGTGCTGCCTTTGCCCCCGGGCCATCGGTTTCCAATGGAGAAATATCGAATTCTCCGGGACAAAGTGTCTTTAAGTGCCTGTTTTGCAAGGCTATCTATTCCAGACGCAGCCACGCCCGGTCAATTGGCCTTGGCGCATTGCCCAAACTATATAGAGCGTATAGAAACGGGCAATGTTTCGAAAGATGAGCAACGAGGCATCGGTTTTCCCTGGTCAGATCGAATGGTGGAGCGTTCCCGAAGGTCTGTGGGAGCCACCGTGGCTGCTGTTCGAAGTGCGCTGCAGCACGGTGCTTCTGTTAATTTGGCAGGGGGTACTCACCATGCCAAGCGCAGCAAGGGCGGTGGGTTTTGTGTATTCAACGATTTGGCAGTGGCTGCGCGTGTTTATCAAACCGATGCGATTGCATGGTTAAACTCAGCCCAAAACGGGGCAATCTCATCCCGTGGTGGTCACCACGTGCTGGTGATTGACCTGGATGTGCATCAGGGCGATGGCACAGCCGAAATTTTGAGAAACGACCCCAGTGTGTTTACTTTTTCGATGCACGGCGAGAAAAACTATCCTTTCCAGAAAGAAAAAAGTGACCTGGACATCGAATTGCCCGACGGAACTGGCGATGCTGAATATCTCACACTGCTGGATAAGTCTTTATCCCGGATTGAGCAGGGTTTTACGCCCGATCTTGTTTTGTATGTCGCTGGGCTTGATGTTCATCAAGCGGACCGTTTGGGCAAACTGGCCCTGAGTGACGATGGTATCGAGCAACGCGATCGAATGGTTTTGCAGTGGGCTCAAAAACGTAAATTACCCGTGGCGGCGGTCATGGCCGGTGGATACTTTCCCGATCTTGATCATTTAACAGACTTGCAACTCGGGGTCATTGAACGTTTGGCCGAATACAGTCAACAACATCAAAAACTACGCTAGGCAGGTAGATTTAAGAAATCGCTCGAATTAGATGACTTAAAACCCTGTTATCACTCGATCTGGACCCTTGGCGGTTCAGCTAAATCTGCGTAGAATTCAACGAAACATTTGTTCAAATAATAAAGACAAAGCACCATGATCTATCAAGCATTACTTGGCTCAACACTTCTTGCTTTTTCCATGGTGTTCAGCTATTCAGTTCAGGCAGCGCCCGGCCAGGCCGAGAGAGTCAATTTGAAAGAAGCGCACGACCCGCTTTCTCTCAACAGTTCGGTCGCCTTGGTGGCAGATGCTGATTCTCTTGAAGTGCTTTATGCCAAAAACCCATCCGCAGTGGTTCCCATCGCATCGATCACGAAAATCATGACCGTGGTGGTGACGCTAGAGGCAGGGCTTGATCTGGATGACGTCATCACCATAACAACAGACGACATCGACTACTACAAAAACACCCGCTCACGCTTGAAGCCCGGTAGTGAGTTCACCCGCCGCGAGCTTATTCATTTGGCGCTCATGGCTTCCGAGAATCGTGCGGCTTCCGCACTTGGACGTAGCTATCCCGGTGGTTTGGCAGCCTGTGTAGCTCAAATGAATCGTCGTGCGGCTTCACTGCAAATGCTCAATACCAATTTTGCGGAAACCACAGGTTTGTCGGTTGAGAACAAATCAAGCGCCAACGATTTGGCGCGCATGGTGCTCCATGCTCAGCGTTTCCCTTTGATTCGACAATTTTCGACTGATCCGCAATTTTCTGTGCAGTCGGGTAAAGGGCAGTTGAACTTTCGAAATACCAATCGCCTGATCAAAAACAAGGAATGGGATATTCAGGTTCAGAAAACTGGCTTTATCAATGAAGCTGGGCGCTGTCTGGTCATGAAAGCGCGCGTTGGGGATCGTAACTTGGTGATCGTACTGCTTGATGCTTTGGGCTCTCAGGCCCGATTCGCTGATGCGGAACGTATTCGAGAGTACGTCATGGCCGTGGCGCCCAGTGCCGCCACGTACGTCACAAAATAGGTTAAAGCCTGAATCGCCCGCTAGGTGGGGTCACGCGACCCTGCCAGCCTAGCGATGCGCTAATTCTTTGCGCTGTGTGAATTAACTCCTGAAGCCAGTCTTCCTGAATTCGGTCCGCAGGCGCAGAAATGGACAAACCCGCAATCAGTTTGGATGAATCATCATAAATGCCCGCCGCCATGCAGCGAACGCCCATTTCCAGTTCTTCATTGTCCCGTGCAAATCCTTCCGTTCTTACCAGCAGCAGTTCTTTTTCCAGCTTGTCGAGTGTAGTCAGGCTATTTAACGTGGTGCCGCGCAAAGTCGTACGGTCCGAATACAGCTTTAAATTCTCTGGCGATTCACTGGCAAGAAATAGTTTCCCGGTGGAAGTAAGGTGCAAAGGGGCACGACCGCCAATGGCTCGCACCACCTGCATGCCCGAGCGTTCGCTGTAAGCGCGATCCACATAAACAATTTCGTCACCCTGTCGAACCGATAAATTCACGGTTTGCCCGGTCAGGCGGTGCAGTTTGCGCATTAACTCCAGGGCAGCATCACGCACGTTCAAGCGGGCTTTCACCAAATTGCCCAATTCGAGCAAACGCATGCCAAGTCGGTACAAGCCAGGGTCGGTGCGGTCAACCAGTCGGCAAGCCACCAGATCATTCAAAATCCGGTGTGCTGTGGAAGGGTGCAGCTTGGTATCGCGGGCCAAGTCTTTCAATGCAACAGGGTCCTGGTGTTCAGCCAATGCGTCCAGCAATTGCATCATTCGTTCAATCACCTGAATACTGGTGCGTCCAATCGACTCTTCGCTCATACGGGGTAGTTCCTTTTCATGCAGTGGGAAGTTTAAACCATATTGTGAAATACGTCACTCGTTATGGTTATCACTACTGGCTTGAAAGCGGCTTGCTGCATACACTTGAGTGGCTTTTAGATTTTTTGGGGAAATGCCTTGCGCGTCGGTTTGTTTGTTACCTGCCTCGTGGATTCCATGCGGCCTTCAATCGGTTTCTCAACCATCGAATTGCTGGAGTCGGCAGGTTGCGAGGTCGTGGTGCCTCAAGCTCAAACCTGTTGTGGACAGCCAGCCTGGAATTCTGGTGACAAAGAAAGTACGCACAAACTTGCCCAGAAGTGGCTTGCGGAGTTTGAGCAGTTTGACTATGTGGTTGCCCCATCGGGTTCTTGTGCCGGCATGACCAAAACCCACTACACCGAGGTGTTTAAAAACGATCCCGATCTGAAAATTCGAGCCGCAAGGCTTGCTGCACGGACCTATGAGCTCACGGATTTTTTGGTCAACGTGTTGGGGGTGGACAAAATCAAATTGGGTGTGTCGGAACTTAAGCAGGTTACTTATCACGATTCTTGTAGTGGGCTGCGCGAGTTGGGTGTGCAAAAGCAACCCCGTACCTTAATTGGAAAAATGGGCGGCGTAGAAATTCTGGAAATGAAAGACAGTCGGCAATGTTGCGGTTTCGGCGGTACCTTTGCCTTGAAATACGGTGAGGTGTCCAGCGCAATTTGTACAGACAAATGTGAACAGGTTAAAGCCACCGGCGCACAGGCTGTGGTGCTTGGCGACTTGGGTTGTATGTTGAACATTGAGGGACGATTGCGCCGCATGGGTGACAACACACAAGTGTTGCACGTGGCCGAGTTGCTCACGGGCCGAAAGCCCGGTCAAATTTAAAGCGGGGCAGTAACACCATGCAAGTACAAAGCATGTTTTTTGAGAGCAAGGCAAGCGAGAAGTTGAATGACCCACGCTTGCAGGAAAACCTCAAGCGACTTTCATCCAAGTTTGTAAATGCGCGTGCCACCAGCATTCTTGAGCTTGAGGATTTTGAAGGCACACGTTCAGCGGCTGTGGAGATTCGCAACCGCAGCATCAAAAATCTGGATGTGTGGCTCGAACTGTTTGAGCAAAAAGCAGCCGAGACTGGCGCCAAAGTTTTGTTTGCACGCACGCCACAAGAAGCGGCCCAATTAGTCGTAAAGATCGCCAAAAAGCACAACGTGAAATCGGTGATTAAATCGAAGTCAATGGTGACCGAGGAAATGGCGCTAAACAAGGCGCTTGAAGCTGCCGATGTGAATGTCCGCGAAACTGATCTGGGCGAGTACATTCTTCAGATCAATGACAATGAGCGGCCCAGCCATATCATTGCGCCAGTGGTGCACAAAGACAAGGAGCAGGTGGCAGATCTGTTTGAGAAGCACCACCATTTGCCACGAAAGACCGACATTGCTGAAATGACTCGTGAGGCCCGTGAAATTCTGCGCCCCCAGTTCTTGGCGGCCGATATGGGTGTCACTGGCGGCAATTTCGTGATTGCTGAAACAGGTTCTGTGGCCTTGGTAACCAACGAAGGCAACGAGGGCATGTGCACCATCAACCCCCGCGTACATGTCGCCATTACCGGTGTAGAGAAAGTGGTGCCCACGCTTGAGGACTTTGCCACCTTGATTCGCCTTTTGCCGCGCTCGGCAACCGGACAAAGTATTTCAAATTATGTGTCGTTGTTGACTGGCCCGAAGCGCGAGGGTGACCTGGACGGTCCCGAGCACATGTACTTCGTGATTCTGGATGGGGGTCGCACCGGCTTGCTGGGTGGTGAGTTTGAAGAAATGCTTCGTTGCATCAAATGTGGTGCCTGCATGAACCATTGCCCCGTGTACCAGAAAATTGGCGGGCACGCCTATGGGTGGGTGTACCCGGGCCCCATGGGTTCAGTGCTTACACCGAGCTACACAGGCATAGAAAAGGCGCTTGATTTGCCGCAAGCGGCTACTTTGTGTGGCGAATGCCATGTGGTCTGCCCAGTAAAAATTCCGCTACCCGATTTGCTTCGCAAGCTGCGCGAGCAGCAGTTTTCGCGTGGTTTGCGGCCGTGGCAGGAAAAAGCGGCATTCAAGGTTTGGGCGTTTGTGGCGCAACGACCAAGCTTGTATCGCTTGCTGTCACGTATCGGTATCAAGGCCATGGCGTGGTGGGGTAAACGCAAAGGCGGAATTCACAGTTTGCCTGGCGCCAGTGGTTGGACCGATCAACGTGATTTTCCGGTGCCCACCGGAGAAACTTTCTCGAATCTGTATCAGCAACGCAAGAAAAAATAAGTATTATTTTTTCAGCAGGTGCGGTTTACAGTTCATGCGTATGGTGGCTGCGCACTCGGTCACCAGCTCAGGACCTTTGTAAATCAGCCCGGTGTAAATTTGAACCAACTTTGCGCCGGCGCGAACTTTTTCTACTGCATGCTCGCCGCTGGAAATTCCGCCCACGCCGATAATTGGAATGTCATCGCCCAGTTCGGCGTACAAACGTTTGATCACGTGGGTTGATTTCTCCAGTACGGGCGCACCGCTCAAGCCACCTTGCTCGTCGCCATGTGCAAGGTTTGCCACCCTGGTTTTGTCGATCGTGGTGTTGGTCGCAATCACACCGTCAAAGCCGAAATGGATGAGTCGCTTCGCAATGGCGTCGATTTGATCGTCGTCCAGATCGGGCGCAATTTTCAATGCCATGGGTTTGTACAAGCCGTGTTCATCAGACAGTGCTTTTTGTTTTTCTTTCAGAGCGCCCAGCAAAATGTCAAGGCTGTCACCACCTTGCAAATCGCGAAGATTTTTGGTGTTGGGTGAGGAAATATTGACTGTAATGTATGTGGCGTAGGGGTAGATCGCTTCCAGTGCCTTCAAATAATCGTCGGCAGCATTTTCCACTGGGGTAATCGCATTTTTTCCAATGTTGATTCCCAACACGCCTGGGTAGTTACTGGCTTTTACATTTTGTATCAGCGTGTCAACACCTTCATTGTTAAAGCCCATCCGGTTAATCAGCGCATCGGCTTGTGGCAGGCGAAACAGGCGGGGTTGCGGGTTACCAGCTTGTGGCTTGGGGGTCACTGTACCGACTTCGAGAAAACCAAATCCCATTAAACCCAGTTCGCTGATGTAGGCCGCGTCTTTGTCCAGCCCGGCCGCCAGACCCACGCGGTTCGGGAAATCGATCCCCATGACTTTCACAGGATCGGCCACGGCTTTGGGCGAAAAAAGTTTCAGCAAACCCAGCTTGCGCAACATTTGCAAATTACTGAATGTGACGTGGTGAGCTTTCTCGGGATCGAGCGCAAACAGGGCAGGGCGAACAAGCGAATAGGGCAGCAGCATGGCGGTTCTTAAACACCGGTAAATTGGATGAACAGCCCGCATTGTAACGGGGAATTCAGGACCTTATGGGGCGCTTGGCTCAGGCAGGGGCTGCCACAAATTGTCTTGAAGAATTTCTGCGGAGGAAAAGCGGGCCTTGTAGGCCATTTTCTCGCTTTCTTTGATCCAATAGCCCAAATACAGGTAGGGAAGTTCCAGGTCTCGGCATTGTTCAATTTGCCAAAGCACGCCGTAGACGCCCAGGCCGCTGCGCTCGTCGGGGTCGAAGAAGGTATACACCGAGGACAGGCCATCAGTAAGAATGTCGATGATCGACACCATCATCAATTTACCTTCTGGGTTTCTGAATTCCACCAGGCGTGAATTCACGCGGGTTTGCAACAGAAATTGAGAATACTGCTCGCGACTGTCTTCATCCATTCCGCCGCCATGGTGCCTTGCAGATTGGTATTTCAGGTAAAGCGCGTAATGTTCGGAATTGAAGTGAAGGCGCTGCACGCTTGGTTTCAGGCTGGAAAATGATTTTGACGTGCGGCGTTGACTGCGGTTACTTTGAAATTGTGACACCTTCAGGCGCAGCGGTTTGCACGAGTTACAGCCATCGCAATGGGGTTTGTAGGTAAACAGCCCGCTGCGACGAAAGCCCATGCGCACCAGTTCACTGTACACATCGGCGTTGATCAAATGGCTGGGGGTAGCCACCTGCGATCTGGCCAATCTATTGTCCAGATAGCTGCAGGGATAAGGTGCAGTCGAGTAAAACTGCAATGTGGAGAAGGGCAGTTCCTTAGGTCTGGTCATACGTCCATTTAAGTTCGCGAGGTTCCCAATTCAAGGTGGGCTGAACAATGGAATTCACCATTTCAGTCTCAAACACCTTTCTGCTTACCGTACGGGCCCCCATCGACATCAAGTGTACGGTGGCCTGCTGGCAATCAATTATGTGCACATTCTGTGATTTTAGCCAATACACAAAATGAGCGAAGGCTACTTTGGAGGCATCGGTTTTTGTGGCAAACATGCTTTCACCGTACACCATCTTGCCCAAGGCTACACAATACAGGCCGCCCACCAATTGATCGCCTTCCCAATATTCCACCGAGTGGGCCAGGCCTCGCTGGTGAAGCACGGTGTATGCGGCAATGACTTCATCTGTGATCCAGGTGCTGTCTTGTCCTGGGCGGGGCGCTGCACAGGCCTGCATGACTGCTGTAAAGGCTGTATTTAAACGAATTGCGCTACCCGGGGTGCCTTGCATCTTCCGTATGGCTTTTGCCAGTGACCGATGCAGTTTGAATTCAGCGGTGTAAAGCACCGCTCTGGGCGATGTGCTCCACCAAAGTACCGGTTCGCCTTGGGAGTACCAGGGAAATATGCCACGGGCGTAACTTGCTTCAAGCCAGTCTGCATTGATCTCCATGCTGGCTGCAAGCAGCCCTGGAGGGTAGTCCAATGCCTGGCTTGTGCCGGGGAATTCGCTTGGTGAGTCTAGCCAGGGAATAGTGGTTTTTGTCATCCGGCCTTGAATTGCGAATCAGTCCAGTCAGTGTGGTCGAACACATCGCCCGTGTGCAGGGAATAGCGCCCGGCTTTTCTGTCTGCAAAAAACAGGGTGAGTGTTTTAGATACGGTTTTGAAAGCCAGTTCATCCCATGGGATTTCATTTTCTGAAAACAATTTCACATCCAGGCTTTCTTCACCTGCGCAAAAGGTAGAGGTAGGCATCTCGGCGCGGAAAAAGATGTGAACCTGTTCGGCCCGGATTACATCAAACATGGTGAACAGGGGGCCCAGTTCAATTTTGGCGCCAGCTTCTTCCCAGGTTTCTCGTGCTGCGCCCTGGTGCGTGGTTTCGTTCAATTCCATGAAGCCTGCTGGTAGTGTCCAGAAGCCATAACGGGGTTCGATAGCCCGCTTGCAAAGCAGCACCTTGCCCTGATAAGTCGGAATGGTGCCAACCACAATTTTCGGGTTCACGTAGTGAATGGCCCCGCACCCAGGGCAACAGCTGCGTTCGCGGTTATCGCCGTCTGGAATTCGGAGTTCAAGCTGGGTGCCACATGTGCTGCAGTATTTCATTTGTTGTTTGCTTCTTTTTTTTGAAAAAATCACTTGCAGTGTACCCGACAAATATGTGTATAATTCGGGCTGCTCAAATTGCTGAGGCAATGCAGGCAGAAGGCAAAAAGAATTAAAAGTTTTGTTTAAAAAGTATCAGCTGTTTGTTGACAAGTTAAACGAAATAATTAATAATCTCGGTCTTCGCTTCGGGGGTATAGCTCAGCTGGGAGAGCGCTTGCATGGCATGCAAGAGGTCAGCGGTTCGATCCCGCTTACCTCCACCAAAGCACACAGTTTTAGGTCCCCATCGTCTAGAGGCCTAGGACACCGCCCTTTCACGGCGGTAACACCGGTTCGAATCCGGTTGGGGATGCCAAATTTGGCACAAAACGCCTCTAACCCACAGGGTCAGAGGCGTTTTTCATTTACGGCTTCGAGGCGACTATGCGTCCAATCTTGAACAAAGCAGTACTCTTCTCTCTGGTTTTCAGTACCTTGCCTTTCATTCAAGGTTGCGCGGTGGTCAGTGCCACAGCTGGCGCTGCCATTTCAATCACTGGTGCTGTTGTCTCTACGGGTATTAAAGTGACCGGTGCCGTTGTTGAGGCCGGCATTGATGCTGTCAGCGATGACGATGACGATCTCGACGATTAAAATCCCGAATCAAGCTTCAAGTTTTCCTATCGTTTACCCCCGCAACTAGGGGAAATCCGAACTTATTTGCTGCGTCTTGGTCTCGATGTAGGTACTTTCATACGTGATAACCTTTCTCGTCGCATCTGCAGTGGAGCCTGGGGCTTGATCAAACGTCTGTTTTATTTTCTTGTTCTCGTACTTGCACTGGGAGCGGCCTACTCGGTTTCTCAAACCTTGCTGGGCGATCGATCTCAAAATGCGCCGAAGCAGGGCAGCAAAGGCGCTGCGCCCAAAGTATTGGTTGAAGCTGTAAAGCTTGAGTCCACTGGAAGTTCATTTGGTGCTATTGCAACCGGTTGGGCCGACAAGTCTGCCGAGGTGTTTGCAATTGTGGATGAAAAAGTCACGAAAGTGATGTTCAAGCCGCAGCAGAAAGTCAAACAAGGCGATCTGCTTGTTCAGCAGGATGACCGCGAGGAGCAACTTGCGCTACGGCTCGCGGAAGTGCAGCTCAAAAACACCAAAAGTTTGTTGGACCGATACAAGCAGGCTGTAGGCAAGGGAGCTGTGCCCCAAACCCAGGTTGATTCAGCACAAGCTGATTACGAGGCTGCTCAAGTTGCCGTTGATCAGGCCAAGCTGGCCATTTCCAATCATCAAATTCGAGCGCCATTTGCTGGCGTTGTCGGAATTACCGATATTGATCCAGGCCAGCGGATTGGACCTGGTGTCTTAATTACCGGTGTAGATTCCCGTGAAATTATTTACATTGATTTCGAAGTTCCAGAGGCATTGGTGGGCCAGCTAAGTGCCCTTGCTATGGAACAAATCGAGGTTGTGGCAACCACCCCCTCGGTGCCTGGCCAGAAATTCAAAACGCGTGTTGTTGCCTTGGACAGCCGTCTGAATGCCGAAAAACGTTCGCTGAGGGTTCGGGCAAATATCAGCAACCCCGACGATTTACTGCGCCCCGGAATGTCCTTTGCTGTGCAAATGGCAGTCAAGGGACAAATGCTGGCGTCGGTGCCTGAAATTGCTCTGCAGTGGGATCGGGAAGGATCCTATGTCTGGATGATCCGCGATGGTAAGGCGGACCGTGAGAATGTGCGTGTGGCTGATCGCCGACAGGGTCGGGTGTTTCTCGAAGGCAATATCACGGAAGGTGAAATTGTTGTCGTAGAAGGTGGCTTGCGGCTTGCAGAAGGTGTCGGTGTCGAGCAGGTTGAGGACCCATTGCGATGAGTCGCGCAACGGACGGTTTAACCGCACTGGGGCTGAAAAGGCCAGTGCTGGTCGTGGTGCTGAATCTGTTGATCATGCTCGCCGGCATTGTCAGCATTTTCGGCGTCGAGGTGAGGGAGTTGCCTGACATCGACCGACCCGTAGTTGTTGTTCGTGCAGTTTACCAGGGCGCATCGCCCACCACGATGGATGCCGAGGTGACGTCCAAGGTGGAAGGGGCTGTTGCACGTGTCTCCGGGGTGCTGCGTATTCAAAGCTCGAGCGAGGAAAACAATATGCGGGTGCGCATGGAGTTTTCACCGGATATCGATGTCAACGTAGCCGCCAACGACGTGCGTGAGGCTGTTAGTCGAATTACCAACCAATTGCCGGAAAACCTCGATCAACTTTTGGTGATCAAGGCTGACGACGATGCTCGGCCCGTGGTTCAGCTTGCCGTGTACAGCAACACCTTGGCCATACAGGATCTTGCTGAACGCGTTGAGCGTGATTTGGTGCCTGCCTTTGTGTCAATTGATGGCGTTGCAGATGTTCCGTTGAATGGCAGTCAACCCCGTGTGCTGCGGGTGCTTCTGGACCCTGCAAAGCTGGCCCGCTATGGCATGGTGGCCACCGACGTGCTCAGTAGTCTGGAGACCATGAACCTGGATGTCCCGGCAGGCAGTTATTTGTCAGGCAAACAAGAGCTGTTGGTGCGTGCAAATGCCTCCACCATTGACACTGAAGCCATTAATTCCATATTGATCAAAAATGGCGTACGGGTTCGCGATGTGGCCGAGGTTTATTACGGCCCCATGTCGGCTGAATCGTACTCACTGTTGAACGGGCGTGCCGTGATCGGTATGGGTGTTTTGCGGCAGGCTGGCGGCAACACCATTGCGATCGCCAGCGATGTGAAAAAACGGATGGCGCAGATCAATGCGCAGTCCAAGGACCTGCAAGTCATCGTGATTTCCGACGATTCAGTATTCATTAAAGGTGCATTGCAAGAAGTACTGATGTCGCTGATGTTTGCCGTTGTGGTGGTGTTGATTGTTATTGCTGTGTTTTTAGGGCAGTGGAAGGCGGTGCTCATTCCTGCAGTCACCATGCCTGTCTCGCTGGTGGGCACTTTGGCGGCGATCTGGTTGGCAGGTTTTTCGGTCAATATGCTGACTCTTCTTGCCTTGGTGTTGGCCACCGGCCTGATCGTGGATGATGCCATTGTGGTGCTCGAGAATATTCAACGCCGCAAGAAACTGGGTGAAAGCATCACGGTGGCTTCTTTGCTGGGAACGAAACAGGTTTTCTTTGCTGTCATTGCGACCACTGCCTCTTTGGTGGCGGTATTTTTGCCAATTGCTTTTTTGCCCGGCGAAACAGGTCGTCTGTTTCGGGAGTTCGGCATGGTGTTGTCGATGGCGGTCATCATCAGTACTTTTGTTGCATTGAGCCTGTGCCCCATGCTGGCTTCAAAACTCCTGAAAGAAGACGCGCGTTCTACCGGTCAAGTCGCTCGTTTGATGGGTCATCTTCAAACATTCGGAGATCGAATTGCAAATGCATATTTCCGTACCCTTGATGGTTTCTTGCATCACAGACTGGTTTTTTTGTTGGTATTTCTCGGCGTCGCACTTGCTGGTGGATTAACGTTTACTCTGCTGAATCAAGAACTGGTACCCCCAGAGGACAGGGGGCGATTGGTCGTTGATTTTACCGGGCCCGATGGTGCCTCACTCGAATACAGCGGAAGACAAGGGCAAATTGCCGAGAACATCATGAGACCCTATCAAGAGCAGGGACTCATCACTGATATGTTCACGATTGTTGGCCGATACGACAAGAATCGCGTGGCCATTCAGGCCAATTTGGCTGACTGGAGCGAGCGCGACACAAGCCAACAAGAACTTGCAGCCAAATTGAGCAAAGAGCTTTCGAGTATCCCGGGTGCACAGGTGCGTTTCCGGAATGAAAGCAGCTTGAACATTCGTGGTGGCGGTGGCGGCTTGCAAATCGCCTTGTTGGGCGATGATTACGATGTGCTGGCCAACAATGCAGACTTGTTGGCAGAAGCCTTGCTCAAGCAGATTGATGCGGTTCAGGACGTTCGCGTTCAGTACGATACTTCGCAGCCCGAGCTGGGCTTTGAAATTAATCGCGAGAAAGCCAGCGACTTACAGGTGCCTGTAAGCCGGGTTACCCAAACTTTGCAAATTATGGCTGACGAATACCAGTTGCTTGATTTAAGTGTGGGGGATCAGGCTGTGCCCGTAATGCTGGGTTCCAGCAATGGCAGCTTGAATTCTCCCTTTGATTTGCTGAACATTTATACCAGCAGTGAAACAGGCCAGCTTGTGCCACTGGCCTCGATGATTAACGTACAAGAACGCGGAGTGGCCGCTGAATTGGACCGCCATGCCCAGCGCAGGGCGGTGGAATTGAATATCGGCATTCCACCGGGTACCGATTTGGGTACCACGATGCAACAAATCCGCGCGGTCGCGGATGCTACGCTGCCATCGACATCGACTTTAATTTTTCTTGGCGAAGCAGCCACGCTGGAGGAATCCTCCAATGAAATGCTGATCACTTTCGCTGTTGCACTCATTGTGGTGTTCCTGGTGTTGGCAGCTCAATTTGAAAGTGTGGGCAGTGCTTTGGTGGTGATGTTCACTGTGCCATTCGGGCTTGCCGCAGCGGTGTTTGCCTTGCTGATTACCAATCAATCGCTGAATCTGTTTAGTCAAATTGGCTTGGTGCTGCTCATTGGTTTGATGACTAAAAATGCGATTTTGCTGGTTGAACTGATGGACCAGCTTCGCGATGAAGGACACAGCATTGACTCGGCCATTCGGGAGGGTGCACGCATGCGGCTTCGCCCGATTGCGATGACCGTGCTATCCACTTTATTGGGCGTACTTCCTTTGGTTTTAATGTCAGGTCCCGGGGCCGAAGCGCGTGAAGCCATTGCCTGGGTGGTGTTGGGTGGTTTGGGGCTTTCCACTTTATTTACGCTTTATCTTGCTCCGATGGGCTACAGCTTTATCGCGCCTTTCATGAAACCAAGGGCACACGCCGCAGAATTGCTCGACAAAGAAATTGAAGCTTATGAAACCAGTTTGAAAAAAGGCGAGGTGGACGTATGAAGCGCACCGCCTGGATACTCAAGCTGACATTGACCCTTGCGCTGTTATCGGCTTGTGCAAGCGCACCGCCTGATTTACCTAAGTCTGAAACCAGGCCACCGGAAAAATTTGTAGCACAGGATATTCTGCAAAATTTGAGCAGCGTTCAAGACGTTGGAATTGCTGGTGTTCGGTGGTGGGAAGGATTCAACGATCCTGTATTAAATCAGCTCGTCAACACCAGCATTGACAACAATTTTCAAATCGCAGCTGCGGCAGCGCGCGTTAAAGAGGCCCGTGCCTTGCTGGAATTTAGCGAAGCAGGGGATTCCCTCTTGGTCGAGCTGGATGCAGAGGTCAGCGGCCAGAAATCAGATCGAAACAACAGCACTTCCAGTAACAATGCTCGCGATGAACGCCGTAACTTGTTGGGTCTCGGTTTTACTTTGCCACTTGATCTGGCAGGTCGGGTTGAGCAAGAAGTACGTGCGGCAGCTGCAAACCTTTTGGCTGAACAGGCAGGTTTGCGAGCCCAGATCATCGCAACCAGTACTGCTGTTGCCCAAGAGTACTTGAGCTTGCGTGGCAATCAGAAACAATTGGCGATGTTGAAGGAATCGGTCGAGCTACAGGAAAAAACATTGGCAATTGTTCAAGCCAGATTTGAAAGTGGATTGTCACCCGAGCTCGATGTAAGGCGCGCAGAAACATCGGTGGAGAATTTAAGAGCAAGCATTGCTCCTCTGCAACGGGCTTTGCAAGATTCTCGTCACCGCTTGGCAACCTTGAGCGGTCAATTTCCCGGTGCTTATGAACAATTGTTAAGGCCAGAGGGCAATTTGCCTGAATATCGATTGGGTATTCCAGTCAGCGTGCCGTTCCAAGTCATTCAAGCCCGACCCGATGTTCAATTGGCGCAAGCGAGATTTTCCCAGGCCGCCGCTGAGGTTGGCGTGGCGCAAGCGGATTTTTATCCCAGCATTGAATTGATGGCCAATATTCAGATTGGAAGCACCGCCATCAATTCAAACCCTGCGACCAGCCTGCTGATCGGCTCTTTGGCTGCCGCATTGAACCAGGTGGTGTATGACGGTGGTGCCAGAAATGCCAGGCTGAATGCAGCGTTGGCCCGCGCCGAAGGCGCTTTGGCCGAGTATGAGCAGGTACTTCGGGTGGTTACACAAGAGGTTGAGAACGCATTAACTGCCATCGACGCCTCAACGTCCCGGCAAACAGCGCTAGGCAAGGCCGTGGTATCAAGTAAACGGAGTTTTGAGCAAGCCGATGCCCTTTACCAATTGGGCTTGATCAGCTTTCTGGACGTGGTGGACGCACAGCGCGTTTATGCCAACGCCGAACAGGCATTGGCTACGGAACAAACCAATTACGCAACATTGATTGCTGGTTTATTCCGAGCACTGGGTGTGCAATCCTGATTAAAACCGCTCGGTAATGCCGACACCAAAAAAGTGAGTATCCAGTTGCACATTGCCTCGAAAGTCGCCACCGCGAACTTCAGGTGGTGTAATGCCTTTGTTGTTTCCAACCGGTGCCGGGTCAGTGTCCAGTTTTTGGTAAGCAAAGTGAATGCTGGTGTCGCGGCTTAAATCGAACTGCCCGCCAAACGCAAAATATTGTCGATCACTGTCAGGCAAAATCGTGATTCGGGTTTCATCGTCAATGACGCTGTTTTCAATCGCGTAGCCCGCACGCAGTGTCAGCCTTTTGTAAAGCTTGTAATTCAAACCAACCCGGTACGATTCTGCAGCCACAAAATTTTGCGGAATATTTTCAAGTGTTCGTCCATTGCTTTCTCGCACAAAATTCAAAGTGGTCACCGAGAAATCCTGACGTGTATAGGTCGCCATCAAATCCAGTTTGGGCGTGGCATGGTGAAACACAGAAAGCCGCAATTCATCGGGTAAGGTAATTTCCTGTTTGATGATTTGTTCGGGTGCCAAGTCACCGGCTGCCTGAGGACCGTTTACACCCAGTGCCCCAAATGCAAGATTGTTGATCAGGCTGTCGCTGTTAAGGAATGCGCGAAAGGCTGCCTGTTCAGGCGAGTCGTCCAGTTTAAATTTACCGCGATTGCCCGTAAATTCAGTTTTTGGCCGATAGGAAATGCCCACACGGGTGTTTTCAGTGGGCTCCCACAAACCACCCAACTGCGCGTTAAATGCCCAGCCAAACATGCGCAGGCCCGCATTACTCTCGCCGGGAATGGGTGGTGCCCCAATCAATGCACCGGCAGGCCCCTCAATCAGCGCGGCGGAGCCCGGTGCCAAGGCCTCAACAGCTTCGCGATAATTCAGTTTTAACTTGATGGACTGAAAGTAGCGCTCATATGAGCCATTCAAACCCCAGGAAAGGGTGGGGCTTAATTTGTAACCAAATCCAAGATTCAGTCGTGTTACTTTGAAGTCAATGTCGCGCCCCTGGTTGCGTCCCGGGAAATTTTCATCGTAATGAATCACCAAACCATGTGAAGCTGAAGCACCAAAGCCCATGACCAGTTTTTCATTGATCGGAATGGCAATAAACAGGTTGGGGGCCAAAGCAGCGGCATCGTAGCCGTCTTTGCGGCTGAATACCTGGCCGTTTTGACCTTGTGGCGCTCCGGAGTCGGCGCCGTCATTATTCTGGGTCGAGGTGTAATCAGTCCCAATCGCGATCACTGCCGCACCTTGGGTTAATTCAGCGCGTTTAAACCTTGTCAGTGCTGCCGGGTTGGCAAACAACACCGATGCATCACCGGCCTCTGCGGCTTGACCGGCAGAGGCATTTCCCATCGCACTGATACTGGTGGCGTCAAAAGCAGTACCACCCGCTTGGGCGGAAGTCCCGTAGGCCAAGCCGAACAAAGTGGCAGCGGCCACACGGGTCAATGGAAAAAGGAAATCCGTCCTTCGTGAAGAAGAATGCATTGCTGTTGTCTCCGGTATTTTGGTCAGTTCACTTGCAAGAGGTGGTAGCTCGAAGTAGTGACTTTTATGTAGTCATTTCAGTGTATCACCAAAGCTGAAAAATGTTACTTTCAGGTATTGAAGTAGATTGGATACTCTAAAGGATGGCATTGGCCTTGATTCTAGGGCGAAAACGTGTGGTTCACCCACAGTGGGGTTAGTCCAATCTTGCAATTCAGTAAAACTCAAGATGACCGTTAATTGAAGTAAGTAAATTTCTGTATTGAAGAGGTGTTTCATGGCACTTATTGGCTCAAAACAGCTGGCTTTGATGGCCCTTGCCCTGATGACAGGTTGCTTCTACCAGGGGGTGCTTGGTGCCGCTGAGCCGCTTGCCTTGAAGGTGAGCGAAAAACTTGGCAATCGAATGCTGGCTCCAGCCAATACGGTTGATCGAGAAAAACCCCTGCCGGGATTGTTGGGCAAAGTCAGTTTATTCAGGGGAGTTGCGGTGGATGAAGGGGTAGTTATCCCCTCGAACCTGAACACAAGCAAAACAGGTTTGGCTGTGTCAGCAGCAAAGCCAGAGTCCTTAATCAAGGCAATTTACGGTGGTCTGCAAGTGTCACTTCAAGAGAACCTGAGCCTTGTTTACACACCGGGCCGATTGTCCAGCACCACATTGAACAGCGAAAGTCAGGGTTTGTATTTGCTCACCAATCGCGGTGGTTTGGCGAACTGGTTTTTCGGTGTTGAATCCAGTTCTTATTCCACCACAGCGGATTCACGCCAAGTTTCGAATTCAGCGAAATTCGGCGTCATTGTCAGTCTGAATTAGTTTCTTACTGAACGGTTTCGCCGTGGCGACCCAGGCCTTCCTTGAAGGCAGTTGCGCCTTCAACTGTTTCGCCCGATGTCAGGGTATTCAAACCGAATTCAAACTCTTCCTCCAGCGCTTCACGTTCACCGAATCCCCATTGAGTCAGCACGCTTTGCCTGTCGTTGCGCATGCAGGTTTGTGGATGTTTGCTCAACAGGCTGGCCAATTCAATGGCGCCTTCCAGTGCGGTTCTTTCTTTTTCAAAGCGGTTGGCCAAGCCCCAAGAGAAGGCCTCGGCTGCATCGACCGGGCGACCAGTCAAAATCATGTCCATGGCGCGGCTTTGACCGATTAACCGAGGCAAACGCACGGTTCCGCCATCAATCAACGGCACACCGAAGCGTCGACAAAACACACCAAATACTGCAGTGCTGTCGGCAACCCGCATATCACACCACGCAGCCAATTCAAGTCCACCTGCCACACAGTAGCCAGACACTGCGGCGATAACGGGTTTGCTCAATTCCATGCGGCTTATTCCCATGGGGCCAGCACCATGTCTTTCCATGCGGTTTACGCGGCTTGGATCACCCGATGCAACTGCTTTTAAGTCTGCACCTGCGCAAAAATTGCCACCCTCGCCAGTCAGAATAGCCACGCGTGCTACCGCATTGGTTTCAAATGATTGAAACGCTTTTTCAAGTTGATCAGCGGTGTATCGATCGACGCAGTTACGAGCCTCTGCTCGATTGATGGAAATTTTCCAGATCTCGCCTTGCTGTAAGATCTCAATGTTGACGGGTTCTTCTGACTTGTAGTCCATCATGCGCCCTTTGTTAGATTTTGAATTGAACACAGCCATCAGCATACCGCGAGTTAAGTCGCCGCGGCTGCCTGCGCGTTTGGTGAGCACCAGAACAGGACTTTATTTTGAATGGGGCATGAGAGCACGTGCCAAACTGGCTGAATCCTGTCGGGTTGTTTTGACGGACGAGGCGGCATGGAACTTGAAATCGGATTTGATGCGATCGGTTTGGCAAGCCCCACCGAGTATTCAGATTCCAGGTGATTTGCAGGGCTCTGAATTGTGTTTTCCGCTTGATGCTGCCAGCCTGAACGACATTCAACGAGCCTGGACAAGTGCAATTCGAAGACGCTATGGCAGCCATGTTCTTAAACTCGCCTTGCGCATCGCACCCAAACACACCACCTTGCTGGATTTAAGCCAGGTGGCTGCATTTAAAACCGTGCTTCAGAACAGGTTAAGTGAAAACCTGGCATTGGCACCCTTGCTTGCTCAAGACCGCGGCATGTGGAGCAATTTACCGAACTGGCAACTGGTTAAGAACCGAATGTTGGCACAAGGCATGAGCCAGCAAACCTGGCGTTGGTTGACGCATCAAAAAACCGCCTACATTGCGCGAGTTAATTGGGGGCAGCTAAGTCACTTGAGCTGGGTGAATTTTCATGCCGCTTTAGACCGCTCAATTCCGATTTCCTGGGTGGACAAGCAAACTGCCGCGTTGATGGGTTTTGGTGGGCTAAGTACCTGGCTTAGGCGCAATCACGAAAATTTGGGTTCTGTTGCCGCTTTGAATGTTTTGCGCGGAGTCAGGTTGGCCTTGGAGCGACGCGAGAGTAATTTCAAGCTTGAGCACCGAAGGGAACTTGAGCAGGAAGAATTTCCCTTGATTGCGGATTGGTTGCTCGGAAGCGCTGCCAGCGCTACCAAACGCCCAGTCATCATTTCAAGAAACTGGACGTATGACACTTTAATGGCTCGTCAGGCGCATTGGCATTTGGTCGAACTGGATTTGGATTTTGGGCGACAAAATGTATTTTGGCCCGAAATTCTGGGTATGGGCAGCTTGGGTGAAAACATTGAGTTTATTGAATTGAACTCGTTGAATGCACTGCTGAATGAAGCCAAAAAAATGCACCATTGCGTGCCGTCCTACATTGATCGCTGCATGGCTGGCGATATTTGTATTTTTCATCTTCAAATTAAAGGCCACAGCCCACAACGTGGCACGCTGGAGTTAAGGCGGATTGGCGCCAATGGATGGCAAATCAGTCAATTAAAAGGACCTTGCAATGCACCTGTTTCAAGTCAGTTGTGGAGCGCAGCGTACCTATTGATAAGCCGTGCAAATTAGCATTGCTACACGGCAATTCAAGCGGCCTGATTTTGTCGACCTGCATAGGCCTGTTCGGCTTCACGAAGCGCTTTTTTGGCTTTTGCTGAAAATTCGGCGATCGAAATATCGTGCGCTTGAAAAATGATCATGCGAGCATACAGCTCAGCCAAACAGGCTGCTTGTGGACACAGTGTCATGGTGTCTCTTGAGGACGGGTATTTTGAGCGCCAATAGTTGATTGCGCGTTCCAGTTCAATAATCGAAATCAGTTGTTGCGCTTGCGCTGGCATAGGTACACCTGCTTGGTTATTACTGGGTTCAAGTATAAACCAAAAAGCTGTTTATATATACAGTAAAAGATTAAAGCACGCACTTTAAGAAATTGGCTATTTCAACCACCTCTTCACCGCAAACAGAATGGGCCATGGGGTAGGTGTGCCATTGAATGTCCATGTCTTTGCTTTGCAGCAGTTTCACGGCTTTTTCCCCGCGCTCGATCAGCACAATGTTGTCTTGTTCACCATGAGCGGCCAACACAGGAATACTCAAACTGTCTGGGTTCAATTCAGAATCCAGTGTGTTTTCGCAAGGCAGATAAGTTGACAAGGCGATCAATCCTGCCAATTTGTGTGTGGTGCGCAAACCCACCTGGTAAGCAATTGCACCACCCTGGGAAAAACCAGCCAGTACAATTTTTTCAGGCGTAAAACCCAGGGCGATTTGATCGTTGATCAATCGTTCTACTGTGGCCTGGCTTTGCCGTATGCCACCTTCATCTTCCTGGCGTTGCAGGTCAACGTTTTTAATGTCGTACCATGCCCGCATTACGTAACCACCGTTGATGCTCACCGGAATTTTCGGCGCGTGTGGAAATACAAATCGTGTGCTCGGCAAACCCATTTGCTCAAGTTCTTTGACAATGGGTACGAAGTCATAACCATCTGCACCCAAGCCATGCAGCCAAATCACGCAAGCAGTGGGTTTCGGGCCAGTTTCAACAACAACACATTCAATATTCGGGTTTGAATCCAGGTTCACGGTGTACTTCCTTCTGCGGATTAGCCTTCGGCAGGCTTTCGTAGGGCCGACTTGGGCCGAAATGCTTTAATTACCGCTTCATTGGTTTCCATGTATGGGCCACCAATCAAATCGATGCAATAGGGAACAGCCGCGAAAATGCCTTTCACCAGGCTATTGCCTTCCTTGTCCTTTAAACCTTCCAGGGTTTCAGCAATGGCCTTGGGTTGGCCCGGTAAATTCAAAATAAGACTTTCACCACGAATTACGGCTACTTGCCTCGACAAAATCGCTGTGGGCACAAAGTGCAGGCTGATCTGGCGCATTTGCTCGCCAAAGCCAGGCATTTCCTTGTGCGCCACTACCAGGGTCGCTTCCGGAGTAACGTCGCGTTTGGCTGGGCCTGTGCCACCCGTGGTGCAAATCAAATTGCAGCGGTGCTCATCAGCCAGCTTTTTCAAGGCATTTTCAATGTCGGCTTGTTCGTCGGGAATAAGTACCTCAACAAACTCAATTGGATTGAGCAGGGCATTTTGCAACCAGGTTTTCAGGCTGGGGATGCCTTGGTCTTGGTAAACACCTGCCGAGGCACGGTCACTCACCGACACCAACCCGATTCTTACCGCATCAACACTCATGCTTCGTCTTCCTCGGCTTTTTCTTCGATCAAACGGTAAATGATCTGAAACAACTGGCGGAAATTTCTCGGCGCTTTTTTCGCAGCGCGTTCTTGCACCGCTTGCCGAATGATCGGGTTCAGGTTTTCACGGGCTGCGGCAGGGAAGCTTTCGATGAACGTGGCCAGCAGGCTGGGGTCTTCAATCAAGCGATCGCGCCATTGCTCTGCAGCGTGCAGGTGCAACACCTTGAGTTTTTGTTCCACGGTTTCGCCATTGACCCACGCTTGAATGTCTTCATGCTCTTCATCGCGCATCAACTTACCGATGAATTGCATTTGACGTTTTTTGGCGCCAAATGACTTGCACTTGTGAAATTCTGCGATCTCGAGAAGCAGGCGTTCGCCGATCGGTGCCCGTTTGACTTTGTCGTAGGGCATTTCGCACAGGGTTTTGCCCAAATCCTGCAGGGCCAGCATGTCTCGCTTCACCGATGACTTGCTGGGGCGATCATATTCTTCAAACTCGCCCTGTTTTTCGTTTTCTGGTTCCATGGGCTGTATATTAGCCATTTTTAGCAGCATTTTTCGCAGGGCAATATGGGCTTTAGCTTTAAATCCGAGACATTTCAGGAATTAACCGAATACGCATTGAAAAAAGCCAAATCGCTGGGGGCCACCGATTGTGCGGTGGATATCAGCGAAGCAGTGGGTCAATCGGTCAGCGTGCGCATGGGTGAAATTGAAACCATTGAGCACACGCGCGACAAAAGCTTTGGTGTCAGTGTATTTAAGGGGAAGAAACGGGGCAATGCCTCCTCGTCCGATTTTTCTCTGGAAGCGATTGATTCTACCATTCGCGCGGCCTTGGACATTGCCAAGTACACGGCAGCGGATAAATTCGCGGGCCTGCCTGATGAAGAGAATATTTCCAAGCGTCATCGCGACCTTGATTTGTACTATCCGTGGAGCTTAAGCACCGCCAAAGCGGTTGAAAAGGCTTTAACGATGGAGCAGGCGGCGTTTGATGTCAGCAAGCAGATTCGAAATTCCGACGGCGCCAATGTTTCCAGTGAATCAGGTCATTTTTTTGCGGCCAACAGCAAGGGCTTCAAGGGCGGTTATCCCTATTCACGCCATTCACTGTCGGTGTCGCCAATTGCACAAGCGAAGAAGTCCAAAGACAGTCCCATGCAGCGCGACTTCTGGTATTCCTCCGAGCGCAAAGCCAAAGACCTGGCCAAACCTGCCAAAATTGGCGCCTATGCAGCACAGCGCGCCTTGGCGCGCCTGGGCTCAAAGCCCATTACCACGCGCAACTGTCCGGTTATTTTTGAGGCACCCATTGCGGCAAGTTTGGTGAGCCATTATGTGGGCGCTGTATCGGGCTCATCGCTTTATCGCAAAACCAGCTTTTTGCTGAATTCACTGGGCAAGCAGGTTTGGGCGCCGCATATCACGATCAAGGAAGACCCGTTCATTGAAGGTGCACATGGCAGCTCGCCTTTCGATGAAGAAGGTGTGAAAGTGAAGGCGCGCACCGTGGTCAAAAAAGGTGCGTGTAATGGTTATTTCCTTTCAAGTTATTCGGCCCGCAAATTGGGCATGGAAACCACGGGCAATGCCGGCGGCACTCACAACCTTATTCTCAGCTCCACCAAAACAGTCTCGGGTGGCCTTGATGCATTGCTTAAAACCATGGGCACCGGTTTGTTGGTCACCGAAATGATGGGGCAGGGTGTGAATGGTGTCACTGGCGATTATTCTCGCGGTGCATTTGGTTATTGGGTGGAGAACGGCATTATTGTTCACCCGGTTGAAGAAATTACGATTGCCGGCAATTTGAAAGACATGTTGGCCAATATTGTGGCTGTGGGTGACGATGCCTATTGGCGCGGCAGCAAACATGTTGGCAGCATCTTGATTGAATCCATGACCGTTGCAGGGAATTAAGAAAAAAGGAGACAAAGCAATGGAACGTCGTTCCTTTCTCAAAAAGGCAGGTTTGGGGGCTGCTGCCGCCACCGCAGCCGCTTCAGGAACAGCGGCATTGGCTGCAGATGGCCCAAGCGTGCGCTGGAGACTAACATCCAGCTTCCCCAAAAGCCTTGATGCCTTGTGGGGTGCCTCCCCACAGTTGGCCAAACGCGTGTCTGAATTGACTGGTGGCAAATTTGACATTCGCCCATTCGCGGCGGGTGAAATTGTGCCGGGTTTGCAGGTGCTTGATGCGGTACAGCGTGGCACCGTAGAGTGCGGCCACACAGCGGGTTACTACTACGTTGGCAAAGACGCGACATTCGCATTTGAGGCTGGCTTGCCCTTCGGCTTGACCGCACGCCAACAAAACGCCTGGCTTTATCATGGTGGTGGCTTGCAAATGACCCGAGACTTTCTGAAGGGTTACAACATCGTTAATTTTCCTGGGGGTAACACCGGCACGCAAATGGGCGGCTGGTGGCGCAAGGAAGTAAAAAGCCTGAACGACCTGAAAGGTTTGAAAGTTCGAATTCCCGGGTTTGGCGGCAAGATCATGGCGGCGCTGGGTGCCGTACCACAGACCATTGCAGGCGGTGACATTTATCCCGCTCTGGAGAAGGGCACCATTGATGCAGCGGAGTGGGTGGGGCCTTATGACGATGAAAAGTTGGGCTTCCAGAAAGTGGCCAAGTTTTACTACTACCCCGGCTTTTGGGAGCCAGGCCCTTCCTTGAGCTTTTACATTAATCTGGATGCCTGGAACAATTTGCCGAAAGCTTATCAGGCGGCATTCGAAGTAGCGGCCGCTGAAGTCAACGTGATGATGACAGCCGAATACGACGCCAAAAACCCAGCCGCACTGAATCGTTTGATTCAAGGTGGTGCCCAGCTTCGGATTTATCCGCGCGACATTCTGGATGCGGCCTACAAAGAAGCTGAAAAGCTTTATGCCGACGAATCAAGCAACAATCCGAAATTCAAGAAAATTTTTGCCTCCTGGAATCGTTTCCGAAATGACCAGAACAACTGGTTTCGGGTTGCAGAGAATTCCATGGCGTCGTACATACCCAGATCGAAGTAAGTTTTTGACCTACGCAAGTGGGGTCAGATATAAAGAGCGGCTGACTGGCCGCTCTTTTTCGTTTAATGGAACCAAAAGCCTGGCGCAAGTCACCCAACGCAGTGTCGCCCCTATCGGGGTTGTTCGCACTTCTTTTGGCTGTCGTAATGAATGGCAAGGGCACTATTCACTTCTGAACGACAGTTTCTGACACTTGACTTGTATGGGACAAATTTATGTCGACTCCTAATCAGCTACGCGTATTTATTATTGACGATCATCCAATCATTGCAATGGCCTTGCGCGACATCATGAATTCGCGCTACACCGACCTGGAAGTCAAGCTTTTCAGCCGGATTGGGCCCGCGCTGGAACACAGCCGGTTCGAGCAACCTGACCTTGTGCTTCTCGACTTGGGTTTGCCCGACATGACTCCCGAGAAGGTGCTGGAAACAGCCCTTGAAACTTTTGATTACAGCCGCACGCTGGTGATCTCCGGGAACGAGGAAATTCTCGGCGATATGGCTGATGAATATCCAGAAACCGAATTCGTATCGAAGGGCATTACCCAAGACCGTGTGCTGAGCGTGCTCGACAGCATGGTATTGCGTTTGCGTCGAAACAACTGGACTGATCAAATCAGTCAAAAAACGCAGCATGCCAGCGGATTTACGATTGGACAAAGAATGGCTCGAATTACCGAGCGACAAGTGTCTGTGCTGTACCGAATCGCCAAGGGCGAATCCAATCATGAAATTGCCCAGAATTTGGGACTGTCGCCTGAAACGGTGAAAACGCATGTCCGCAGTATTTTGGCGCGATTGAATGCCAGAAACCGACTGGAAGCGGCCATGCTGTATCGCGCTTGGCAGGAACAGAAAACCGATGAGGTTTATTCCGATTAAGCCGCGCCCAATGAGACAAATCAATCGGCTTAGCGCATGGGTACAACAACACTACGACGCTTGTTTGTTGGCTTCATTGTGCTTGTTGCCCTTGTCTTTTCAGTTGTTGGGCCTGGACACGGGCGCTCAATCCCAATTGGCGTATATCGCTTTTATTAGCGGCTGTTTGCTCAATGCCAAGGTGTCTTGCAGGCGTGCGTTTCGGGTACCGCCCACCGAGAAACTTTGGTTTTTGGTGTTTGCGTCCGCTTTCGGTGGTTGGGTATTGTCATTGAATTGGCACCATCTTAGTTTTGCGGTGTTGTGTTGGGTTACGCCATTTACTTTGCTGGCAGTTTTACTCGAAAGGCAGCACAGGTACAGCATTGCAAAACAACGCATTCAAAACAGGCGAACGCAGCAAGCCCGTTGGCGCAATGCCAAGCATGGTGTACTCAGTGAGTGGAAAGACCGCTTGCGCTGGCTTGCGGGTGTGCAGCACGACATGCGTCAGCCATTGCACGCATTGGGTTTGCTGGTTGGGCACCCTTCGCTGGACACTTATCATCAACATGCGGCTTCCAATCAGGTTATTCGTCAAATGACCAGTTGTCAGCGTTGGCTTCACGACCTGGCCGAAAACATGTTGGAGGCCACCAGGCTTGAGCTCGGTGAGCAACGTGAAAAGCGGATTGAAAGTATTTCGAGCACCGAGCTTTGCAAGTCGCTCGAGGGCTGGATGGGGCAGTTGGCTGAAACCAAAGGATTGACCTTCGAGGTGGATGTTGAGGAGTTCCTGATTCACACTGATGCGCGGCGATTGAAACGTGTCATGGGGAATCTGGTATTTAACGCCGTAGAACATACACTTGAGGGTGGCGTGGCTTTTTCGTATAGACGCCATGGTGGCATTCACCGTTTTACCGTGACAGATTCAGGCCCAGGTCTTCAAGAAGACATATTGCAGCATCAGGCTGCCAGGTACTCTACCTTCGGTAGCGATCTTCCGAAAACTGGCATAGGTTTGTACGTGGTTAAACGCCTTTGTCAGGAAATGGAATGGAATTTGTCGATGTGCAATGTCAAAGAGGGCGGCACGGTGTTTGTGCTTGAACTCGCCGATCGAATTTCAAGCAAGGCTGAGGTTGTGGGGTTGGGCTCTAAAAGAGCCGGCTAATTTGATACAAGTCAGCCTGAGTCTATTCGCTGAAGCTTGGAACAAAAGGTTGTTGATCTGCCGGATCGTTTCCACCCCCGTAGTTTTGTGCAGGCAACTTAAGCTGCAACGGGGTGTCTTGGTACTTCACTTTTTCTTCTTGGCTTACCAGTTGGGGATACGCAAAAATAAGGACGACCATCACCAACTGCAAGGCGATGAAGGGCAATGACCCCTTGTAAATTTCAACTGTTTTGATGATTTTTGGTGTTACTGATTTTAAGTAAAACAGGGAGAAGCCGAAAGGTGGTGTCAGGAAAGAGGTTTGCATATTCATTGCGATCATGACTCCGAACCACACCAGGTCGATGCCAAGTTTGTCAGCCACAGGCACCAGCAATGGAATCACGATAAAAGCGATTTCAAAAAAATCAAGAAAGAAACCCAACACAAAAATCAGGATTTGAACGGCAATCAGAAAGCCCAGCTCGCCACCAGGCAAATCTCCCATTAAATGCTCCACCCAAATGTCGCCTTCAATGGCCCTGAATGTCAGGCCAAATACGGTCGAGCCGATCAAGATAAACAAGACAAAGCAAGATAATTTGGTTGTAGAGTCGATGGCTTGTTTTAGCAATGCCAAGTTCAGGCGTTTTTTTGAGGCTGCAATCAACAGCGCGCCGACAGCACCCATGGCGCCGCCTTCAGTAGGGGTGGCAATGCCAAGGAAAATGGTACCCAACACCAGAAAAATCAAAGCCAATGGAGGGAACAGAACAAATACCACGGCTTTGAGTATGCGCAATCCCGAGTTGTCTTGGCTCAGGTAGCAGGCCTCTGGCGGCAAAGCGGGCAGTGCGTTTTTTTGAAGACGGGTAATTACAAACACATAGCCAAGGTAAAGCATTACAAGCAGCAGGGCGGGAACCAAGGCCCCTTGGTACATTGCCCCTACGGAAACCCCCAGTTGATCGGCCATGACGATGAGTACCAAAGAGGGCGGAAGAATTTGCGCCAAAGTACCGGATGCCGCGATGACCCCGGTGGACACGGATTGGCTGTAGCCATACTTCAGCATGACAGGCAAGGAAATTAGCCCCATGGATATCACAGAGGCGGCCACCACGCCGGTGGTGGCTGCCAGCAAGGCACCCACCAACACCACTGCATAGGCCAGGCCGCCGCGCACCCGACCAAACAGCTGACCGATGGTTTCCAGAAGATCTTCTGCCATACCGCTGCGTTCAAGCACCAAACCCATGAAAGTAAAAAACGGAATGGCAAGCAATGTATCGTTGCTCATGATTCCGAATATTCGATCAGGCAGGGCTTGCAACAGGGCTACATTCATTAGCCCCTGTTCTATGGCAATGTAGCCAAACAAAAGCCCGTTTGCTGCCAAGGCGAATGCAACGGGAAAGCCGCTGATCATGAATAGCAATAAAACTGCAAACATGAGCGGGGCCAACCAATCAACAGGGATCATGGGCATTGTTTGCTTTGTCCCTTGATCACGGCGATTTTTTTAATGATTTCTGAACAAACCTGCAAACCAAGCAGTGTGAAACCCAGAACGATTAATGCCTTGGCAGGCCAGCGAATCAAACCGCCTGGATCGGCAGAATATTCATTGATTCGAAACGACTCATAGGCAAAGTCCCAGCCAGAAACGACGACGAATCCGATTAGCGGGAGTGTGAAAAACAAATGCCCGATGATGTCAATCCAGGCACGCGTCGATTCTGAGAAACGATTCGACAATACATCGATACGTACATGGGCATTCTGTTGAAGGGTGTAGGCTGCTCCTAAAAGGAAAACCGCTCCAAACAAATACCACTGAATTTCAAGCAGACCATTGCTGCTGGTGTCGAAGACTTTGCGCACCACTGCGTTGTAGGCAGACACCACAGTGGTGATCAATATCAACCAGCCCACAGCAAGCCCCAACCGGGTATTCAACCGGTCGATACCGCGTGAAATGACCAGTAAACCATTCAACGTTACAAACCCAGGCGTTTTCTGGTTTCCGCAGCCGCCGCTTTAACCTGCTCTGGATTGGTTCCACCAATGTGGTTGCGAGCCTGAAGCGAACCTTCCAAAGTAAGCACCGCACACAGTTCGGTGTTCACCAAATCGTCGCTATAGCCCAATTCATTGAGCTTCAGTGCTTCTTGCAGCTGAACCACTGTCAAGGCCTCCAGACCGCATTGCTGGGTGTCGCAATAGCGCACGGCACGCGCCACTGCCTCATGTGCATCTCGAAATGGCATGCCCCGCTTTACCAATGCGTCGGCCAGGTCAGTTGCTGTGGCATACCCTTCCAGTGTTGCTGCGCGCATGTTGTCGGCTTTCACCTGAATACCTTCAACCATTTCAGCAAAAATTGTCAGGGTGTCGACCACGGTGTCCACTGTGTCAAACAAGGGTTCTTTGTCTTCCTGGTTGTCTTTGTTGTAGGCCAGTGGCTGGCCTTTCATCAAGGTCAGCAGCCCCATCAAGTGACCGTAGACACGGCCTGTTTTTCCGCGTGCAAGCTCGGGCACATCCGGGTTTTTCTTTTGCGGCATGATGGACGAGCCGGTGCAGAAACGATCGGGCAGATCGATGAACGCATAACGTTGGCTCATCCAGATAATCAATTCTTCAGACAGGCGCGACACATGCATCATCAAAATACTGCTGGCTGAGCAGAACTCGATGGCAAAGTCGCGATCCGATACTGAGTCGAGACTGTTCCGGGTCGGGGCGTCAAACTCCAGCAGCTCAGCCGTGCGGTTGCGATTGATGGGGAATGTGGTGCCAGCCAGTGCAGCTGCGCCCAAGGGCAGCCGGTTCATTCTTTTGCGACAGTCTTGCATGCGCTCCAGATCACGTTCAAACATTTCCGCATAGGCCAGCAAGTGGTGTCCAAACGTAACGGGCTGAGCAACTTGCAGGTGGGTAAAGCCAGGCATGACGGTGTTGTGATTGCGTTCAGCCACCGTGAGCAGTGCTTGAATGAGCGCTTTCAATAAACCCTGAATGCGATCGACTTCATGGCGCAGAAACAGGCGAATGTCGGTGGCCACTTGGTCGTTACGCGAACGGCCCGTGTGTAGTCGCTTGCCCGCATCTCCAACCAGTTCAGTCAGTCGGCGTTCAATATTCAAGTGCACGTCTTCAAGGTCAAGTTGCCAATTAAATTGGCCAGCCTTGATTTCATCCAGAATTTGAGACATGCCGCTTTGAATGGACTTTAGATCGGACTCAGCAATAACCCCGCATTCAGCCAGCATGGTTGCATGGGCCAGTGAGCCTTGTATGTCGAATTCAGCCAGTCGTTTGTCAAAAAACACAGATGCGGTGTAGCGTTTGACCAGCTCAGACATGGGCTCATTGAATCGGGCTGACCATGCTTCCTGTTTTTTGGACCATTGGTTCGACATGGGGAATCCTTTATGCACTTTGGAACAGGGCCTAATTATAAAGGGTTGCCGTGCTAGACTTTCGGCATGAACGCCTTCTCACGGCCTTGCCGTAGGGAATTGACCGAAATTTATCAACTGAATCGCGGCAAATCGTGTCGCTACACTGAATGAAAATAAGAATTGCATCAAGGGAAAGTCGCTTGGCCATGTGGCAGGCTGAACATGTTCGAGACCTTTTGTTGGCCTTGCCCGGGGTTTCCGGGGTCGAAATTGTTGGCATGACCACCAAGGGCGATCAAATACTGGACCGCTCACTGGCAAAAATTGGCGGGAAAGGACTGTTTATCAAAGAGCTCGAGCATGCCTTGCTTGAGGGGCGAGCCGATTTGGCAGTGCATTCGGGCAAAGACATTCCCATGGATGTAGATCCCGAGTTCCAGTTGTTGGGATTCATGACCCGCGAAGACCCACACGACGCCTTTGTCTCAAACGATTACGCAAGCTTGGCTGATTTGCCGGCGGGTGCCGTAGTGGGCAGTTCTAGCTTGCGCAGGCAGGCTCAGGTGTTGGCGCGATACCCACATTTAAAGGTCGAACCGTTGCGTGGCAATCTCGATACTCGCTTGGGCAAGCTGGATTCCGGTCAATATCAGGCGATTGTTCTGGCTGCGGCGGGTCTCAAGCGTTTGGGTTTGCATTCACGAATCCGCAATGTAATCGACTCATCCGACATGCTGCCTGCGGTGGGTCAGGGTGCCTTGGGTTTGGAAATTCGGGCCGATGATTCGAAACTGGCTGAGTTGGTCAAACCCTTGATTGATCCGGTGTGTACCGCATTGGTAAGTGCAGAGCGTTCTGTGTCAAAGGCCTTGGGTGGAAGTTGCCAGGTGCCAATTGCCGGATATGCCACACTGAATGATGCCCAAACCTTTACCTTGCGTGGACTTGTGGCCAGCCCGGATGGCAAGGAAGTGATCGAAAAAAGCGCACAGGCAAGTTTGCAAGACTGGGAAACGGCTGCAAACCGGGTTATTGAAGGATTATTGCAAGAAGGTGCGCAGGCCTTGATTGAATCGGCTGTACAACAATTTAAAGGATAATTCGCGGACATGACTCACACTTTGGTCGTATGCAAACCCAAGTTGCCCGATCAGTACCTGACCCAGCGCGTTGATCTGAAGCGTCAGCTCGATCAAATGCATTCGGGCGAGGTGATGTATTTTCCCGTATTTGAATTGGTACCCGATTTAAATGCCATGGCGCGTATCAGACCCTGGATCGACAACGCCACTGAAAAAGCAAATCGCTTGATTGTGTTTGTAAGTCCCTCGGTGCTTGAAATTGCTGTGACCAATCTGGGGCAATGGCCGGCCAATGTGTATTGCGCAGTCATGGGACGCCAAAGCGCAAAATTAGCCTCGGATTTGGGTATTCCCGAAGACAAAATAATTGCACCCACTGGCGAACATGATCTTGAAACCGAAGATTCCGATGGCTTGGCACACTTGCTTGCGGCTAAGTTTGGGGCGGGCAGTTGCAGTGTGATGGTGTGCAAGGGGCCGCGCGGTCGAGTCGAGTTTCCGAAAAAACTGGAGGAAATGAATCACGATGTGACGGTGCTTGAATGTTACGACCGCAAAGTGATTGACCAAAGCGATAGTCAATGTGAAGCCCTTTTTTCGTGCATGAACAGAGCTGTTCTGTGGATTACCAGCAGTGAGACCGTTGAGGCACTTGATTCTCAGCTAAAACAAAAATCCGATTCGCAACTCAACGCTTTAAAGCAGACCGCCACCGTACTGACCACCCACCCCCGTATCACGGCCAAATGCAGGGAATTGGGATATGTTCACGTTGTCCAGATAGCAACAGGGATACAATCGGTGAATTCATGGCTGAAATCAAACAAGAAAAGCATGGAAAACAACAATCAAACCAACACCGCCACGCCCACCAGCAAATCTCAACCGGCTGCCGCTGCGTTATCAACGCCGAGCGCAGCAAGTTCAGCCCAACCTACCGGGCAATGGCTCGGTAAAGCGGCATTTTTTATTTCGGTGGTCAGCTTTGTGCTGATTCTGTTGATTGCATTTGCGGGTAAAAACCAGATCGAAAAAACGCGCATGGCCTTCGGTGAGCGGATTCAAAAAGAGTCCACCACACTTGATTTGGTGAAGGAGGAAATCAACAAATCAAGCGATCTTGCCAAAGACTTGAAAACCCGTTTCGACTTGTTGGAACTGGCCCAGAAAGAGGAAGCCAGTCAACGTGCAAGCCTGGAAGAGGTCTACAATAGCTTGTTGGCAAGTCGAACTGAAGTGTCACTGAGCGAGGTGGAGCAGTTGATATCGATTGCCAAGCGCCAGCTGTATTTGTTGGGCAACGTGAAGGGTGCCTCCATTGCCCTGTCTCAGGCCATTGATTTGCTGGAGGGCACGGAAAAACCATCGTTGCTGAACCTGCGCACCGCCCTGGAGAAAGATCTTTCCGAAATCAAGGCCTTGCCCAGTGATGATTTGCTCAGGTTGGCCATTTCTCTGGATTCGGTCGTGAATTCCGTTGAAAGTTTGCCCATGCTTTCAAGCGTGCAAGCCACGACCGATCAAACACTGGCCGAATTGACCGAGGAGCATGCACCTGCGACTGACCCCGATACCCAAGACACTTCCACCGTCGAGACAGCTTCTCCTCAAGGATTTGATCAGGCTTGGCTCACGATCAAGCAAGTGGCTCAAACGGTTTGGTACGACATCAAGTCGTTAATCGAAGTCACCAAAGTAGATAGTCCTGAAGTTTTGATGCTCTCTAGCCGGCAGGAAACTGATTTGCGCAACACCTTGCGTTTGTCTTTACTGAACGCGCGTATTTCATTGTTGTCCCGCCAAGCGACCCTGTTGAAGTCTGACCTGGAGCGTTCAAGCAATTTGCTGAACACTTACTTTGATGACAAATCCATTCAGGTGCAGCGCGCAAAAACAGTGCTTGAGGAAATCGGGACGGTTCAACTTGATTTGATATTGCCCGAATTGCAGGCGACCTCGGCTGCGCTTAGATTGGCTGTGGCCGGTCAGCAGGGGGAACGCCAATGAAGCAACTGCTAGGGTTGTTGCTGGTTATTGTTGTTGCGGTGGCTGTCACTTTGATGGCCCAGGGCAACGGTGGCAAGGTGTTGATCTTTTTTGGTCAGTACCGGATCGACATGTCGCTTAATTTTGCAGTAATCGCTGTATTCCTCGTGTTTTTGGCGTTTTATATTGTGATGCGCGCCTGGCGAGCCTCCAGCCAACTTCCTGGCAAATTCAAGGAATATTGGTCGAACCGGAAACAAAATGCTTTGTTGAAAGCCAACACGCAAGGTTTGATCGCACTGATTACTGGCGATGAACAAGGCGCTCAGAAAGCATTGAACCAAGCCAGCAAAACAGGCATCGAAACAGATCTGAGTTACCTGATCCGTGCCATGTCGGCCATTCAGGCGGATCGATTCGACGTTGCAGAAGAAATTCTGAATCAGGAAAAGGCCAAGGTTGGCGAACATTCGCATGCGCTTGTTGTGTTGCGCGGCAAAGTTGCTTTATCCAAACAGGATTTTTCTGGTGCCCTGAGTTTGCTGGAAGCCATGGATCCATTGGCAACAAAACTGCCACAGGTGCAGCGTTTGCGCATGCTGGCTCTTATTGGGCTTGCACGCTGGCAGGATGCCCTGGTGCAGTACCGTGCTTGTGTGGCCGTTTCCGCGCTTACCAATGGCGAGCGAAATGAGGCATTGCAACGTATTTATGCCGGTTTGGCAGACAGTGCCGGCCAAGATGCTTCAAAAATGCAGAACGTGTTGTCCAATGCCAAGCCAGTCGAGCTTGAGAATGTAGGCGTCTTGCGCATGCTTGCAATTGGTTTGATGAGAAGCGGATTGATTACAGCAGCGCGCACGCTACTGGAAACCGCCTTGAATCAGCATTACAACAAAGAATTGTTGCCGGCTTACCACCAGGTTGCAGTTCTTGAGCCACGCCAGGCATTGCCAAACGTGGAACGTTTGCTGGATCAGCAGCCCGCTGATTTGCGTTTACTGGAATTGGCGGCAGACGTTTGTGAGCGGGAGCAACTGTGGGGCAAGGCCATTTCACGGTTTGAGGCTGTGTATGCCAAGCAGCCCTCGGCCCATTTGGCAGGCAAACTTGAACGCCTGTACCAGTCAGCCAATCAGGGTGAACGCGCCAAGTTGTGGCGAGAAAAGTTGAATGCCCACCTTCAGAACGATCGTCAGCTTGCTTAAAGCAATATTCGATACAATACGAGCAAATTTTTATTTAAGGATTAATCAGCATGGGCTACGAAAGCATTTCCCCCGGTAAGGATCTTCCAAACGATGTGAACGTGATCATTGAGATCGCTGCAAATTCAGACCCTGTGAAGTACGAAATTGACAAGGAAAGCGGTGCTTTGTTTGTTGATCGTTTTGTGGGCACTTCCATGCAATACCCATGTAACTATGGCTACATTCCACAAACCCTGGCTGCCGACGGCGACCCTGTAGACGTTTTGGTAATGACCCCATACCCGCTACAACCCGGTTGTGTGGTGCGCGTGCGCCCGATCGGCATGTTGAAGATGACCGATGAGTCGGGTGGCGATGCAAAATTGCTGGGTGTACCCGTTGAAAAACTGTTGCCACAGTACAAGCACTACCAAAGCATTTCCGATGTACCCCAAGAATTCCTGGCTCGCATTCAGCATTTCTTTGAGCACTACAAAGACCTTGAAAAAGGCAAGTGGGTGAAAATTGAAGGCTGGGGCGATATGGCTGACGTGGAAAAAGAAATCAGCGATGGCGTGGCCAACTACAAAGGCTAAGCCTGCTGCTTAACGGTATAAAAAGACCAACCTGCGGGTTGGTTTTTTTATAACTGCCCGGAACTGCTTTCCCGAAAAGCAGTGTGTTCACTTAACTCAACTGCATAGGCGTCCAAGTGCGCTTTTTCCCGACGCAGAAAGTTTTCAATCGGTAGCTTAAATCCGTTGTCGTGCACATAGTGCGCACTGATCATGGTTTGCGGGTTCAGGCCACGCGCCATTTTGTGTTCGCCTTGCGCACCGCCTTCAAACCATTCAATGCCTTTTTCAATGGCAAATTCAATGGCCTGGTAATAGCACAATTCAAAATGCAGACAGGGAAGGTTTTCAATGCTGCCCCAATATCGACCATACAAACGTTCTTCGCTGTGCAGAAAAAACGAACTTGCCACAGGCTGCCCCTGCAGGCTTGCTTGCACCATTAGAACCTGCTCACCCATTGAGGTACAAATCTGCTTGAAAAACTCAAGGTTCAGGTAAGGGCTGGAGAAATGCTCCATGTAGGTGCGGGAATAGCATTGATAGAAAAACTCCAACTCGGCTTCGGTGGCTTCAGCACCCTGAATACGTCGAATTTCCAAACCTTCAATGTTTGCTTTGCGGCGTTCGGCACGAATGTTTTTTCGCTTTTTCTGGTTCAGGCTTTCCAGAAACTCATCGAAATCATTGAACGGCTTGCCGCTTGCAGGGCTTTGGTTGTGCCAGTGAAACTGCACCACATGCCGGCTGCTGTTGTTCAGGCTGGTGGCGTCACCCAACAACAGCAGCTGATCTTGCCGGGTTAAAAACAGGGCGTGCAGGGTGGAAATCTGGGTGCCTAACAGTTCGGTATTCTCCGCAGCCTGCCAGGTCAGTTGTGCCAGGCCTTGCGCCATTGCTTTTCCCGCTTCGGGTGTTGAATAAAGCACCTTGGGTGCCTGCACTGGCGTGAACGGAATCGCACACAGCAGTTTGGGGTAGTAGAGTTGGCCGCTGCGTTCATAGGCCTGCGCCCAGGCCCAGTCAAATACATACTCTCCGTATGAATGTGATTTCAAATACAGTGGCATGGCTGCCAAGAGTTCGCCGGCATCCCCATGAATGGCCAGGTGCAAGGGCCCCCAGCCAGTTTCGGCCGTGGCACTGCCGCTGGCCTCTAAGGCCAGCAGGTATTCATGACGAAGGGCAGGGTGAAGCACACCACCATTGCATTTGCACACAAGTGAATTCCATTCAGCTTGTGCGATCTCGCCAATGGTTTGGCAAATCTGCATGCGATAATTCATAAAGGCGACAACTACTACGCAGGTACCCCGTGAGTTTATCCCGAGTCCGATTGGCCATTGCACAGTTGAACCTGACAGTGGGCGATTTAAAAGGCAATTGCGCAAAAATTCTTGAGTATGCGCAGCAGGCCGCAGCACAGGGTGTGCGAATTCTTCTTACCCCCGAACTTTCCATCACAGGTTATCCCCCTGAAGACCTGTTGTTACGCCCTTCATTTCAACGTCAAACCGATTCTGCGTTTAACCAGCTTCTTCATAACTTGGCTGAACTCGATTTGTACGTCGTGGTTGGGCATCCGGCAAGTCGGGAAGGCGAGTTGTTCAATGCCGCCTCCGTGTTGTACCGCGGCCAGGTGGTAGGCATGTATCACAAGCATGATTTGCCCAATCGCGAGGTGTTTGATGAGCAACGTTACTTCACCCCCGACAATCGCCCTTTGGTGTTTGACGTGGATGGCATTCGCTTTGGCGTGAACATTTGTGAAGACACCTGGAATCGTTATGCGCCTGAAGCCGCGGCGGCGGCTGGTGCCGAGGTGTTATTGGTACCCAATGCATCGCCATACCACATGGGCAAGCAAACCATTCGGCAATCGATGGTGGCCAAACGTGTTCAAGAAACGGGCATGGCCATTGTGTACGCCAACATGCTGGGCGGGCAAGACGAACTGGTATTTGACGGCGCTTCATTTGCCATGGACGGCAAGCAGCATGTCGCCATGCGCCTGCCGCAGTTTCAAGAGGCCTTGGCCATTCTTGATGCGGTGGCCTGCCCCGGTGAACCTATTGTTTTGGAAGCACATCAGCCCTGTGTTCCCGAACTAGAGTTGACTGCGCAAGTGTACGAAGCCCTGAAAATGGGTGTTCACGATTACGTCACCAAGAATCGTTTTCCTGGTGCCATTATTGGATTGTCTGGCGGAGTAGATTCTGCATTGACGCTTGCAATCGCTGTGGATGCATTGGGCGCAGACAAGGTACGAGCGGTGATGATGCCTTCGCCATACACCGCCGATATTTCGCTGGACGATTCCCGTGACATGGTGAGGCGCCTGGGTATCCAGTACGACGAGATTTCTATCCAGGACTGCATGCAGTCCTTCGATTCCAGCCTCGCACCGTTGTTCAAAGGCTTGGCTGCGGACACCACCGAGGAAAATCTGCAGGCGCGAATTCGCGGCACCATGCTCATGGCCATTTCCAATAAAACAGGTCGCATTGTTTTAACCACGGGCAACAAAAGCGAAATGGCCACTGGCTATTGCACCTTGTACGGGGACATGGCGGGTGGCTTTGCTGTGATCAAGGATATTTTTAAAACATTGGTTTATCAGCTTTGCGAATACCGAAATAGTGTGTCTGAGGTGATTCCGACCCGAATCATTACCCGCCCGCCATCCGCAGAGTTGCGCCCTGATCAGGTAGACCAAGACAGTTTGCCTGCTTACGATGTACTCGATGCCATTTTGGCCCGTTACATGGAAAAAGATGAATCGGTTGAAAACATCATTGCAAGCGGCTTTCAGAAAGAAGACGTGTTCAAGGCTGTTAAACTGCTTCGTATCAACGAATACAAAAGAAGACAGGCGCCCGTGGGTATTCGGGTCACGCACCGAGCATTTGGTCGCGACTGGCGCTATCCAATTACATCCAAGTTCAACGATCTAGAAGGATTCCAAGAATGAAACTGGTCAGCGCAATCATCAAGCCTTTCAAACTGGACGAAGTACGTGAAGCATTGTCGGAAGTTGGCGTCACCGGTCTTACCGTCACTGAGGTAAAAGGCTTTGGCCGTCAGCGTGGGCACACTGAGTTGTACCGGGGTGCCGAGTATGTGGTTGATTTTCTGCCCAAGGTAAAAATTGAATTGGTGATTGAAGACAAGTTGGTTGATCAAGCGATTGATGCCATTCAAAATGCAGCACGCACCAATAAGATTGGCGATGGTAAAATTTTCGTCACTGATGTAGAGCGTGTCATACGCATTCGCACCGGTGAACAAGGCGAAGCAGCCATTTAAGAATGTGACTGGAAAAGTGGGTGAGCCAACGCACAGACAGGTTGGCTCGTGGGCATTAAAATTCAGCGACAGATTCATTCTCCCTGCAATTGGAGACCAAGCGCCATGCACCCTCCCCATAAAAAATTATCCAATGCCGCCATCAGCGCGGACCAGCCTCGCACCGTGTCAGACAGCTTTGGCTCGATTAGCCTGCCTGCCGGTGTGTTGTGGGGGGCACAAACCGCTCGCAGCCTGCAGTTTTTTGCCATTGGTGAACAGCGTATGCCCATGGATGTCGTGCATGCGCTGGCCTTGATCAAGTGGGCAGCGGCTTGCGTCAATTGTGATTTGACAGTGCAAGCTCCTGAAATTGCACGCGCCATTGCCAATGCTTCCAACAGGGTAGCGGCCGGGGAGTTCGATGATCAGTTTCCTTTGTCTGTTTGGCAGACTGGTTCGGGCACGCAAAGCAATATGAATGTCAATGAAGTGATTGCAAACCTTGCCACTCAAGATTCGGCGCTGGGGGCAAAATCCAATCAAAAAGTTCATCCCAACGATGATGTCAATTTGGGCCAATCCTCAAACGATGTGTTCCCCACAGCCATGCACATTGCTGTTGCCCTGAAGGTGAAGTCGACGCTGACGCCTGCGCTCGAAGAGTTGATCAGTGCGCTGTCTGCGAAAGCCCTTGAATTTGAGTCGATCGTCAAGATTGGTCGCACACACCTGCAAGATGCAACACCAATTACCTTGGGTCAGGAATTTGGTGGCTATGGGGCACAGTTGCTGCTTTGCCAGCAAAACCTGCTGTCCACCATGAATGCCGTGCACAAGCTGGCCATAGGTGGTACGGCAGTGGGCACCGGTCTTAACACCCACCCCGATTTCGGCAAGCAGGTGACCAAGACATTGGCGTCAAGATTGGGAATACCTTTTACCCAGGCCGATAACCTGTTTGCAGCAATGGCAGGTCACGAGGCATTGGTGGCGTTTCACAGTGCGCTGAGAATGCTGGCCATTGCTTTGACCAAAATAGCCAACGACATTCGTTTGATGGGCAGTGGCCCGCGCGCTGGGTTAGGTGAATTGATTCTGCCTCAAAACGAACCCGGCAGTTCCATCATGCCGGGCAAGGTCAATCCGACACAAGTGGAGGCGATGACCATGGTTTGCGCCCAAGTAATGGGGCACGATGCGGCCATCGGTTTTGCAGCGAGTCAAGGCCAGTTTGAGCTTAACGTGTACAAACCCTTGATCGCCTTGAACACGCTTGACAGCATTCGCCTTCTGGCGGACGCCATGCGCAGCTTTACCCAGCATTGTGTGGCTGGGCTGAAGGTGAATCACGTGCGGGTGAACGAGTCTATGCAAAGTTCTTTGATGTTGGTTACCGCACTTGTACCGCACATTGGGTACGACCGCGCTGCCCAGATCGCCAAACAGGCACAAGCTGATAACTGCACACTAAAACAGGCAGCCCTGGCATCCAAGGCGGTGACTGCTGAACAGTTTGATAGTTGGGTCGACCCCATGAAGATGTTGAGCGCTTCGATTCAAAAAAAGTGAAGAGATCAGCCACCAATATGGCCTTTTCACCGCATTTCTCAGCTCAGGTGGCCGTGAATAATTTCTGCGAAAGTGGGTGCCAGGGGCTCAGGTAGATCGTGTCCGAGCCCCTTGATTAAATGAAGTTGTGAATTCGGCACCAGCTTGGCAATGCGCTCTGAGCAGGCTTTCTTCAACAAAGGGTCATCCAGCCCGTGAATCACGCAAGTGGGCACCTTGATTTCCCTTGTGTAATCTTCAATTGAACCTGTCGCGACCACGCAATGGGTTTGACGCAAAACGCCAGCAGGTTTGTAGGCACGGTTATAAGACTTGCGGGCCCGCTCACGCAACTTTAGCGGGTCGAGTGGATAGCCGGGGCTTCCAATCGCAGTGAATACGCGTTCCACATGCGCTACAACATCATCTATCTTCTGGCTTTTCGGTTTTTTCAGGAACATGTTGTGCAACACGTTCGGTGTGGGCATGGGCAATTTTGGATTGTTCGTGCTTGACATCAAAGTGACCAGTTTGCCAATTTTCTCGGGTGCTTTGGCGGCCACAATTTGAGAGATCATGCCACCCATGGAAATGCCCAGAAGGTGAGGGCGTTTCAGGTCAAGCGCATCAATCAGGCCAATTGCATCATTGGCCATGATGTCGAGCTTGTAATTCGTTGGGGTGTGCAAACCCAGTTTGTTCCGAATGAATGTGGCAGGCACATTCACCTTCATGCTGGTGGGGTGCTGATCAGTTAGACCGATATCTCGGTTGTCGAAGCGAACCAAGCGATAGCCTCGCTGCAGCAAGGGTGCACAAAATTCATCATTCCACATGGTCAGCTGGCAACCAAGGCCAGCCACCATAAAAATGGTTTCCCCATCGTCGGGGCCAGCAGATTCCCACGCCATGTTCAGGCCGGTTGTATTCGATTTTGCAAAGCCTTGCTGCCATTCGATCGGCTTGCCTGCTGCTTTCATGGATGTTGTCTCCGGTAAGTATTGTTATTGTCGGGCTTTCAATATCACCAGCAGGGCACCAGCACCGCCATCGCGTGGCGGAGCCTGGCAAAAGGCAAGCACCTCGTCCTTTTGCACCAGCCAGCGTTTAACTTTTTCTTTCAGCACGGGTTCTTTGCCAATTGACCCCAAACCTTTGCCGTGAATGATTCTGACACAACGAATGTCATGTTTTACACTGGATCGCAAGAATTCACCTACAGCGGTGCGTGCCTCATCGGAGCGCAGCCCGTGCAAATCAATTTGGGCTTGAATAACCCATTGGCCCTTGCGAAGCTTTTTCAAGGCCTCGACACCCACGCCATTTCGACGATAAGAAAGCTTGTCATCGGTTTCCAGAAACCGCTCAACGTCCATTTCGTCGGAAATGCTTTCCCACAGCACCGCCTCATCATCCATTTCTCGCTGGCGAGCAATTGGAGCCGGCTTTTCAAGTTCGTGAAGTTTCAGGTTGATGTCGGGTAGCGGGGTGACGTCGCGAACCAGTTTCTTGAACAGGTTTGCTTCATCTTGCAGTTTTTTTGCTTCTGCGGCCTTGATTTTTTCCTGGCGTTCGGCCTCCAGGCGCTGCTCTTTGAGCGAGCGCCTGACCCCTTCAAGGTCGGCCATGGAAGTCAGCTTTTTCAAACCATTCTTACCGCAGTGAAAGAAATCAGCCTTCCTGAGATTCTAGCCAGCGTTGTGCATCGAGCGCGGCCATACAACCCGTGCCTGCACTGGTAATGGCTTGGCGGTACACGTGATCTTGTACGTCGCCAGCAGCGAACACACCCTCAACGCTGGTCATGGTGGCCAAACCGTTCAAACCGCTGCGGGTTGTAATGTACCCGTTTTTCATATCGATCTGACCTTCGAAAATGTCGGTGTTGGGTTTGTGGCCAATCGCGATAAATACGCCCTGCAAGGCCAAATCCTGGGTTTCGCCGCTTTTTGTTGATTTAATGCGCGCGCCATTCACACCCATTTCATTGCCCAGTACTTCATCCAGTGTGTAATCGATTTTCAGCTCGATTTTCCCTTCTTTCACCTTGTCCATCATCTTGTCGATCAGAATGGCTTCGGCTTTGAACTTGTCACGGCGATGAATCACAGTGACTTTCTTGGCAATATTGCTCAGGTACAGCGCTTCTTCAACAGCGGTGTTGCCACCACCGACCACACATACCTCTTGATTGCGGTAGAAAAAACCATCGCAAGTGGCGCAGGCCGAAACGCCTTTTCCGGCAAATTCCTCTTCAGAGGGCAAGCCCAGGTACATGGCGCTGGCGCCGGTTGCAAGAATAAGTGCATCGCAGGTGTACACGCCCGAGTCACCTTTTAACGTGAATGGACGTTGTTGCAGTTCCACTGTGTGAATATGGTCAAAAATGATCTCTGTGTTAAAACGTTCTGCGTGGGCAAGAAAACGGTTCATCAGATCTGGGCCTTGCACGCCTTCGGCATCGGCGGGCCAGTTGTCCACGTCAGTGGTGGTCATTAATTGGCCACCTTGGGCCATGCCGGTAATCAAAACGGGGTTTAAATTGGCGCGGGCAGCGTACACTGCAGCAGTGTATCCGGCAGGGCCAGAACCCAAAATCAGTACTTTGGCGTGGCGTGGCGTGTTAGAACTGGTCATTGCTACCTCTTTTGTGCTTCAAATGGTGTCTGTTCAAGATATTTCCCTCGAACTTTGTCAGAATACAGACTTCAATTATATGCTGCATTGCGGGCTACTCTTATTACAGTGAATTCCAGGACCACACAAAATACAAGTACTCTTCGAATCAGCAAACTGTTGCTGGAAATTCGCTGGCTGTGCCTGCTTGTTTTCTCTATTTATCTGTTTCTGATTCTGGTGTCGCACAGCAGCAGCGATGACAGCTTCTCTCATGAATCAGGCAGCGGCGTTGTCAGCAACTTTGGCGGGGCAGTGGGCGCCCATTTGTCTGACCTGCTGTTCTTTATCGCGGGTTATTCAGCCTACGCATTGCTCGGCTTGTCTTTCTTCATGTTGTGGCGTGCCCGAAAAATGGTCGACTCAATCGAGCTTCCCGGGTTCAGTGAACCTTTGCCCAAGTGGATCGCCTGGGTCAGGCCCATTGGTTTTGTTGTGTTGTGGGTTGGGCTTATGGGCCTTGAATCCCTGTCGATTTTCAAGGGTGCAAACCTGCCAGCAGGGGCGGGCGGTGTTGTGGGCCAAACAGTGGCCAGTATTTTTCAACAGCTTCTGGGCCTCTCCGGCGCGGTTATGCTGCTGCTGCTGTGTACTGCAGCCGGTCTAAGCGGTTTGTTGGGCCTGAGCTGGGCTGTGATGGCTGAGCGCGTGGGTAGTTTTCTGGAAGGTTTGGTCTTTAAAGCCAAAGAACTGGTTACCGCTTATTTCGATCGCAAGGAAGGCAAAAAAGTTGCCCTGGCCCGTGTTGAAAAAGTAGAACAAAAACGCGAAAAGTTTGAAGAACACAAACCCATTCGAATTGAACCAGTGGCCGTGGCTGCCGAACCCTCTGTGCAAGCCATCAAGGAAAAGCAGCAACCTTTGTTTGCTGAACTGACCGAAACCGAGTTGCCGCCCTTGGGTCTGCTCGACGAGGCGCCTGCCACCATTGAAACTGTGTCGGCTGACACACTTGAATACACCTCCCGCCTGATCGAGAAAAAGCTCAGCGATTTCGGCGTGCAGGTACAAGTAATGGCGGCCCAGCCTGGCCCCGTAATTACCCGTTTTGAAGTAGAGCCCGCCGCCGGGGTAAAAGGTTCGCAGGTGGTGAACTTGGCCAAAGACCTGGCCCGCGCGCTCAGCTTGGTGTCCATTCGGGTGGTAGAAACCATTTACGGCAAAAACCTGATGGGCCTGGAGCTGCCCAACCCACGCCGGCAGGTCGTTAAGCTGACAGAAATTCTGGGTTCGCAGGTTTACAGCACCAACAAATCACCAGTCACCATGGCCTTGGGCAAAGACATTGCTGGCAAGCCGGTGGTGGCCGATCTGGCCAAAATGCCGCACCTGCTGGTTGCAGGTACCACGGGTTCGGGTAAGTCAGTGGGTATCAACGCCATGATTTTGTCGCTGCTGTACAAAAGCGGTGCAGAAGACGTACGTTTGATCCTGATCGACCCAAAAATGCTTGAAATGAGCGTGTACGAGGGCATTCCACACTTGCTTTGCCCGGTGGTGACCGACATGCGCCAAGCCGCCAACGCCTTGAACTGGGCTGTGGGCGAGATGGAAAAGCGATACAGGCTGATGAGCAAAATGGGCGTGCGTAACCTGGCTGGCTACAACGTTAAAATTGCGGAAGCCAAGAAAAACGGCACCAGCATTCCCAACCCGTTCAGCCTGACCCCCGATGCCCCTGAACCGCTCGACACCTTGCCGATGCTGGTCATTGTAATTGACGAGTTGGCCGACTTGATGATGGTGGTGGGCAAGAAAATTGAAGAATTGATTGCGCGCCTGGCGCAAAAAGCCCGTGCCGCAGGTATTCACCTGATTTTGGCCACTCAGCGGCCATCGGTCGATGTCATCACAGGCTTGATCAAGGCCAACATTCCAACCCGAATTGCTTTTCAGGTTTCATCCAAAATTGATTCCCGCACCATTCTTGACCAAATGGGCGCTGAGGCGCTGTTGGGACAGGGTGACATGTTGTACCTGCCACCTGGTTCTGGCGTGCCACAGCGTGTACATGGCGCGTTTGTGTCGGATGAAGAAGTACACCGCGTGGTCGAGTACCTGAAAGAGAAGGGCGGTGAGCCCAACTACATTGAAGGCATACTGGAAGGCGGTACTGCTGAAGAAGGTGGCAACGCCAGCATGGATGCCACAGCCGGCAGTTTTGATGGCGAGAAAGACGCTTTGTATGACCAAGCCGTGGGCATCGTGCTGAAGCACCGCCGTGCCTCCATTTCATTTGTGCAGCGCCATTTGCGCATTGGTTATAACCGTGCCGCGCGTTTGCTGGAAAGCATGGAGCAGGCCGGTTTGGTCTCAGCCATGCAGTCCAACGGCAACCGTGAAATTTTGGCGCGTGCCGAGGCTGGGCAAGACGACGATTAAGTTAGGTTAAGTGTGTATACCCTCAGTACCCGCATGCGTTATTTGAGGTGTAACACCCAACAGGAAGTAGAAATTCATGCGCATTCACCAGTTTTTTAGTCGTACTCTCTTGGCTGTAGCCGTTTTTGCGGGTACAAGCTCTGCTGCTTGGGCCTCTGCCCAAGAGGCTTTGAGCAACTTTGTAAAAAACCGCGGTTTCGCAGAAGGGCAGTTTTCCCAGGTGGTCATATCGCCCAGCGGTGCAGTGAAGCAGCGCGGAACGGGTGAATTCACCTTCTCGCGTCCCGGTAAGTTTCGCTGGGAAATCAAAAAGCCTTATCCCTTGCTTTTGTTGTCCAACGGGAACACAGTGGTTTCTTACGATGAAGACATGGGCCACGCCACCCAAAAGCCGATTGGTAATGCCATGGATTCCACGCCAGTTGCCCTGTTGTTTGGCAGCAAAGACGTCGACAAGCTGTTTAATCTGAAAGACGAAGGCATGAAGGACGGCAAGGAGTGGTTGGTGATCCGACCCAAAGACAAAGACAACCTGTTCGACTACGCCCGCATTGGCTGGAAAGACGGATTGCCCGTGAACCTGGAAATTCACGATGCCTTGGGGCAAGTCACCCAACTGGAATTGACCAATTGGGACTTTGCCAAGCAACGCCCCGCCAGTTATTTTGATTTCAAAGCCCCTGCGGGTGTCGACCTTATCAAAACGCAATGACCTCGGACTTGTTTGGCGATGAACCAAACCAAACGCCCCAGTTGCCTACAGGCAAACCGACAGCCCAGCCTGTTCGGGGGGCAATACCCTTGGCGGAGCGAATCCGCCCAAACCTGCTCTCCGAAGTTGTTGGCCAAGCCCACCTGTTAGGTCCGGGCAAACCGCTTACCTTGCTGTTCGAGCAGCAGCATGTGCATTCACTAATTTTGTGGGGCCCGCCAGGTGTGGGCAAAACCACCTTGGCTCGCCTTCTGGCGGGAGCAGCGAACTCGCAGTTTATTGCCTTGTCGGCGGTGCTTTCCGGCGTCAAAGAAATTCGTGCGGCCATTGAACAAGCCAGTGAATACGCCCGCACCGGCAAATCCACCATTTTGTTCATCGATGAAATTCACCGTTTCAACAAATCGCAACAAGATGCATTGCTGCCCTTCGTGGAATCGGGATTGGTCACCTTCATTGGCGCCACCACTGAAAACCCCTCGTTCGAAGTCAATTCAGCCTTGTTGTCGCGCTCACAGGTGTACGTACTCAAAAGCCTGGATGCCAACGATTTCACACGCCTTCTGGTCCGCGCGCAGGCAGAGTTAGGCACTGAAATTACGGTGGAAAGCGATGCGTTTGATGCCCTGTGCAGTTACGCCGATGGCGATGCACGCCGCTTTCTGAATTTGCTTGAAATTACGTTGCTGCAAATCAAGGCACAAGGCCTGAGCAGCTTGAGTTTGCCAGCATTAAAACAAATTGCACCCTCGCAAATTCGTCGCTTTGACAAGGGCGGCGATGCCTTTTACGATCAAATCTCGGCACTGCACAAATCGGTACGCGGCTCCGACCCCGATGCAGCTTTGTACTGGTTTTGCCGCATGCTGGATGGTGGGGCTGATCCCCGCTACATGGCGCGCCGCATTGTGCGCATGGCCTGGGAAGACATAGGGCTGGCTGACCCGCGCGCTTTTACCATTGCCAACGAGGCTGCACAAACCTATGAACGCTTGGGCAGCCCCGAAGGCGAGCTTGCATTGGCCCAGTGTGTGCTGTACCTGGCGATTGCTGCAAAAAGCAATGCGGGTTACAACGCCTACAAGCAAGCCATGGCCCATGTGAAGCAAAGCAGTTCCATGCCTGTGCCCATGCATTTGCGCAATGCACCCACCAATTTAATGAATGAACTGGGGCACGGCAGTGGCTATCGTTATGCCCACGATGAAGAAGCAGGTCATGCTGCTGGCGAGAGTTATTGGCCTGATGGCATGCAAGCACCCCAGTTTTATCAGCCCACAGACCGTGGGCTGGAGGGTAAAATTGCAGAAAAGATGAACTGGCTTGCCCAGCGCAACGCCGAAGCACGCCAAAAAAAGTAAGAAGCACCCACGTTCAGCCTTATCGGGCTTGAAGATTTAGTACCATCACCGCTATTCACATCAACGCATTTCGAGAAATTTTCATGCTAGACATTCAATTGCTTCGCAAAGACCTGAACCATGTGGCCGAACGCCTTGCCCAACGCGGCTACAGCCTCGACATGGTGCAGTTCAATGTGCTTGAAGGCAAACGCAAGCAACTACAAACCAGCACCGAGGAATTACAGGCCAAGCGCAACAGCATGTCCAAGCAAATTGGCCAATTAAAGGCCAAGGGTGAAGATGTGTCGGCTGTGATGGCGGAAGTGGCTGGCTTGGGCGATGAGTTGAAGCGCAATGAGACCGATTTGACCGCCTTGCAAGAAGAGGTGAATTCGTTTTTGCTGAACATTCCCAATTTGCCCCATGAAACAGTGCCTGCAGGCAAGTCGGAAGAAGACAATGTGGAACTGCGCCGTTGGGGAACACCCTCCCAGTTTGATTTCGACGCAAAAGACCATGTCGACTTGGGCGAGAAGCTTGGACTTGATTTCGAGACTGCTGCCAATTTGTCAGGTTCACGTTTTGCCGTGCTGAAGGGGCAAATTGCCAAGCTGCATCGTGCTTTGGCGCAGTTCATGCTCGACACCCACACCGAGCAGCACGGGTACACCGAGCACTACACGCCCTATATTGTGCGTGGCGAAACCTTGAAAGGCACTGGTCAGCTGCCCAAATTTGCAGATGATCTGTTTTCGGTGAAAAAGGGTGGGGAAGAGGGCACATCGGAACCTTTGTACTTGATCCCAACCGCCGAGGTCACCTTGACCAACTTGGTGGCTGATCAAATTCTGAAAGCCGCTGACTTGCCCATCAAAATGACCGCGCACTCACCCTGTTTCCGTTCCGAGGCGGGCAGCTATGGCCGTGACACGCGTGGTTTGATTCGCCAACACCAATTCGACAAAGTGGAAATGGTGCGCATTGAAAACCCGGAAAATTCTTATGCGGCACTGGACGAAATGACCCAACACGCAGAGAACATTCTGCAAAAACTGGGTTTGCCTTACCGCGTAATTGTTTTGTGCACCGGCGACATGGGCTTTGGCTCCACCCGCACCCACGACATTGAAGTGTGGCTACCCGCCCAAAATACCTATCGCGAAATTTCTTCATGCTCGAACTGCGAGAGCTTTCAGGCACGCCGTATGAAAGCCCGATTCAAGAACGACGCAGGCAAAACCGAATTTGTTCACACCTTGAACGGATCCGGCTTGGCAGTGGGGCGCACTTTGGTGGCTGTACTTGAGAATTATCAGCAGGCCGATGGCTCTGTAAAAGTGCCCGAAGTTCTTCAGCCCTACATGGGCGGAAAAACTGTGTTGAAAGCCTGATTTGATGGCTTAAGCCTGCTGCGCAGGCAACAAAACAGGGCTAAGCACGCATGCCAATGCCGAAAGGCCACTAAAGGCCCACAACATGGCGTGTGTGTTTTGCCCGGCCAACAGGCTAACCAGCGCACCTATGATCAAAATCAGAAACCCGATTGCTGTATTGCTAACCGCAACATAGGCTGAGCGGGTTTCTGCAGTGGCCATGTCCACAAGCAGTGTTTTTCGACCCAAACGCACACCAGCCAGGCACACCGAAGCCATGAAGTAAGCGCTGACGAACAATGTCAACGCGTTGATATTTGCCTCAAGCTGCAGAACCAACAGCACAGCAATGCCGACCAAGGCATTGATTCCACTGGCAATTGCCATCAGGCTTCGGCTTGAGTAATCGGCCAAACGCCCCCAAACGTATCCCGATACTGTATTTGCCAATCCGGAAACTATTAAAAACAGACCGATCAAGGCGGCATTGCCCAAGGCATTCTGGGCCAGAATGATCAACATGGGTGCACCCAGTGACACGCTGAGCAACAAAGTACGAACAATCACGAAATTGCGAAAGGGCTTGTCATCTTTCAGCAAACGAAGCGATTTCAGAGCCTCGATACCTGCGTTGCCGCCCCCCTCGGTTGCTCCTGGTTCTTCCCGAATCGCCCAAATGGCAATTGATGCGACTATCCAGCACAGCCCAGCAATACCAAACAGGCTTGCCAGTATTACTTCGTTGTTTTTAATTTGATTGTAGAAACCCAGGTTGAGCCCGAGAAGCAGGGTAAAGATGCCAGAAACGCTGGTGGCCAAACCCATCAGTGTGCCGCGCCGCGACTTCGACACAGTTTTTCCCAGTACGTCTTTGGCTGCAACAGAGCATATCCCGCGCGCGAAACTGAACACCAGCAATGCAGCAAAAATCAGCCAACTCGCCTTTTCCGCTTGCAAATCAAGCATTAATGCAAATCCGCATGCCCACAGGGCAAAGCCACTGAGTAAACCCCCAAGCATCCACACGTATTTTCGCAGCGCTTTTGCCCTTATTTTTGCGGCAATGAAAAGCTGGGGAAGCAATACACCAGATTCTCGAATGGGCACGGCCAGCGACACCAGCAACATGGGTGCACCCAGCAGACCAAGTACCCAAGGGAATACCAATCGGGCGCTGGCCACTTCATCAGCCAATTTAGTGAAAAAATTGCTCAGCAGGTGCAAGAAAAAATTGACGGGTTGGTGTTTACAGGACTCGTCGGGAATGTCCTTGCACACGCGCGCGTCTTCGTCGCCCGTGATCAAATCGTACAGGGCAGTGGCTTTGGAATTGGTTTGTTGCATGGCGATACTTTAGCAATTAAAAAGGCACCCGAAGGTGCCTTTTAGAGCAAATGCTTAAGCCGTGTAAGCAAAGTGACAAGCCATTTACTGCGCGCCGACAGTGGCCTTGATGGCTGCGATGAATTTCTCGCTTTGCGCAATATTGCTCACAGTGGCTTCCAGGCCATGACGGGCTGAGGCCAAGCGAATAAAACGCTCCATGCGGCGGGTTTCATGCTTGTTCCAGCGCACTGTGAATGAAACAACCCGATTGTTGTCGATCCATACATTGCTGGGTTTAAGGAACATGAAGTCGCCCAAGGCCACTTTGGGCAAGCCTACTTGCCCGCTTGCATCCACGCCTGTGAATTGAACCAGCAATGGTGTTCCGTTTTGAAGCCAGCTGTTGTTTTCGATGGCGTCACAGAAAATTGAGCAGGTAGACCAAGTGAGTCCACTGTAGCGAACCATGAACGCAAGTCTGGATTCTTCGAAATTATCTGTTACATCTGAACCCACTGCAGCCAAATCTTCAGGTTTTACCTTAAGTGCCAAGAGTTCTTGTTCAAGCGTACTGTAAGCAATACTCGAACGAATTTGATCCGGAATAGGCTTGACCTGTAACCAGTGGAACAGGCAATAAGACCGAGTCAAACGCTCTGCAATCGAACTCATGGTGAACTCCCGATAAACATGCTGCAACGTTATTGGTACTAGGCTCGGAGTTTTTCAGATTCACACCGAGACTCTAACCAAACCCCTTGACTCAACAATCAAAAGTAATACCGATTTGTGGGTAAGAATCAAGAAAAGGTTCAATTATTGTTAACGCTGAACTTGAAAATTGGAATACCAGTTTCTTAAAAAAGTTGCTTAAGCTGCCTTTTCCTGCTTCTTTTGCTGTTCTCCTACTCGTTTTACAGAATATTCGCTGAGAAATTGTGACAATAAGTTGTCCCAATCAGGGTTCAGTGACTCAATTAACAAAAGACGCATATCCCGAGGCCAGTTTCTGACCCGGCGCAGTCGGGCTACAAATTTGTCGTGATCAGTCCAAACTTCGAAATAAACAAGGCGATCGAGCCTGTGATAGTGCGCATAGTCACGGCGCACGCCCTGAATATGTTCATCCATACGGGTAGCGAGACAGTTTGTATCACCAAGATACAGGGGGCCATTGGGTTTGCTGTTCGACAAAATATACAGCCAGTATTTGTCTTGTTTTCTGGCGGTGTCTTGCAAGCTACTGTCCGGGTTTCTGCTCAATTCATCCTCCGCGCCATTCGGTTGTATGGGTATTAAAAATATGTAAGTACAATACTTATTGATTGTATGTGTATTGCCTATTTTGCAGTGCGGCTTTCTCCCTCTTAATGGGTGGCACCATCGCTATTTTTGACGGATATTAGGTGGTAAGATATGAATGGAGAATTATTTACTACAGTCGGAATGAAACCGACAAATTAATTATTATTATATTTATCAAAGGCTTATATGCTCACAGCTATCCTTGTGGATGGTCCGTTTTTCATTCGCAGAATTCGTCAAATTTTCCCAAGTTCGGTTCACCATGATGCAAAAGTCATGGCCGATCTGGTGTGGCGCTTGTCAGCGGCACATTTGTTTGAGCGAAATCAGCCAAAACGCCATCTATTTCGCATTTTCTTCTATGACACGCCAGTCTTCACCCAACGGGTGACGTTGCCAATTTCCCGCCAGCAAATCGATTTGTCCAAATCCAAAGAGGGACAATTTCGGGTCGCTTTTCAGCGTCAACTACAAAGAAAAAGAAAGTTGGCAGTGAAGTTGGGGGAGGCTCGTGAGGCGGATACCTGGAAACTCAATGAAGACGCTTTAGCCGATCTGCTCGGCAAGCGCATTACGGTTGATGATCTGGCCGACGACGACTTCACGCCTGGCTCGCACCCGAAAGGCATTGAATTACGCATGGGCGTTGACCTTGCGACTTTGGCTTACAAGCGGCAGGTTCAACAGGTGGTGCTGCTGACCGGCGACGGCGCATTTTCAAGCGCTGCTGAATTATTGCGCCACGAAGGGGTCGACGTGGTGTTAGACCCAATGTGGCAGAATATTTCCGAAGATTTGTTCTCTTATATCGACGGACTCCGGTCGACATGTCCACCACCTGAGCGAGCCGCAGACTTTCTGGCCCGGATCGGATCCGACAACTACGATCATGACGATTTGCCTGCTGAATAAAAAAAGCCCACTGGAAAGTGGGCTTTTTTCTGCAGGGTTCGAAGCGGAAGGGTTTAGTCTCCCATCCCTTCGGCATAAAGGTCGTTGATTCTGTCCTTGAATGCTTCAGTCACTTTGACGCGTTTTACCTTCAACGTTGGTGTCAGCAGACCATTGTCCACCGTCCAGGGTTCTTTGGTAGTAATGATTCGCCGCACGCGAATGTAGCGGGGCAAATGCTGCAAACGTTCATTGGCGCGCTTGATCAGCTCTTTTTCATTGGAGTTGGCCGTTACGGCAATCATGCCAATAAAAGAGCGACCTTCGCCGATCAAAACGATCTGTTCAAATACGTCGTCACCAATAATGGCCATTTCAGCGTCTTGAGGGGAAAACTTTTCACCGTTGGACAGCACCATGATATCTTTGATCCGGCCACGAATATAAATCCGTTTGTCCTTGATCTCGGCAACGTCACCTGTGTGCAGCCAGCCATCCTCATCAATCGCAGTTTTCGTGGCTTCCTCGTTTTGCCAGTAACCCAGCATGATGTTGGGCCCACGCGCGAGTAGTTCATCATTTTCGCCCAACATGACTTCGACATTGGGCAAGGCTGGGCCAACAGATTCAGGAACATTGCCTTCTGGACGGTTCACCGAGATAACCGGACACGCCTCAGTCATGCCGTAGCCATGAAGAATGGGAAGTCCCATCGCAATAAAGGCTTTGGCAATTGTGCTGTCCAAGGCAGCCCCACCCACCACGGCCAATCGCAAGCGACCGCCTAGTCGTTCCAGAATGGGTTGAGCCACTTTTGCACGCAGAAGCGGAAGCTGAAAATGATCCAGAATTCCGCCTTTGCCTTGTTCCATGCGCCAACCCACATCGACCAGCTTCTCAAATGCTTTTCGCTTGAAACGGGAATCTTTCACAGAGGCCTGAATACGGCCGTAAAACTTTTCGAAAATGCGCGGAACCGCAAACAGCACCGTTGGTGCCTGTGTGGCCAGGTCTTCGGGCAATTGGTTAATACCACGTGCATAGGTAACCTTTGCACCCACACGCAAGGGCAGGTAATAGCCGCCGGTGCGCTCGAACATGTGCGACATCGGGAGGAATGACAAAAACACGTCTTCCGGCTTTGCGATGTCCAACTGAAAGCAACTGTCTACGTTGGCGATCACGTTTTTGTGCGACAGCATGACGCCCTTCGGACGTCCTGATGTGCCGGATGTGTAACAAATTGTAGCCAGCGTATTTTGTTCGAGATCAAGAAGCTCAAAAGCCTCTAATTTCTTTTCGACACTTTTCAGGGCATATGTCGCGTTCTCGACGCCATCTGCTTCTTTTTCAATGTCCGATCTGATCGACAAAACCCGCACATCTTTCAGGTTTTCTTTTAGCAGGTTACGGGCAATACGGTCATTTTCAACCACGACCACCCTAGAACCGGAATCTTGTATGCAATAAGCAATGTTGCTTGGATTGTCGTCCACATACAGTGGCACTGAAACAAGTCCCATGGCCACTGCCGCTTGGTCAAATGCCACCCAGTGCACGCTGTTTTTCAGGCAAATTGCAACCCTGTCGCCCGCCTGCAAACCCATGGACCGGAAAAAAGCTTGCCAGGTGCGAGCCAAGTCAATCATTTCCCGTGCTTTGAAATCTACCCATTCGTTATCAATGAACTGACGGTACAACATACGATTGGGGGTGTCGTCATGTTGGAACAAGAATGTGGCGATGTTCGCCATAAGGAGGTCTCCCGAATTTCTGTTTTTATAAAATTGACCGTAGTGTACTGAACAGTTTAAGAATTGATAAGAACACTCATTCTAGATTTACATTCAAGCCTTGAATGACAGCGGGGCGGGCACTTAATTCTTCGTACCATTTGTGCACTGCAGGATAGTCACTTAATTCAATTCCCTGGCGTTGCCAGCGATAAACCCAGGGATACAGCGCCATGTCAGCGATGGAATAAGTTTCCCCCGCAATGTAGGAAAAACGACTCAACTGTTTGTTGATGACTTCATAAAGCCTTTTGGCTTCATTGGTGTATCGGTTAACAGCATATTCAATTGGTTCGGGTGCGTAAATCCGGAAATGGTGCGCTTGCCCCAGCATGGGGCCCACACCGCCCATTTGAAACATCAGCCATTGGATGATCGACAGGCGTTCGCGGTAGTTTTGCCCGAAAAACTGACCGGTTTTTTCGGCCAGATACATCAGAATGGCGCCACTTTCAAACATCTCGATTGGCTCGCCATCGGGGCCATTGTGATCAATGATTGCCGGTATTTTATTGTTGGGGCTGAATTTGAGGAATTCAGGTTTGAATTGATCGCCCTTGCCGATATCGACCGGAATCGCTTTCCAGTTGAGCCCCATTTCTTCACAGGCAATATGAATTTTGTAGCCATTGGGGGTCGCCCAGGTGTACACCTCAATCGGTTTATCTTGCGCTGTATTCAATCAATACGCTCCAGTGCTGCGAGTGGGTTAACACGTTCGTGTTAGGTCATTTCAAGGATACCTTACTCACAGTTGTCGTGGGTATGCTAAGGCCTGCTGGAACAATTGAACCGAGAGTAAACATGCCGATTTTCTGGACACCAAAACCACACGCGATGCATTGTTTATTGCCATCTGCTCTTGGTCTTTTGATTGCGCTTGTTCCAGTTTCAGCTTTAAGTCTGGAGATTTCTACACCGGTCGGTGTTCAGCAGATCGGAAGGCATCTTGACTTGAAAAGTACGCTGAGCAATGTACCCGAAGGTGTCGAATCACAACTAAGGTCAACGTGTCTTAGAGCAACAATACATTCGCTGGAGAGCAGCTCGGTAAGCCATGGTTCGGCCCTGTCAAACGAGGTGCTGGTTAACTTTGATCCAACAATTCGCCAAGGCGGTTTGCTTGAATTCAAATCGGTGGTCCCTGTACATGACACCTTGATTGAGATGAAGCTGGTCTCTGAATGTCCTTTGATTGTATTTAGTACAAAGTGGACATTCATCATGAAACAAGCCGAAGTACAGGCCAAGGATTCTCTTCAATCCAAAGCCACAAAGTCCTCTCTGGTTTTTGATCCGGAGGGCTCTGAGTTGTTGGCCAGTTCACGCAAACCGCCCACGCCGCAACTTGATGAGCACCCGGCATGGTTTAAACAAGAGAAAGAAGGCAATACCACAAGTTCGAAAGAGGAGCCTGAGCATACGAATACTGAATTGAGTGAGCAAGGCACTGGCGCTGGAAGTTCAGGCGATGCATTGAAGGTGGCTTCGCTGGATACGAATTTGTTTGGTGCAGGATTGATTGAAAGCCGCAGAGATGCGGCCAATGCCTGGTCAGGCCTTGGATTGGATGAATACCCGGTTGAAACGAGCCCCGCTGCAATGACGCCTGATTTGATGTTGCCGGTGTCTTTGGCTGGCCTCTTTTCATTGATCCTTGCTTGGTTTGCCTATCGCCGTTACTCGATCAAGAAGAAAGTCACCGCGTCGAATCAGATCGAGCCAAACGATGCGGGTTTCGTACATTCGGACGCTGGGCGACACGACATTGGTTCAATAAGCCGTGAACATGCCATGGCATTCGCAGCCGAGCCTGCTGCTTCCTCGCTCGGAAGTCATCTGGTTCTCGAGTCTTTAATTGGAAATGATGAGCAAGATTTTGATGGGGAAATGAATGCATTGGGGAATCCGGTCAATTCAGACCTCATGGATTCCAGCAACCGATCTTCCTTGAAAATAAGCCTTGAACTGATCAACCGCGCAGACATACCCGGCTGGAAGCTGCCTGCGTCTTACTCTGGTTTGGTGGAGGCACGCAATCGATCACTGGAATTGCACCGGACACTGGATGCCCTGTTGCTTCGTAGTCAAATTGGTTTGATAGAACTAGCATTTCAGGATGCCAAGCAAGGACAGTTAACGGCCGAACAAACGACCCTGGAATTGCTGGAACAAGTGATGGGCGATCAGTTGCATGAAATCGACTCGAAACCTACGCTGTGTGTTCCCGACGTTGTTAAAAGTCATGTTCGCGCCAAGATGTGCGAAGTGGTCGGCGCCGAAAAGCGCCAACTGCTTCGAGAGAATTTGTTGAACCTGAACCGCCAAGTTGTCAGCCCGGCAGTTTGTTTTAGTTCGAATGCCTGGCGCGAATTCTTGAGCGAGGAGGGCATTCTGGATTAGTGGTTTGAGTGATGATCAGGAAACGCCCAAAGACTCTTCCAGCTGTTCGATTTCAAGCATCAGTTCCAGCAGCTCGGTTTCTGATCTCTCCAGGCGGGTGGCTATCCCATCACGATCTTTGTGAAGTTCTGCGGCTTTTCTGGAGTCCTCTGGTTTGCTGTAGTCGACCTTCAACAGGGCCTCATCAATTTTGATCAGTTTGGGCTGGTCAGCTTCAATTTGCTTCTCAAGCTTTTTGGCCTGATTGCCCAACTGTTTAATTCTTTGGCTGACCACCTGCCGGTCTACCGGTGGACGCGCCTGTGCAGAATTTGTACTTTTGGGTGCTGTTGCACCGCCCGTTTGTTTGTTGCGCTGATTTTCCGCGTTTGTTTCCTTGCGCAATAGTTCAGCATAGTCATCGAGGTCACCATCAAACTCAGTGACTGCGCCTTGGTGCACGCGCCAAAAGCGATCCGTGATTGATTCCAGCAAATGTCTGTCGTGAGAAACCATGACCAAGGCACCTTCAAATTCCAACAGGCTGCTGGCCAAAGCCTGACGGGTTGCAATGTCCAGGTGGTTGGTGGGTTCATCCAGCAACAACAGGTTGGGGCGTTTATAAGCCAACAAGGCCAAGGCCAGGCGCGATTTTTCTCCACCGGAAAAACTGCCCACCAGCTGACGCACTTTGTCATCGCGAAAATGAAAACGCGCTAAAAATTCACGAGATTTTTGTTCTGAAATTTGCCGCTCCAGTCGCGACATGTGTTGCAAGGGGGTGGCATTCATGTCGAGCGATTCAATTTGGTCTTGCGCGAAATAGCCATACACCAGCCCTTTGCCCTCAACCCTTTCGCCACCCAACATAGCTAGTTCACCCACCAAGGTTTTAACCAAGGTGGTTTTGCCGTTGCCGTTTGCACCCAACAAACCGATGCGATCGCCAGGACGAAGTTCAAGGCTGATGTTTTTCAGAACAGGCGCTACGCCAGCGTAGCCACAATCGCTGCGGTTCAGCACGACCAAGGGATCTGGGCTTTTATGGGGTTCCATGAAGGGAATGGCCACATGGGGTTCCACTTGCAATGTTTCAATCAATTTGATTTTTTCAAGGCGTTTGACCCGGCTTTGTGCCTGTTTTGCCTTGCTGGCCTTGGCCTTGAAGCGGTCAACAAACTTTTGCAGCTTTTCCATTTCGCCTGCTGCTTTTTTGTTCGCTTGGCTGACTTGTTCTGAGCGCTCGGCAAAAGCGCGCTCAAAGGCAGAATATCCTCCGGTGTACTTGGTCAGCTTTTCGCTGCTCAGGTGAACAGTGTGTGTACAGACTTCGTCCAGAAAGTCACGGTCGTGAGAAACCAGAATGACTGTGCTGTTGACCTGCTTGATCCATTGTTCGAGCCAAACCACTGCTTCAATGTCCAGGTGGTTGGTGGGTTCGTCCAGCAAAATAAGATCAGCTCTGGAGCCCAATACCTTGGCCAGGTTCAAACGCATTTTCCAGCCACCGGAAAACTCGCCCACTTTGCGTTGCAAGTCTTCGGTTTTAAAACCCAAACCATTCAGAATTGTGGCCACGCGTGCTTCGGCGGTGTACCCATCCAGATTTTCAAGTTCTTCGTACAAGTGACCCAATTGTTCCATGTCACCGCTTTCTTCCACCGCATGAATTTTCTGCCGAACTTCATGCAAGGCACGGTCGCCTTCCAGCGCGAAATCGATCACGCTGAGGTGGTTCGCTGTCACTTCCTGATCGATCCAGGACAAGCGCCAAACCTTGGGCAAATCGATGCTGCCCTGGTCAACGTGCAATTCGCCAAGCAGTGCGCTGAGGAAACTGGATTTGCCTGCACCATTGTGGCCAATCAGGCCGACTTTTTCGCCGGGGAACAGGGTAAGTTCAGCGTTGGTTAAAATGGGCTTGCTGCCCCGTGCAATGCTGAGGTTATTGATTTGAATCATTGAATGGGTTTAGACCAAGTCTTCTTTGTTAAGCAAAAACACTTGTTCGTCACCTGCCGAGGTTTCAAGCCAAATGGGATTTAAATGCGGAAAGGCCGCCTCGAAATGCAGTTTTTCATTGCCAAGCTCAACCACCAGGAAGCCACCGTCTTTCAAGTGCTTGGGTGCCTGCTCAAGAATGTCCTGAATCAAGTCCATGCCGCTGTCACCACCGGCCAAGGCCATGCGTGGTTCGTGCAGGTACTCAGGCGGCAACTTCGTCATGGATGCCTCATTCACATAAGGCGGGTTGGTCAAAATAAAGTCGTATTGTTTGCCATTCAGGTTTGAGAACAAATTGGACTCAATGGCGCGTACACGCTGCTTCATGTCATGCAGCTGGATATTTTCACGTGCAACACTCAAGGCCTCGGTGGACAGATCAACTGCGTCCACCTGTGCGTTTTCAAACACGTATGCAGCCAAAATCGCCAGGCAGCCAGAACCCGTGCACATGTCAAGAATCTCGAATGGCATTTCGGGGGCATTCACCCATGGGGTGAGTTGGTCGGCCAATAGCTCTGCAATGAATGAGCGTGGAATAATCACGCGTTCATCAACCTTGAATGAATGTCCTTGCAGCCAGGCTTCGCCGGTGATGTAACTGGCAGGCTTGCGATCTACAACCCGCTGGGTGATAAACCGTACCAAACGATTGGTTTCATGGGCGGTGAGCCTGGCATCCCAAAAGGGACCAATATCCCCAATTGGCAAGCTGAGCGCTGACTGCACCATGTAAACCGCTTCATCAAACGCATTGCTCGACCCATGGCCGAAAAACACCTTGCCGCGGCGCATTTCACTGACATAAAAACGCACCCAGTCACGAACGGTGTGAAGTTCTTTGGGGTCGACCGCAATGTGTGCGGCGTGATCCTGATTCATGAATTGCCTTTGCTGAAGTCGGTCTGTCCAATGCTTAGTTCGCCATTTAATTCAACCACAGGGCGTTTGATGATGCTGGGGTACTCCAACAGAAGTGCTTTGGCTCCCTCTGGTGACCGGGCCTTGTCTTGAAGACTTTCGTCCAGACCACGCCAGGTGGTACCCCTGCGGTTAATGATTTTTTCCAAACCCAGCACATCAATCCATTCGTCCAGTAACTGCGCGGGCACGCCATGCTTTTTGAAGTCGTGAAAAACCACTTCGATGTCGTTACTCTTTAATGACGCGATGGCCTTCTTGACACTATCGCAATTTGGAATTCCATAAACCTTGGCAGTCATCCTGTTGTGGTCTCCTTATTCTGCGTTACGCAGCAATTCATTAATGCCGGTTTTGGCACGTGTTTTTGCATCCACACGCTTCACGATAACTGCGCAGTAAAGGCTGTACTTGCCGCAAGCGCTGGGCAACGAGCCGCTAACGACCACGGAGCCAGCAGGAATACGGCCGTAAGTTACTTCGCCCGTTTCGCGGTTGTAAATTTTCGTGCTTTGACCAAGATAAACACCCATGGAAATCACGGAGTTTTCTTCAACAATCACGCCTTCAACGACTTCAGAACGTGCACCAATGAAGCAGTTGTCTTCAATAATGGTGGGGTTGGCCTGCAGGGGTTCCAACACGCCGCCGATTCCCACGCCACCGCTTAGGTGTACGTTTTTACCGATTTGCGCACATGAGCCCACAGTGGCCCAGGTGTCTACCATGGTGCCTTCGTCTACATAGGCGCCAATGTTCACATAACTGGGCATCAGCACCACGTTTCTGGCAATAAAGCTGCCGCGTCGCGCAACGGCGGGTGGTACAACACGAAAGCCGCCTTTCTTGAAGTCCTCTTCGGTGTAATCCACAAATTTGGTGGGTACTTTGTCGTAAAACTGGGTAAAGCCACCAGCCGCCATGGGCTTGTTGTCCTCAAGGCGGAAAGAAAGCAGCACGGCTTTCTTGATCCACTGGTGGGTAACCCATTCGCCACTTTCTTTGGAGCAAACGCGCAATTCACCGGTGTTCAGTTTTTCTAATACGTCACCTACGGCAGACCGTACTTCTGCTGGAGCAGAAGAAGGGGAAATGTCTGCACGATTTTCCCAAGCGGCTTCAATGATGGATTGGTGATTTGTTGTCATGGTGATTTCCTGTGTCAGAGTATGTTTCTAATTCGTTGTGCAGCTTCACTGCATTCAGCCAGGCTGGCTACCAATGCTATGCGCACATGGTTGGCGCCGGGGTTAAATCCGTTCACTTCGCGGCCCAGAAAGCTTCCGGGCAACAGGGTAACATGCGCTTGCTCAAACAACCTTTTTGCAAAGGCGGTATCGCTTTGGCCCAAGTCTGCCCAGAAATAAAAACCTGCGGGTGGAATATGCAAATTGAGCGTGCCCTCAAGAATGGCGCTGAAAGCCTTGAATTTCTCGGTGTACAAGCGGCGGTTCTCTGCCACATGTTCTTCGTCATTCCAGGCGGCCACGCTGGCCATTTGTACGGTGGTCGACATGGCTGAGCCATGGTAGGTGCGATAACGCAGAAATGCCTTGATCAGGTCTGCATCGCCAGCCACATAGCCTGAACGTAGTCCCGGTGCGTTTGATCGCTTGGAAAGACTGGAGAACACGATCAGGTTGTTGTAATCAGAGCGGCCCAAACGGCTTGCCGCCTCAAGCCCACCAATGGGTGCAGCAGTTCCATCCAGGTAGATCTCTGAATAACATTCGTCCGACGCAATCACAATATCGTGCTCATCGGCCAAATCAAACAGTTTTTGCCAATCCTCCAGGGTATACACGGCGCCAGTGGGGTTGTTGGGTGAGCACACATACATCAGCTTGGTTTTCGACAGCACATCAGCGCCAAGCGAATGAAAGTCAGACAAACCGGTTTCCGGATCAATATTTACAAAGACCGGGCTGGCCCCACCCAAAAATGTTGCGCCTTCATAGATTTGATAAAAAGGATTCGGAAAGGCAACGTGGCAATCTACATCATTGCCCACCCCGCAGCCATCCAGAACAACCTGGGCAAAGGAAAACAAGGCTTCTCGAGAGCCTAATATTGGCAGTACCTGGGTTTCTGGATCGACCAAGGCATCAAATCGGCGCAATATCCAGTCAGAAATCGCTTGTCTCAAGACCGGCAACCCTTGTGTACCTGGATAAACCGCCAAACCACCCAGGTTGTCGATCAGGGCTTGCTTGATCAGGTCCGGAGTGGGGTGTTTGGGTTCACCTATGGACAAGTTGACGTGTGCCAGGCCACCAGTGTGCTGGCTGCCGGCGAACAAGGCCCGCAGGCGTTCAAACGGATAAGGCTGAAGTTTGTCTAGGTTTTTCAATGGGTTCACCGAAATTTCTGTTTTAGCCGCGCCTTGTTTAACCGCGAGTGGGGTTCATCGTTGAAATAGAGTCAAGTTCAACCTTCGGCAATGGCTGAAAACTGGCATGGCGGTGTTCAGCCACCACCGTGGTGTAAACGCCACCGCGGACATACCACTTCGCGGTCAGTTTCATGTACCGGGGGTCGGTTGCGGCTACCAAATCGTCCAGAATCTTGTTGGTTACAGCTTCATGGAAGGCACCTTCTTCGCGGTAGCTCCACATGTACATTTTCAGGCTTTTCAGTTCCACATTCTTTTGATTGGGCAGGTAGTCAATCACCAATGTGGCGAAATCTGGCTGACCAGTCAAAGGACAAAGGCATGTAAATTCAGGCACTTCGATGTGGACGTGGTAAGGCCGATCCGGGTTTGGGTTCGGGAATGTTTGTAAATCGCGGCTGGGTTTGTTACTCATGCTTCTCTCGTAAGCCAATGGGGCCGTGGGCCACTGTGGCGTTAAACAACTCAATCATCCTGCCAACTAGGGGCAAGTGCCCGGCGTAAAGCTCAAAGGCTTTGCTATTATAAGGTCAGCGGGTTTTCAAGTTCCCGTGGGTTGAAGTTTTTATTCGTTCTATTGGTCTCATTTCCACCTCATCGTGCGATTAACTCACATTCGTTTAGCTGGCTTTAAGTCATTTGTTGAACCGACATCCTTTGCTGTCCCCAGTAACCTGGTGGGCGTGGTGGGTCCGAACGGCTGCGGCAAATCCAACATCATCGATGCAGTGCGCTGGGTGCTGGGCGAGTCCAAAGCATCCGAATTGCGCGGTGAGTCAATGCAAGACGTGATTTTCAATGGCTCGACCAACCGCAAGGCGGCTTCTCGCGCCAGTGTCGAACTGGTGTTCGACAACGCTGAGGGCAGGGCTGGCGGCAGTTGGAACCAATATTCTGAAATTTCAGTAAAACGCGTGCTTACACGCGATGGCGCTTCAACCTACTACATCAACCAGCAGGCGGTTCGCCGCCGCGATGTTCAGGATATTTTCCTGGGTACTGGTCTTGGGCCGCGCGCTTACGCCATTATAGGGCAGGGCATGATTGCCCGAATTATTGAAGCCCGTCCGGGAGAATTGCGAATTTTTCTTGAAGAAGCTGCGGGCGTGTCGAAATACAAGGAGCGTCGTCGGGAAACCGGCAATCGTCTGGCCGATACGCGCGACAACCTGACCCGAATTGAAGACATTCTGCGTGAGTTGACCAGCCAAATTGAACGGCTGGAACAGCAGGCCACTGTGGCTCGACAGTTTAAAGAACTGGAAGAGGCGAAAAATACAAAACAGCGCTTGCTTTGGTACATCCGCTACTCAGAAGCACTTGAACAAAAAAACACCGGTCAGGCCAAACTAGAGCGAGCCAAAGCGGATCTTGAGGCTATTCAAGCCAAATCGATCAGCACTCAAACGGAATTGTTTGCAGTGCGCGAAAGGCAAGTGGATGCGCAGCAGCAACTTGAAAATGATCAAACCCAATGGATTGAGGCCAATCGGCAGGTAAGCCGCCTCGAGGCGGATTTACGCGTGATGGCTGAATCGCGCGCCCGTTTGGGTGCCCGAGTGGCCGAACTTGAGCTGGAAATACAAAACTGGACAGCACGCCAGGAAGACGCCAATGCTCGCCTGGAGGAAATCAGCGGTTCCACAGAAGAGCTACAAGCGGAACTCGAAGAGCGAATTATTGCCCTTGAAGAGGCGGAGTTGGCTGTTGAGCCCGTTGAACAGGCTTTGCAGGTTGCGCGCTCTGCTGTGGATCAGCAACGAGCAGGCGTCATGCAAATACAGCAAGCGCTCAGTCAGGTGTCTTCGCAACAAGAATCAGCCAGTCGTGCTGAAAATACCATTCAGGTAAAGCTGGATCGCCTTGAATCAGAAAAGCAGCAAATTGCGGCTCCCTCTGTACATGAAATGGATGAGGTTCAGGCCCGAGTTCAGTCACTTGAAGGCGAGCTTTCCCAAGCCACAAACAATCTTGGCGAACTGGAAAACAAACTGGCCGCGGGCGGCGCTGAGCTGGACCACGTACAAGGGGCGTTTAATGCCGAACGTGACAAGTACGCCAATGCCCAGGCGCAATTGCAAGCACTTGAAAAATTAAATGATCAACTTGCAGAAAGTGCCGAATTAAAGCCGTGGGTTGAAAGTAGCGGATTGGGCGAAACTCCGCGCTTGTTGGGCAAACTGCAAGTTGAACGTGGCTGGGAAAGGGCGCTTGAATCTGCTTTGAGGGAGTCTTTGGACAGCTTTCAAGTCAGAACACTGGACTTGGTTGAGGGCTTTGCAAAACAGCCTCCGCCCGCCCGCGTGGCTTTCATGGAATCGTCACCGACTTTAAATTCAAACTTGCCCGTGGGTCCCGAAGACCTGGCAAGCTTGGTCCGCAGTTCGGATTCGTCTGTACAACAATCGTTGGTTCAGTTGTTGGCGGGCTATTTGCTGGCACCCGATTTGCCATCCGCGCTGCTCAAACGCAAAACACTCAAGCCTGGTCAGCGAGTTTTCACGCCACAGGGACATTGCGTAAGCGTCACCGGGGTGTCTTTCTATGCTGCCGATAACGCTCAAAGTGGTCGGCTTGAGCGCCAGCAGCAAATTGAAGCCTTGCGCACTGAAGTGCGAGCACTCGACATGTTGAAAAACGAGTCCATGGCCAAGCGCGATCAATTGCAATTGCGCACCGGTGAAATGAAAGCCAATGTGGTGCAGGCCCGAAACCTCGTCGAAAGCCTTACAAAACGCCTGCATGAAGCCCAAGTGCAATTGATTCGCCTGCAAGAACAACAAAGCAGGGCGGACAGTCGTCGCGAACAGATCGGTTTGGATTTGGCTTTGTTGCAAAGTGAGCTTGAAGAACAGCGCGCCATTCTTCTCGAATCAGAAGACAAATACGCCGAGCTGGATGAACAACTGGCAGTGGCCAGCGATGCCCTTGAAAGCCGCAAAGACAAGGTAACGGAAGCTGAACAGGCACTGCGCGACAAACAGGCACAAGTACAAAACACACTGCGTAGGAAACAGGACGCAGAGTTCAATATTCGCAATCAGGAATCGCGGCAGCGGGAATGCGAGCGCGACACTGCATTTGCAAGCAGTCAAATTCAACAAATTCAACAGCGCAAGCAACTGGCTTTGGCCGAACTTGAGGGGCTCTCTGAAATTGAGGGACAAGAGGCGCTTCAAGGTGCGCTGGAAGAACGCGTGATCGCCGAAGAAAAAGTGGCAGTGTCTCGCGATGCCCTTGAACAAATCATGGCGAAGGTTTCTGAGCTCGAGCGCAGCGAGAAAGAGAGCGACAAACAGGCTGACCCCTTACGGGATGCGGTTCAAGACTTGGCATTAAAAATTCAGGCGGCTGAATTAACCATCGAACAATATAAAAATTTGATGGACGAAGTTCACGCCGATGTAAACGAATTAAGCCAGCAGTTCGTTGCCATGGAGGTGCCGCCTAAAGCGTCGGTGCTCCAGGCTGAAGTAACGCGCCTTACCAACGGTATGCAAGAGTTGGGGGCAGTCAACCTGGCCGCGCTTGACGAATTGGCCGCTGCGACAGAGAGAAAATCTTTCTTGGACCAACAGGCTGGTGATCTGATAGAAGCCATGGAAACCCTTGAGGATGCAATTAGTAAAATTGACAAAGAGACCCGAGACCTTCTCTCTGAAACCTTTGGTGTGGTCAATGGCCACTTCTCGCGATTGTTCCCCAAACTATTTGGTGGCGGCGAGGCTCGCTTGGTCATGACTGGCGATGAAATCCTGGACGCTGGTGTTCAGGTATTTGCGCAACCGCCCGGCAAGAAAAACGGCACTATTCACCTGCTGTCAGGTGGAGAAAAAGCGCTTACTGCCACGGCACTGGTGTTTGCAATATTCGAATTGAATCCTGCGCCATTTTGCTTGCTCGACGAGGTGGATGCGCCGCTGGACGACGCAAATACCGAGCGCTTCACGCGCTTGGTCAAACAAATGTCTGAACAAACCCAGTTTTTGTTCATTTCCCACAATAAAATCGCCATGGAAATGGCGCAGCAGCTGATCGGAGTCACGATGCAGGAAAAAGGTGTTTCCCGTATTGTTGCCGTTGATTTGGCTGCAGCAGAAAAAATGGCCACGGAAACCGTATGAACGATTTACAACTCACCCTTCTGATTGTTGGCGGCGGCGGCATTGCTGCCATGATCGCTTACAACTGGTGGCAAGATTACAGGCTGCGAAATCAGGCCAGCGAACGCTTCGGTCAAACAGACGAAGATCCGCTCTTGAATACAGGTGTGGCCAAATCAGGATTTGAGCGCTTCGAACCAGGTTTTTCAGGTTCGAGTCGTCCGGATTCTGACCTTTCATTTGATGAGGCCGCAGATGATTCAAGCTCTGAAATGCCCCTCAACGACAATAATCTGCAAAATGAACTGCAAATTACAATCGACAAGCGTCTGTTCGCAGATTTTATTGTTCGATTTGATGAGGAAAAAGACGCAAATTCGTGGAAAGCGCTGGTCGATGGCTTAGAGCAGATCAATCGGAAGCGCATTATTTATTCTGCCAGTCCTGATTCTGCTGAAAGCACTGAAACGCTGTGGTTTAAGGCCAGTCCCTATGCGGGCACGGCACGATCATTAAGAGCCAGTGTTCAGATCGCCAACCGCAAAGGACCACTGAGCTCTATTGAGTTTTCAGAAGTTCTTGGAAAGCTGAAACGGTTTGCCGAGGATCAAAATGCGGACATCGAATTCCCGGAAATGAAAGAAGTGGTTGCCAAAGCAGAAACGCTGGATCAAGCAGCAGCTGCGCTGGATACCTTGTTGGGATTGCATTGTTTGCTACCCGACACCGTGCAAGAAAGCACGGCTGTTGACATGCTGGCGGTGGCCGGTTGGGTACAGAAAGGACATCAGTGGTTTCTCAGTGACGAATCGGGCTCCCTGGCCAGCATGGTGATTCACAATGCGCCTGGTAAGCGTTTGTTGAGCTTCAGCATTGATGTGCCCAATTCTGCTGAACCAGTCAAGGCCTTGGGTGACATTGTCACCGTATGCCATGGCATGAATGAAAAATTTGGCGCCCCCCTGATGGACGACTCGGGTAGAACCTTGAGTACGCAGGCAATTGAAGGTATTTACAATCAGCTCATTGAGCGGGTTCGCAATTTGACTGATTCCGGCTTCAAACCTGGCACAACCGTGGCTCGCATTTTGTTTTCATGAGCAATCTGGATTTGTTCGATAGTGCAAACAGCGGCAATTCTCCGGAAGAGTCGCCCATGCTGGCCATGCGCAGGCTGATCGATTTGTTGAACCGCTGGGAGCATGCTTATTATGTTCTCGACGAACCCGAGGTGCCCGATTCGGAGTACGACAAAAATTACCAGTTGTTGCAGCAACTCGAGAGCAAACACCCTGAACTAATTCAAAGCAATTCGCCAACGCAACGTGTCGGCGGCAAGCCCGCCGAGGGATTCGAACAAGTTCGACATCGCGTACCCATGCTTTCGCTGGGCAATGCATTTGATGACAGCGACGTGATTGCGTTTGATCGGCGAGTCAAAGAATTGGCCGATCTGCCCCCTGAAGCCATCATCGATTACTCGGTGGATCCGAAATTTGACGGTTTGGCAATATCGATCCACTACAACAATGGCAATTTTGACAAAGCGATTACCCGTGGCGATGGCACTGTGGGTGAAGACGTGTCAGCCAATGTAAAAACCATTCGAAGCTTGCCGCTTCGATTAAAAGGAAGCGACGTACCAGCACAGCTTGAAATTCGCGGCGAAATCTTTATGACAAAAAAAGATTTTATGCAGATGAATGAACGGCAGGCAGAGCTCGGTCTGAAAGTTTTTGCCAATCCACGCAATGCAGCCGCTGGCACCATTCGACAACTTGATCCCAAAATAGCCGCGGGGCGTCCCCTGCGGTTTTACTGCTACGGTGCAGCATTGGAACGCGAGCAACTTCGTGAACTAAAAAGCCAATCTGCCATGATGAAATGGCTGGCAGACATGGGATTGCCAGTGTCGGAATTGAGCCAGACCGCGCATGGTGCAGATGGTCTGCTTTCGTTTTATCGCAATGTAGGCGAACGTCGAAGTTCCTTGCCTTTTGAGATCGATGGTGTGGTTTACAAAGTTGACTCCTTTGATCTTCAGGATCAACTGGGGTATGTGGCCAAAGCACCGCGCTTTGCAGTTGCACATAAATATCCACCCGATGAAGTACTCAGCCGGCTGCTTAACATTGAAGTGCAGGTGGGCCGAACTGGTTCAATTACTCCGGTAGCAAAACTGGAGCCAGTGAAGGTAGGCGGGGTGGTTGTTTCGTCTGCCACCTTGCACAACTTGGATGAAATTCAACGCAAAGACTTGCGCGTGGGGGATCAAGTGTTGGTTCGCCGGGCAGGCGATGTCATTCCCGAGGTTATTCCGTTTTCCGGCAATGTTCGCAGCGCGGCAAGCACTGCATTTGTTATGCCCACGCATTGCCCAATTTGTAACTCCCTTGTTCGCAAGGAAGAGGGCGAGGCTGCATTCAGGTGTACTGGTGGCTTGGTGTGCAAAGCACAGCTTACGCAGTCCATTATTCATTTCGCACATCGGCGAGCCATTGACATTGAGGGACTGGGTAACAAGCTGGTTGAAGTCTTGGTCGACAAAGAGTGGGTGAAAACGCCGGCAGATCTTTTTCGCCTGGAATATGAGGCGTTGGTGCAGCTTGAGCGAATGGGTGAAAAATCGGCGCGAAACCTGCTGGACAGCATCAACAAAGCAAAGCAAACCACCTTTGGACGCTTTCTCTTTGGCTTGGGCATAAGGCACGTGGGCGAGGCGACAGCACGAGACCTGGCAACGCATTTTAAAAATGTCGACCGCCTGATGGGCGCGAGCATCGATGCGCTGCTTGAGGTGAACGACGTTGGCCCAGTGGTGGCTGAATCAATTCGTCAATTTTTCGATGAACCAGGCAATCAGCAGGTCGTGCATGAACTTATTGCGCTTGGCCTGAGTTGGCCTGCCGAAGAGACCCAAGTCACTGATGAGTCGCATCCGTTTTATGGCAAGACATTTGTGCTGACAGGCACTTTGAGCCAATACAGTCGAGACGACGCAGCGGCATTGATCGCAACACGAGGCGGAAAAGTAACCGGTTCAGTGTCCAAGAAAACGGATTACCTTTTGGCTGGAGAAGCGGCGGGTAGCAAATTGGACAAGGCTGCTGCCTTGGGCGTTACAGTGCTGGACGAGGGTACATTTCAAGGTATGCTTTAATTAGAATTGTTTATTTCGATTACTTTCTTATTCATTGACTACTACTGAGTGAGCGATCATGACCCGAGTTAGAAAAGCTGTATTCCCCGTCGCGGGTATGGGCACCCGCTTTTTACCTGCCACCAAAGCAAGCCCCAAAGAAATGATGCCGGTTGTGGACAAGCCATTGATTCAATACGCCGTTGAAGAAGCGCTTGAAGCCGGGATGACCGAACTTGTTTTTATTACAGGGCGCAGCAAACGATCCATCGAAGACCATTTTGACAAGGCCTACGAGCTGGAAGCTGAGCTACAAGCGCGTGGTAAAACCGCACTGCTTGAAATAGTGAAAAACATTGTACCCAGTCACGTGAATTGTATTTATATCCGTCAGATGGAGCCGCTGGGCCTGGGACATGCAGTGTTGTGCGCCGAGCCCGTGGTGGGTACGGAACCCTTTGCTGTGCTGCTGGCTGACGACCTGATGGATGTTGACAAAGGCACGCCTTCGGTGACCCATCAAATGGTCAAAGTGTTCGAGCGTGAACACGCCAGCGTATTGGCAGTGCAAGAGGTTGATCCTTCTGAAACAAAGTCTTACGGTATTGTCTCAAGCACGCCTTGGAACAATCGTTCCGAGCGGGTCAATGCAATTGTTGAGAAGCCCGACCCCAAAGACGCCCCCACCAACCTGGCGGTAGTAGGGCGTTATGTGTTGAATTCACAAATTTTTGATCACATTCGCAAAACCGGCAAAGGCGCTGGCGGAGAAATCCAGCTGACTGATGGCATTGCCTCCTTGTTGGAAGACCAGCCCGTATTGGCTTATCGATTCACAGGTACGCGCTTCGATTGTGGCTCTAAAATTGGTTATCTAAAGGCCACGGTGGAACTCGGTTTGAAACACCACGAAGTGGCTGCAGAGTTTGCAGATTATTTAAAGAACAGGAAGTAAACAATGTACGCAGTGTTGGGCGGTAGTGGTTTGAGTCAGTTGCCAGGGTTTGAAATTACCATGCGCAAGGTGCAACGCACCCCGTATGGCGAGCCCTCCGGTGCCCTCACCATCGGCATGCTGGCCGGTCATGAAATTGTTTTTCTGGCGCGCCACGGCTACGGACATACCATTGCTCCCCATCAAATTAACTACAGGGCCAATATTTGGGCCCTGTCGCAGCTCAACATCGAAGGGATTCTCTCCGTGGCCTCGGTGGGTGGCATTCGCCCTGATTTAAAGCCCGGGCAGTTGGTCGTACCCGATCAAATACTGGACTACACCCACGGGCGCCACGCTACTTTTTTTGAAGGCGACAACCAGGCAGTGCAACACATCGACTTCACCTGGCCTTATGACCAAGCACTTCGCACGTCGTTGTGTCTTGCCGCTGACTCAGTTGGCGAGCAAGTGGCGCAGGGCGGCTGTTACGCCTGCACACAGGGTCCACGATTGGAAACTGCGGCCGAGGTTAAGCGGCTGGCGCGCGATGGTGCCGACATTGTTGGCATGACTGGCATGCCCGAGGCCTGCCTTGCGCGTGAGCTGGAAATACCGTACGCGCACCTGGCCTTGGTAGTCAACCAGGCTGCCGGAGTGGGCGAGAGTGCTCAGGAAATTTCACACGCCCAAATCAGCAAAACAGTTCATGAAGGAATGGGCCGTGTAATGGGGATCATCAAATCGATGGTCCAGCTTCACGACGAATAAAAAGGGTTGTGTAAAAAACCCGATATTCGAATTCAAATGGACAACAGCTCCAGAAGCTCGGCTTCAAGTTGAATTTGAAGTTTGCCGGAATTCAGTGATTGACCATACAGCAAGAAAGAATCTTCCGCGCGCTCGCCCAGGGTCATGATCTTGGCTGTTTGCACGTTGACTTTGTATTGCGCCAGCAAACGAGTAATGGAGTAGAGCAAACCCGTGCGGTCAGTGGCCGACACGGTGAGCAAATATTGATTGCCTTTCTCGTCGGGCTTCAAGTCAACCGAAGGGCGCACCGGAAAGTGTCGTGATTGTCGGGACATTCTTCCAAACACCGGTGCTTCAAGGGGCTGACGCTTGATCAGTCGGTCCTGAAGTTCTGCCTCGAGTAAGGACAATGTTTCCCGGTAAAACTCATGGTGACTGTCGTGCTGGATCAGGAAAGAATCAAGCGCATAACCGTGCGAGGTGGTGTGAATTTTCGCATCCAGAATACTCAGGTTCTTGGAATCGAAATAACCACAAATTCTCGCAAACAAATCCATTTCATCCCGCGTGTAAACCAGCAATTCCAGGCCTTCACCAATGGGAGAAAGGCGAGCCTTGACGATCGGTTGATCTGTGTCCACGCGCCAGTAAAGGTGCCGCGTGTGCCAGGCAATGTCGCTGGGGCCTTGTCTTAAGAAATAAGACACGTCGAGCTGAGCCCAAAGCTTGTCTTGCACATCATCGGAAAGTGCATACAGCCGCAAAATTCTCCGCGCCTCAGCCTGCTGCTCGGCAAGCATTTGACGGCGGTTCGGAGCCTCACCGCCCAAGTGTTTAAGCGTCAGTCGATACAAATCTTCCAGCAATTTGCCTTTCCAGGCATTCCAAACTTTCGGGCTTGTACCCCGAATATCAGCCACTGTGAGCAGGTAGAGTGCTGTCAGGTTGCGTGGAGTTTTTACCAACGCGGCAAACTCCTTGAGCACTTCAACATCTGACAAATCTTTCTTCTGAGCCGTGTTCGACATGGTCAGGTGATGTTTCACCAGAAAAGCCACCAAGTCGGTGCTTTCCTGATTCAATCCGTGGTCTTTGCAAAACTTGCGGGCGTCAACTTCACCCAATACGCTGTGGTCGCCACCACGACCCTTGGCCACATCATGAAACAGGGCAGCAATATACAACAACCAGTGATCGTCAAAATTGGCCATTAATTGGCTGCAGTAGGGGTACTCATGTGCATGCTCTGCCATCGTAAACCGGCGCAAATTGCGAACCACGGTCAAAATGTGCTGGTCTACTGTGTACACATGAAACAGGTCATGCTGCATTTGACCCACAATTTTCCGAAAAACAGGCAAATACCTTCCGAGCACACTGGTCTCGTTCATGCGCCGCAGTTCGTGGACTATTCCTTGGGGCTGTTTGAAAAAATCAATGAACAACGCCTTGTTGACGGGGTCATTTCTGAAATCACTATTGATCTTGACCCGACTGTGCCAAAGTCGGCGCAACATTCGGGCGCTCATACCCTTTAAGCGCGGGTTTTGCTGCATCACGATGAAAGCACGAAGCATGGCTGAAGGATTTCGGGCAAATACCTCGTCGTCTCGAATGTCGAGCAAAGAATCAGTGACCTGAAACTCATCGTCGATCACCACAGGTTCAGCATTAACGCCGAATATCGACAATTCAATATTTTGAAGCAATATCGTGTTCAATTGCATGACCGCCTTGGCGGCCAAATAATACCGTTGCATCAGTTGTTCGCTTGACCGCTTCGCAGCGGTGGGGCGATAGCCCAAGGACTCAGCCAGTTGGGTTTGCACATCGTAAACAAGTCGGTCTTCCCGGCGGCCAGTTGTCACATGCAATTGGTATCTGAATTTTTTGAGGGTGCGCTCGTTGTTTCTCAACTTTGCGGCCTCAAATGGCGTGATCAGCCCTTTTTTGGCCATTTCAGCCCAGCTATTGCCCAGATTGGCAGCTCGGCATACCCAAAGAATGACGTGTAAATCTCGAAGTCCGCCGGGGCTCTCTTTGCAGTTGGGCTCAAGGCTGTAGGGTGTTTCTTGATACTTGGCGTGACGTTGCCGAAGCTCAAGGGTTTTCTTACGAAAAAAGGCTTTAACTTCAAGTAATTTGTGAAGAGTATCGTTCAGCTTTTTGAAATTATTGGAATTGCCGGCAAGAAGTCTCGATTCAACAAGTGCTGTTTGTACTGTGATGTCTTTGCCAGCTTCTTCAACACATTGGTCAGGGGTTCTGACGCTGTGCCCGATTTCAAGGCCAATGTCCCAACCCGATCCACAAAAGGTTTCCAGCTTCTCTGTGTTGATTTCATCCGGTTCCTGGTCAATGAGGATCAGCACGTCCACATCAGAGAAGGGAAACAATTCACCACGCCCATAACCACCAACCGCGACCAAGCTGTATTGTTTGGGCATTCCGATGGCATCCCAAAGGGAGACCAGGGCTTCATCCACGCAAACACTGCGTTTTCTCAGCACCGATTCAACCATGGACGCTGGGGTGTGTTGGTCAAATGGGGTCAGCCAAAGGTGTGCCTGGCTTTTCAACTGGTTCTTAATTGCTACCCGCACAGCGTTCAAATCTTGTGCAGAACTGGATTCAGCCGTAATTACCGGTTTGTTGCTCAAGTCAGGCTGCCTGTGTTTTCAAGCGAGGATTCGCTGGTGTTCCTGTTGACTGAGTCAAGATTTCGTAACCATCGGCGGTGACCAAAACCGTGTGTTCCCACTGAGCCGACAGACTGTGGTCTTTGGTCACAATTGTCCAGCCATCCGGCATTTCCTTGATTTCCCTGCGACCCGCATTCAGCATGGGTTCGATGGTGAAAATCATGCCTTCCAGCAATTTCACACCAGTTCCAGGTTTGCCATAGTGCAACACTTGCGGTTCTTCATGAAACTTGGTGCCAATTCCGTGACCACAAAACTCACGAACCACCGAGTAGCCAAAGCCTTCAGCGAATTTCTGAATCGCAGCACCCACATCGCCCAGTGTGGCCCCGGGTTTTACCTGCTCAATGCCAATCCACATGGCTTCAAACGTAATTTCACACAGTCTTCGCGCGGCCAGCGAGCCCTCACCCACAATGAACATGCGGCTTGTGTCGCCGTGATAACCCTCTTTGATGACCGTAATATCAATATTGATAATGTCACCGTTCTTCAATTTCTTGGGGCCGGGCACACCATGACAAATTTGGTGGTTGACCGAAGTACAAATTGACTTGGGGTAGGGCGTGTAACCCGGTGGGGCATAATTCAAAGGGGCTGGAATGGTGCCCTGCACATTCACCATGTAGTCGTGGCAAAGCTTATCGAGTTCATCGGTGGTAATGCCTGCAACCACGTGCGGGCCGATAAAATCCAGAACTTCCGAGGCCAAACGGCCAGCAACACGCATTTTTTCAATGTCGTGCTCATTTTTAATCACAATATCCATGGTTTTGTTTAATTCCTGCTTGAGCTAACGTATTTTAACCGAGTATAATCTTTGGCTGCTCTGGCGCTATGGCTAACTGGCTTAGTTAGTTGGCGCTTAAGAGTAAATTTAATGGTTTGTGCGACAGGGTGCTAGTTTTTGTTGGTTTATTAACCCGATGCTAGCCCAGTACAAACCCATTCAACCCTGTCTATACTGGAGAAATTCATGGCAGCATCAATGCGCGAAATGCTGGAAGCTGGTTGCCACTTTGGCCACCAAACACGCTTCTGGAACCCAAAAATGGCCCCTTTCATCTACGGCCATCGTAACAAAATCCACATTATCAATCTGGAAAAAACCGTCGTAATGCTCGACGACGCGCTGAAATTCGTGAAGCGACTGTCAGCAAACCGCGGCAACATCCTGTTTGTCTGCACAAAGCGCCAAGCCAAAGAAATTATCGCTGAAGAAGCAGCACGCTGCGGCATGCCCTTCGTTGACCAGCGCTGGTTGGGCGGCATGCTGACCAACTTCAAAACCGTGAAAACATCCATCAAGCGTCTGAAAGACATGGAAGCCATCATCGCCGACGGCGGTACTGAGCGCATGTCCAAGAAAGAAGCCTTGATGTTCGCCCGTGAACTCGAAAAACTGAACCAGTCAATTGGTGGCATCAAAGACATGCCAACATTGCCTGATGCAATTTTCGTGTGCGACGTGGGTTACCACAAAATTGCCATCACCGAAGCCGAGAAGCTGGGCATTCCAGTTGTTGGTATCGTGGATACGAACCACTCGCCCGCAGGTGTTAGCTACATTGTTCCTGGTAACGATGACTCCGCCCGCGCCATTCGTTTGTACGCCCGTTCCGTAGCCGATGCCGTATTGGCTGGCCGCGACCAGGCTGTAAACGATGTGGTTGAAGCCATCAAAGGCGGCGACGACTTCGTTGAAGTGTCTGAAGAGGGAGCTGAAGGCTAATCAAGCCTTTGTCTTCCGATGGGGCGACCAGTCGCCCCTTTTTTTTATCTAATTCAGAATCCGACTTTAGGAGAAAATCAATGGCTGAAATTACAGCAGCAATGGTTAAAGTACTGCGCGAGAAAACAGACGCGCCCATGATGGAATGCAAGAAAGCCCTGACCGAAGCCGCTGGCGACATGGACAAGGCTGAGGAAATTTTGCGTGTGAAATTGGGCAGCAAGGCCAGCAAAGCCGCTGCTCGCGCAACCACCGAAGGTCTTGTTGGTATTTATATCAATGATTCCAGCAAGTTGGGCACAATTGTAGAAGTAAACTGTGAAACCGACTTTGTTGCCAAAAACGACGATTTCCTTGCCTTTGTAGCCAATGTGGCCAAGCTGATTGCCGACCACAACCCTGCAAATGTTGAAGCGTTGTCAGCATTGCCACTGGGCGAAGGCACAGTTGAAACCGTGCGTGCAGCCCTGATCGGCAAGATCGGTGAAAACATGTCTGTGCGTCGCTTCAATCGTGTAGAAGCCAAAGGCAACCTGAGCTCGTACATTCACGGTGGCAAAATTGGCGTACTGGTGGACTACACCGGGTCTGACGAGAACGTGGGTAAAGACGTTGCATTGCACATTGCGGCGACCAAACCCAAGGCTTTGCACGAAAGTGGTGTTCCACAAGAAGACATTGATCGTGAACGCTCAGTAGCAAAAGCCAAGGCGGAAGAGTCTGGAAAGCCAGCCGACATCGCCGAAAAAATGGTTGAGGGTTCGATCAAGAAGTTCTTGAAGGAAGTCGCTCTGTTGTCTCAGCCTTTCGTGAAAGACGACAAACTTACCGTTGAAGCCATGCTCAAGAGCAAGGGCAGCGAAGTTAACGGCTTCGACCTGTTCATCGTTGGTGAAGGCTTTGAAAAGAAGGTGAACGATTTCGCCGCTGAAGTTGCCGCTCAAGCAGCAGCCGCCGCCGCAGGACGTTAATTCCTTTATTTGAAGAGGGGTTTCTCGACACGGGAAGCCCCTTTTTATTTGTACGTCTACGAAGTTCTGTGCTTTACGTTATAGAATCCTGACAATGATCCAACAAGAGGCTTGAATGTCAGCATACAAACGTGTGTTACTCAAATTGTCAGGCGAAGCCCTGATGGGTGAAGACTCCTACGGCATCAATCGTCAAACCATAGAAAGAATGGTTGCTGAGGTTGCGGAGGTTTCCGCATCTGGTGTGGAGTTGGCAGTTGTTATCGGTGGTGGCAACATTTTCCGGGGTATCGCGCCTGGCGCGGCCGGCATGGACAGAGCCACTGCAGACTACATGGGCATGATGGCCACAGTGATGAACGCACTGGCCCTGCAAGACGCATTTCGTCGTGCCGGGGTTGAAGCACGGGTTCAATCCGCCTTGAACATTGAGCAAGTGGTTGAGCCTTACATTCGCCCCAAGGCCATTCGTTACCTTGAAGAAGGCAAAGTTGTCATCTTTGCTGCGGGTACAGGCAACCCTTTCTTTACAACCGACACCGCTGCGGCATTGCGCGGTTCTGAAATTGGTGCGGAAGTGGTGCTAAAAGCCACGAAAGTGGACGGCATCTATACTGCTGATCCCAACAAAGACCCAACCGCAACCCGGTACGAAAGAATTTCATTCAACGAAGCAATTTCCAAAAACCTCGAGGTCATGGATGCGACGGCGTTTGCCCTGTGTCGCGATCAAAAGCTTCCAATTCGGGTGTTTTCCATCAACAAGCCGGGTGCGCTGCACCGAGCCGTTGCTGGTGAAAACGAGGGCACCTTGGTGCACATGTAATAATTGACGAATCAATCGACTGAGGCAGTGAGAATCCAATCATGAGCGTTGCAAACATTCGAAGCACAACCGAAGAAAAGATGGTTAAATCCATCGAATCCCTGAAGACAGACTTGCAGAAAGTCCGCACTGGCCGCGCACACACCGGCATTTTGGACCATGTGCAAGTTGATTACTATGGTTCCATGGTACCAATTTCACAAGTGGCAAACATGAGTCTTGCCGACGCGCGCACCATTGTGGTTCAGCCGTGGGAAAAAAACATGGCCAACGCCGTGGAAAAAGCCATTCGTGAATCAGACCTCGGCTTGAACCCAGCGTCGATGGGTGAAACCATTCGTGTTCCAATGCCAGCGCTGACCGAGGAGCGCCGCAAGGAACTGACCAAGTTCATCAAGGGTGAGGGCGAGCAAACCAAGGTGGCCATTCGCAACCTGCGCCGCGATGCCAACGAAGCGCTAAAGCGCTTGGTCAACGACAAAGAAATTTCCGAGGACGATGAGCGCCGCGCACAGGCTGATGTTCAAAAATTGACCGACAAGTTTGTGTCTGAAGTCGATCAGGTTTTGCAGTCCAAAGAAGCCGAAATCATGACGGTTTAAAGTCATCCATGACCGTCTACACCAGCTCAACCCTGGATGTACCTTCCACATCCAACATTCCAAAGCACGTTGCAATCGTGATGGATGGAAACGGCCGTTGGGCTAAACAGCGAATGATGCCCCGGTTCGCCGGGCACAAACGTGGTGTAGATGCAGTCAAGCGCACTGTTCAAGCCTGCTGTGAGTTGGGCGTTGAGCATCTCACCCTGTTTGCTTTTTCCTCCGAGAACTGGCGTCGCCCCCCCGAGGAAGTCAGTTTATTGATGCGTCTGTTCATTCGGGTGCTTCGCAAAGACGTTGAGTCCATGCATCGGGAAAACATTTGCCTGAGGGTTATTGGCGACACCACAGCGTTTGAACCTGAGCTTCAAGCTGCGATTGCATCAGCCCAAGAGCTCACCAAAGACAACACTCGGCTGTTCTTGAATATTGCTGCCAATTACGGTGGGCGTTGGGATATTCTCCAGGCCACCAAAAAAATGTTGAAAAACAATCCTGAGTTGGCCAGCAATCCCGAGCAAATATCTGAAACGGATCTGTCGAAGCATTTGTGCCTTCAAGGCAGCCCTGAGCCAGACCTTTTCATTCGCACCGGCGGCGAGCAAAGGGTGTCCAATTTCCTGTTGTGGCAGTTGGCGTACACTGAGTTCTATTTCACAGACAAGTTTTGGCCTGATTTCGGCAAGCCCATGATGCTTGAGGCCATTGATTCCTATAACAACAGAGAAAGACGCTTTGGTCGAACCTCCGAGCAGATTCAACCCCCAGTGGTCAATGTTCGGCAATCTGCCCAGTGATTCGGTTCTCAATCGAGACATATCATGCTTAGAACGCGTGTGATCACAGCTGTGATCCTGCTGATCGTGTTGCTAGTTGTTCTGTTGTATGGCGGCGTGGTCGGCTGGAATTTATTTGTATTGGCAGTGCTTGTGGGTGCCTTCTGGGAGTGGGCAAGGCTGGGTCTGTTCAAGCCCCAACAGGCAATTGCATATGCAGTGTTGGGCGGTGCCCTTTGCGTTGCTGCTGAACGTGTAATTAATCTCCAAACTCAAGCTCTTCCGTTGCTTGCCTTGGCCAGCGTTTTTTGGGTGGCTTTCGCCCCATGGTGCCTTCGAAATGTGTCCGTCGGCGTGTTGGTCAACAAAAGCCTGTACGGCTTCGCTGGCTTTGTTCTTATCGCCGCTGCGGGTTTGGCCTTGATTATTACCAAAACCTACGGCATTGTCTTTTTATTAAGCACCATTGCAATTTGCTTTGCGGCGGATATTTTTGCGTATTTCTTTGGCAAAGCCCTGGGCAAACGCAAGCTGGCTCCCCGTATTTCTCCCGGTAAAAGCTGGGAGGGTGCAATTGGTGGTGCATTCAGTGTGGTCTTGCTGAGTTGGCTGGTGGTTGTACTCTCTGGTACCTATCCCGAGCTGAAAAACACTTGGCAAGTAATGGCCTTTGAACGTTGGCACCCCTTTGTATTCACATTCTGGCTAGTGGTGCTCAGTGCCTACAGTGTGGTGGGCGATCTGTTTGAATCCATGCTGAAGCGCAGGGCAGGGCTGAAGGACAGCAGTCAGCTGCTGCCAGGCCACGGTGGCGTTCTGGACAGAATTGATGCGCAGCTGCCTGTGCTGCCTCTTGCAATTTTGCTGGTTAGTGCAATCGTGGTTTGAATTTGACAATGAACGTGCAAAAACTACTTATCTTGGGTGCAACGGGAACCATTGGTGTCAACACACTGGATGTGGTTGCCAGGCACCCGAACCGTTTCCAGGTGCACGGCCTGGCGGCAGGTAAAAACATTGAACTGCTGTATGCCCAGGCGTGTGTGCACAAGCCCAAGGCATTGATCATTTCTGATCCTGAAGCATTGAACAGTTGGCATGCCCTGGGCTTCAGTAACAAACTTCGCGATCAACTGGGCTACGTTCCCGAAATTGGCGGGCACGGCGATCTTGAGTCTTTGTGCCAAAGCGATCAAGTTGACATTGTTGTGGCTGCCATCGTGGGCTCTGCAGGCCTTAAGCCCACACTCAGCGCTTTGCAGGCCGGGAAAAGGGTGCTGTTGGCGAACAAGGAATCCCTTGTTCTTGCCGGGCAGTTCATGATTCAGGCCTGTTTGCGATCGGGCGCCACAATTTTACCTGTCGACTCAGAGCACAATGCGATTTATCAGTGCCTTCCATCGAACTACGATATAAGTAAAGCAAGCGAGTTTGGTATTGAACGGCTGGTTTTGACGGCCTCGGGCGGACCATTCCGAAACAAAAGCCTCGCGGAACTTTCCGAGGTCACGCCTGCCCAAGCGATTGCGCATCCGAATTGGGTGATGGGTCGGAAAATCTCAGTGGACAGCGCCACAATGGCCAACAAGGGTTTGGAGCTGATCGAAGCATTGTGGCTGTTCGGTTTGCCTGCCAGTCAGCTGTCTGTGGTGGTTCACCCGCAATCGATTGTCCATTCTTTGGTGGAATACAAAGATGGCAGCATGTTGGCGCAACTGGGTTGCCCAGACATGCGAACACCGATCGCCCACGTATTGGGCTTGCCCGACCGAATTGAATCCGGATCGCCACGTTTGAATTTGGCCGCCTTAGGCAGACTGGATTTCGAAGAACCCGATTTAAGTCGCTTTCCGATGCTGAAATTGGCTTTCGAGGTGCTGGAGAAACCCGACACCATGGCGCCCGTTTTCAATGCCGCCAACGAGATGGCTGTGGACTTGTTTTTGAATGAAAAGATTGCTTATATGGACATTGTGAAGCTGACGCAAATGTGTATTGCCCGTTTCGCATCTGCCTCGGTTGGCAATCTGGACGATGCCTTTGCATTGGACAGCGAAGTGCGTGCTTTCGCAACCGAATGCGCTGGAAAGTTTTAAACACAGGATTTAAATGCTGAATTCAATTGTTTCGTTCCTGCTTGCCTTGGGCATTCTGGTTTTTATTCACGAGTACGGCCACTACGCAGTGGCCCGCTACTATGGCGTGCGTGTGATTCGCTTTTCCGTGGGTTTTGGCAAGCCCATTTTTCGGTGGATCAACCAGAAAACCAAGGTGGAATGGACAATTTCGTGGATTCCCTTGGGCGGATATGTTCGTATGCTCGATGAGCGTGACCCGGACAGCCTGAAAGGTCACGATATTGAGCTCTCAGAGGCTTTTAACCGCAAACCCGTGGGTCAGCGCATCGCGGTTGTGTTGGCGGGCCCCTTGGCCAACCTGATTCTTGCCGCGTTGATTTACGGCTTTTTGGCTTATATGCAGCCAATGGGCCTGGCCACTCAGGTTTCCGAGCCCACACCGAACTCGATCGCGGCCAGTACTGGCTTGATGGGCGGCGATGAAATCACGGAAGTCAACGGCGATAGAACCAAAAACTGGAACGAAGTCTCTTGGGCCTTGATCAAAGCTCGCCTTTTCCGCGACGATCTGTCAATCAAGGTTGATCGTGGAGGAAATGAAGTATTTCTGGAGCCGGTCAAGTCATCGGCAATCAATGCGGAGTTGGGTCCTTCTTTAACACGCGAACTGGGATTTTCCCCCATCGAAAAAAGCGTGCTGGTCAGGGCTGTGGGCGAGGGCAGTGCTGCAGCAAAGGCTGGCTTTCTGCCGAACGATCAATTGTTAAGCGTAGATGGCATCCCGGTTGAAACCTCGGCCCAATTTACCACCCTGATCAAAGAGCGCCCCGCATCAAAATCCACGGTGCTTGTTCGTCGCAACGAGCAAGACATCAGTTTATTGGCCGTACCTGAAAAAACACAATTGGAAAACGGGGAAACGATTGGACGTCTGGGCTTGTCCATAGGCGGCGAATCAATCATTGTCAGCAATCCCTTGAATCCGTTTGAATCGATTGTTGAAGGCACTGGTCGTATGATCGAAGTCAGCGTATTTTCGCTGGCCGCGTTGGGTAAAATGGTCACGGGCGATTTGTCCTGGAACCACCTTAGTGGACCAGTGTCCATTGCTTCGGCCGCAGGCGAATCATCGAGCCTCGGGATTCTTCCTTTTTTCGGTTTTCTGGCCATGGTTTCTGTTAGCCTAGGCATTTTGAATCTTTTGCCGATCCCTCTCTTGGATGGTGGGCACTTGATGTATTATTTGGCCGAAATCGTCAGAGGCAAGCCGGTTGATGAAGTGTGGCAAATTCGAGGCCAAAAACTGGGTATTTTGCTGATTGGCATATTGACCAGTGTTGCTTTTTTTAATGATATTCAAAGGCTAATTTTCTAAAGGCCTTCATATATTGGTTCCAGCCTGACGGGGCTGGTAGGAACGATCTGAATGACAATAAGAAGTACTCTGTTTCCAGCGCGCTTGGTTTACCCAGTCGTGGCCACCTGTGCATTGTCGGTGGGCGTTGTACACGCCCAGGCAACCCAATTTGTGGTGAAAGACATCGAGGTGGAAGGTTTGCGTCGCACTGAAGCGGGCACGGTGTTTAGCTACCTGCCGATTCGCGTGGGCGACACATTTACCGATGAGAAGGCCTTGCAGGCCATCCGCTCACTTTTTGCGACCGGCTTTTTTGAAGACGTCAAAATTTCTGCAAAAGGCGATGTGCTGGTTGTTACCGTGGTTGAGCGCCCAGCGATCGCCTCTGTAGAAATCAATGGCACCAAGGAATTCGACAAGGAAACGCTGAAGGAAGCACTGAAAGGTGTAGGTATCGGCGAATCGCTGATTTTCGATAAGTCTCTGCTTGACAAAGCTGAGCAGGAATTGAAGCGCCAGTACCTTTCACGCAGCAAATATGGCGCGCAGGTTCAAACCCGAGTGGATCAGTTGGCACGTAACCGTGTAGGCATCACCTTCAATGTTGACGAAGGCGAGTCTGCATCGATCAAACAACTGAAAATTCTGGGTGCAAAGGATTTTGAAGAGGAAGACCTGCTTGAGGAATTTCAGCTGAGCACTGGTGGCTGGATGTCCTGGTACAGCAAAAACGATCAGTATTCACGGCAAAAGCTCAGTGGTGACATTGAAAAGCTGCGTTCTTTTTACCTGAATCGCGGTTATGCCGATTTCAATATCGAGAATACCCAGGTTCAAATCGCACCCAACAAACAAGACATTTTCATCACGATCACCATCAAGGAAGGCGAGAAATTCACCTTTGGTGATATCGAACTGACCGGTCAGTTAACGGGTCGCGATGACGAACTGCGATCGCTGATCAAGATGAAGAAAGGCGAAACCTTTAATGGCGAATTGTTGACCGATACCTCCAAAGCCATTCAAGACCGTTTAGGTAATTATGGTTATGCATTTGCCAATGCCAACGTCATTCCCGACCTTGATCGCGAAAATCGTGTGGTCAACATCAATATGGCAGTGGACACGGGTAAGCGGGTTTATGTCCGCCGCATGAATGTGGGTGGAAACACCCGCACCAAAGATGAAGTAATTCGCCGTGAATTCCGTCAGTTTGAGTCTTCTTGGTACGATTCCAGAAAAATCCAGTTGTCCAAAGAGCGTGTTGACCGTTTGGGCTATTTCTCCAATGTCGAGATTGAAACTCAACCAGTACCAGGCACATCAGATCAAATCGATGTAAACATGCAGGTTGAAGAAAAGCCGACCGGCAACCTGTTGCTCGGTGCCGGTATTTCCAGTACGGACAGTGTGGTGCTCTCTGCTGCAATTCAGCAGCAAAACCTGTTTGGTACCGGTAAAACAGTGGGCCTTGAGTTGAATACGAGCAAGGTGAACCGCACAATTTCGTTTTCACAAACCGACCCCTATTTCACCATTGATGGCGTCTCCCGCAGTTTCGAGGTGTACAACCGCCGCACAGACCCCAGCGAATTGAATTTGGGTGACTACATTATTGAAACCACTGGTGCAGGTCTGCGTTTTGGTTACCCAATCAGTGAGTTCGAGCGTATTTCATTTGGTGCTGGTTACGAGGGCACCGATCTTGAAGTGGGTCCGTTCAGCCCGGATCGTTTCCAGCGATACGTGAATGACTTTGGCAATTCCAGTTACGCCATTTTGCTCAATGCAGGCTATTCGTTTGATTCTCGCGATTCAGCCATTGCGCCAACGCGTGGACGTGTAACCCGCTTGACCGCTGAATATGCAACGCCGCTTGGCGATCAAGAGTTTATCCGCACCACTTACCAGGAACAGTTCTACTTCCCGATTGGCAAGCTTTATACCTTGGCACTGAACGGCGAGATTACTGGTGGTTTCGGCTTGGGCGGTTCGCCTTACCCAATTTTCCGCAATGTGTACGCAGGTGGTATTGGTACGGTTCGTGGCTATCGCTCCTCCACTCTGGGGCCGCGTGATGCTGACAATGTACCCATTGGCGGCGCCAAGCGCGTTATTGCCAATGCCGAGTTTTTCTTCCCGATACCGGGTATGTCGAGAGACCGGACATTCCGGGCCTTCACATTCCTGGACGCAGGCAATGTTTTCCAAACCAATGAGAAAATCAAGTTTGGGGAACTGCGCTACTCCACCGGTGTAGGTATTTCCTGGTTGTCCCCAGTTGGGCCTTTGAAATTCAGCTTGGGTGTGCCGCTGAACAAGGAGCCTCAGGACGAAACCCAACGTGTTCAATTCACGATTGGTACAGGCTTCTAAATTCGAATATATATTGGAGAACGGTTTTGAATAGTGTGAAAAAATTGTTGATTGGTGGTGCGTTGTCCCTGGCGGTTGTATTGCCAACCATGTCCCACGCTCAAGCAGCGACAAAGATCGGATTTGTGAACACAGAACGCATTTTGCGTGACTCCAAGTTCGCAGTCGAGTCTCAGAAAAAACTGGAACGGGATTTTTCCAAGCGTCAGAAAGAACTGGAAGATCTGGCAACCAAGGTCAAGGCCGAGGCCACCAAGCTGGACAAAGATGCCATTACTTTGCCTGAAGCAGAGAAGGTTCGTCGTCAGCGTGACCTGGCCGAAATGGACCGTGATTTCCAGCGCAAGCGTCGCGAATTTGAAGAAGACTTGGCTCAGCGCAAAAATCAGGTGGTGGGCGAGCTGGTGGAGCGGGCGAACCGAGTCATTCGTCAAATTGCTGAAAAGGAAAACTACGATATTATTTTCCAGGAAGCAGTGTACGCCCACAAGCGCATCGACATCACAGACCAGGTGCTCGGCAGCTTGGACAACGCGAAGTAAACCACATCAATGAATTTCATTGAGACGAAGCTCAGCACACTGCTTGAGCAGTTCGGTGGCCGACTGGCTTCGTTTGGTGATGATCAGACGGTGGCTGGCGACATTGTGCTTACTGGAATTCAGTCACTTGAAAAAGCCGGGGGGAACCACCTCGGCTTTCTTGCCAACCCAAAGTTTCGCGATCAACTGCTTTCGACGAAAGCCGGTGTAGTGCTTGTTCGCGAATCCCAATTCGAATCAATCTGCCAATACCTGGAAGAAAGCGCTGCTCATGCACCTTCCAGCGTGGCCTGGTTGGTGAACGACCCATACCTGTACTACGCCAAATTACAACAATGGTGGGTAGCCCGCAGTGAGTTCAAGCCTCAGGCGGGTATTCATCCGCGTGCTGTTGTAGATCCCACCGCCACAATTGCACCCAGCGCGATGGTTGCTGCCAATTGTGTGATTGGAGCCCATGTCAAAGTGGGAGAAGGCAGCCGAATTGAGGCTGGCGTAGTTTTGGGCAACCATGTTGAAGTGGGTGATGCCACCCGAATTTATCCGAATGTGACCGTGTATGACGAATGCGTAATTGGCTCGCACTGCGTGATTCATGCAGGTGTGGTGATCGGTGCAGACGGCTTTGGCTTTGCCAATGAAAAAGGCGCTTGGGTAAAAATTCCGCAAGTTGGTCGGGTTGTTATTGCTGATCAGGTTGAAATTGGGGCAAACACCACCATTGACCGGGGTGCGCTCGACGACACATTGATCGGTTTCGGCGTAAAACTGGATAATCAAATCCAGATCGCTCACAATGTCACGGTGGGAGAACACTCCGCCATGGCGGGCTGCGTTGGAATTGCAGGCAGCACGGCCATTGGCGCACGCTGCACAGTGGGTGGCGCGGCCATGGTGTTCGGTCACTTGAATATTCCGGATGGTACTCATGTCTCCGGGGCTTCTGTGGTCATGAGCAGTATCAAGGAGCCCGGTGCCTACACCGGAATTTTCCCCTTGCAAGAACACAAGGATTGGGAGAAAACTGCAGTAACTCTCAAGCAATTACTCAAGTTGCGCAATGAAGTGCGCGAGTTGAAAAAACAATAAACCCAAATTTTAAAGTGTGAACTCAGAAGCTATGAATACGCCAGTTATGGACATCAAAGGCATTTTGGAAAATTTGCCGCACCGTTACCCTTTTGTACTCGTAGATCGGGTGCTTGAACTTGAACCGAATGTTCGAATTCTGGCCCAGAAAAACGTCAGTTACAACGAGCCATTTTTTCCGGGACACTTTCCGGTCCACCCGGTCATGCCCGGCGTGTTGATCATGGAAGCGTTGGCACAGGCCGCAGGCTTGTTGTCGTTTAAATCCATGGAAGCCGCGCCCGACAAGAACCTCGTGTATTACTTCGTGGGTATCGACAACTGTCGTTTCAAGCGACCTGTTGTGCCCGGTGATGTACTGATGCTGGATGTTCAAGTGGAACGCGTATCGCGCGGTATCTGGAAATACGCTGCGAAAGCGCTTGTGGATGGCAATGTGGTCGCGCTGGCTGATTTAATGTGCACGGCCCGCGAGGTTTAAGGAACACTTTCAAATGCCCATACATGCATCTGCAATAGTCGATCCCAAGGCAGAACTGGACAGCACGGTAGAAGTTGGGCCGTTTTCAGTGATCGGACCCAATGTGAAAATTGGTGCCCGTACCAAAATTGGCCCACACATGGTAATTAGCGGCCACACCACCATTGGTGAAGACAATGTATTTCATGGGGCGGCCACCATTGGCGGCGACCCCCAAGATAAAAAATACAAAGGTGAACCCACCGAGTTGATCATTGGTGACAGAAACACCGTTCGGGAGTACTGCACCTTCAACACCGGTACCGTGCAAGACGGTGGCAAAACCACCCTGGCCAATGACAATTGGATTATGGCTTATGTGCACATTGCGCACGACTGCCACATTGGCAGCAACACCATTATTGCCAATAGCGTGCAATTGGCGGGTCACGTCATTATTGGTGACTGGGTGATCCTGGGGGGAATGAGCGGTATTCACCAGTTCATCCGTGTGGGCGACCATGCCATGACGGCTTTCCAGACCAAGTTGATGCAAGACGTACCTCCATTTGTCATGGCAGCGGGCTACCCGGCTGCGCCGGCAGGCATAAACTCTGAAGGCTTGAAACGCAGGGGATTTTCACCCGATGCGGTTCTGAACATTAAAAGGGCTTACAAGGCAATTTATCGCCAGGGTCTAAGCATTGCCGAAGCAAAGGAGTCAATCGACTCGTTGAGCAATGCCGCACCCGACGATGCGAAGCCGCACCTTGTCTACATGAAGGCATTTCTCGACGAAGCCACCCGCGGCATTATTCGCTAAGTCATGGCGAACGCTGCGGTAACGCCTTATTCCACCGTCCCGGTTGACCTGGCCATTGCTGTTGGCGAGGCTTCTGGTGACTGGATAGGTGCCCTGGCGATTGAACACCTGATACAAACCCAATCACTGGCAATGGAAGGCATTGCTGGCCCCAAGCTTAGGGACCTTGGCGTAAAGCCTTTGCACGGATCGGAAGAACTTTCTGTGCGCGGCTATGTTGAGGTTTTGCGTCATTTGCCCCGTTTGCTGAAAATGCGCAAAAACCTGATTCAGCATTGGTCAGTACACAATCGTCCCAAAGTATTTGTGGGTGTTGACGCGCCCGACTTCAATTTGAATCTTGAGTTGGCCCTGCATGAAAGCGGAGTGCCCACAGTGCATGTGGTTTGCCCATCCATTTGGGCCTGGCGCATGGAGCGTATTCATAAAATAAAAGCCGCATGCAGCCATGTGTTGTGCATATTTCCTTTTGAGCCTGAAATTTTGGCGAAAGAGGGCATATCGGCAACTTACATTGGTCATCCCATGGCTGCATTGGTGCCACAACAAATTGATCCTTTGGTGTATCGCGCCGCGTTGGGCTTACAAAGCGAAGGGCAACTTCTTGCTGTGTTACCGGGCAGCAGGGGGGCCGAAGTCAAACACATTGGCCCGGCATTTGTGCAAGCGGGCCTTGAGCTACTGAAACACAAACCCGATTTGCGCTTTGTTACTCCGATGCCACCAGCAAGCAAATTGCTGGATATGTTCAGGAGCATGGTTCCGCCGCAATTGCTTGATCGCTGGGCTTTGGTCGAGGGCAAGTCCCACGAATGCATGGCGGCAGCTGATGCAGTCATGCTGGCCAGCGGCACCGCCACCCTAGAGGCGATGATGTACCGCAAGCCCATGGTCATTGCCTACAAAATGCCTTGGTTAAGCTACCAAATGATGAAAGGCAAGGGCTACCAACCCTACGTGGGTTTGCCCAATATTTTACTGAACGAGTTTGCGGTGCCTGAATTGCTGCAAGACGATGCGACACCGATCGCTTTGGCTGAAAAAGCACTTTTTCAGCTGGACAACGACGCAAATCGCGACAAACTTCAAACGCTGTTTGCAGAACAGCACCAGCGCCTGTTGAAGCCGTCAGGAGAAATTGCAAGCCGCGTGATTCAGCAGGTCATGCATGGTTAGGCTTCATGAATGGCCTGATATTCAGGCATACGCTGCACAGCACGGCCTTCTGGTCATTGGTGTGGATGAAGCTGGTCGCGGCCCCCTTTGCGGCCCTGTGGTGGCGGGCGCTGCCTTGTTACATGAACCCAACATCATTGACGGATTGGCTTGTTCAAAGACACTAAGCGCTAAAAAACGAGAGCACCTGGCCGCAGCGATCAAGCACCAAGCACAAGCCAGTGCAGTGGCCCAGGCAACTGTGGAAGAAATTGATCACCTGAACATACTGCAAGCCAGTTTACTGGCCATGTGGCGGGCCGTTGATTCGGTGCTTGAACAAGCAAAACTGAAACCTGAGCAATGCCTGGTGGTCGTGGATGGCAACAAATTGCCCAAGTGGCCTTACAGGGCCATTGCAGTGGTGAAGGGCGATACAAAAATTCCAGCGATCTCAGCGGGATCCATTTTGGCAAAAGTTGCTCGAGACGAATGGTGCAAAACACACGCGCTTCAGTATCCCCAGTATGAACTGGATGTTCACATGGGCTATCCCACTGCCCGTCACATGGCATTGTTGGTGGAACATGGCGCAACACAGGTTCACAGAAAATCATTCAGACCTGTGCGCGAAGCATTGGAACGTGCTCAACAAGACTTGGCACTTTAAAGGCAGGCATGAGTTACGAACGCAATTTTACGCAGATTGAGTCTGCCCAAAACGAACGCTTGAAAGCAGCCATCAAACTGCTGTCGTCGAACCATGCCTTGCGCAATAGTGGCTTGGCTGCGGCTGAAGGCTTGCACCTTGCGCAAACCCTGTTGCACCTGCCCGGCGTCAGCATTGAATCGGTGTGGATTCCTCAAAGCCTGTTGAACAAGCCAGAGTGGCTCACCATGTCCGCATTAAGTGATGTGCTGGAAGAAGGGCAAGTGCGCTGCCTGGTTCTAAGCGACGCGCTGTATGCCAAGCTTAGCAAGCTGGCAACACCAACGGGCCCCATGATATTTTTTGAGCCCGTGAATGCCAGTAGCACCATTGATTTAAACCACGACATCGCATTGCTGGATGGTATTCAGGACCCGGGCAATGTGGGCACCTTGTTGCGAAATTGTGCGGCCGCCGGGATAAAGCAAGTGGCCTTGAGCGACCACAGCGCCTGGGTATGGAGCGACAAAGTGCTGCGTGCAGGCATGGGCGCACAGTTCAGCTTGCAACTTTATTCCGAAGCGGAGTTGCTGAAAGCGCTTTCTTTGGGGCCGCTAAAAACGCCAGTCAGGGTTACCAGTCTTCATCCGAAAAGTATCGACCTGTTTGACGCCAATTTAAAGCCTGCAGGTGTTTGGGTGTTTGGCAGCGAAGGGCAGGGCGTGAGCCAAGCCTGGCTTGATCGTGCAAGTGAGCACATTCGAATTCCACAAAGCAAATACATTGAGAGCCTGAACGTGGGCAGCAGCAGTGCCGTGTGTTTGTTTGAACAATTCAGGCAAAGACGGTAAAATCAAATACACTGTACACTTAAACAGTGGTATTTGGATATTGCCGCATGCACCTGCACCTTGTTTGGCTAAAAAAAGACCTGCGCCTTAGCGACCATGCCCCCTGGCATGCTGCAGTTGCAGCAGCACACGAGACCAAGGGTTGTGTGGTGGCATTGTATTGCCTTGAGCCCAAACTGATCCGGCAAGCCGACAGCGCTCCCCAACATTTTGAGTTTGCACGCGAATGCCTTCAGGAAATCGCTGAGGATTTACCAGAGCATGTGCCCTTGTTGCTGGCCAAAGCCAATGCGCCGGTTGCCTTGCAAACACTGGCTTTGTGCTGTGAGCAAATCACCATTTACAGCCACGAAGAGACGGGCAACTGGGCCAGCTTTGAGCGAGACAAAGAAATCAAATCCTGGTGCAAAAAACACACCACAACCTGGGTTGAGTTTCCGACTAATGCAGTAGTGCGGCGGCTTGGAAACCGCGACGACTGGGGCAAGCTTTGGCTCGAAACCATGCGCAAACCAGTACTGGCCAAACCCGTTTTCTCGGGGCTTTCGCAAGCCACCTGGTTTGAGTTTCCGCAAAGCCTGCAACAAAAGCTTGAAGAAAATGGACTGCCCTGTGCGCAATTGAACCGATCACTTTGGCCCCAATGGGCTCACGTTGCACACTTTTATCCAAAACAATTAAGCGACAAAGCCTTGCGCCAACGCGGAGGTCGGCGACATGCGCATGCGTGTCTGAATGAATTTTTAAATGAACGAGGAATGAATTACCGCTTCGAGATGTCCAGCCCCTTAAGCGCTGAATCAGCCTGCTCGCGCATCTCTCCCTACCTGGCTTTTGGTGTAATTTCCATTCGGGAAGTGCTGGAGGAATTGGGTCAGGCTCGCCAACAACTGGCTGAAAGCGCACTGCCACCCAAGGTTCAAACGCAGTGGCGACAGTCCCTGAAATCATTTGAAAGTCGATTGCACTGGCATTGTCATTTTATTCAAAAACTGGAAAGCGAACCCGAACTTGAATATCGATCTGCTCACCGCGGCTTGAACGGCATGCGTAATTTTGCAGCGTTAACGCCAGAAGAAAGCAACAAGGCCATGGCGTGGATCGAAGGACGCACCGGCTTTCCCATGGTTGATGCATGCATGCGAATGCTACGCGCCACGGGTTGGGTCAACTTTCGCATGCGTGCCATGCTGGTGGCTTTTGCTTCATACCAGTTGTGGCTGGATTGGCGGCATACTGCGCCCATGTTGGCGCGTGAATTCCTGGATTACGAACCCGGGATTCACTACCCGCAATTTCAAATGCAGTCTGGCGTCACGGGTATTAATACCTTGCGTATTTATAACCCGGTCAAGCAAGCCAAAGACCATGATCCAAAGGGTGTGTTTATTCGGCGCTGGATACCTGAACTGAAAAATATCCCTGACCCCTGGATAGCTGAACCCTGGAATACGCCGCTTTTGATTCAACAAGAATGTGGCTGCAGGGTGGGTGAACATTACCCTTGGCCGATAGTTGATCCGGATACGGCAATTGCCAAAGCGCGAGCGAACATTACCGAATTCAGGCATCGCAAAGGTTTTGCAGAGGAATCAAAACGTGTTTACGAGAAGCACGGCTCGAGAAATCCAAACCGCAATGGCACGCCTGCGCCACGCGGCAAGAAAAAAGAAATTGGCGAGTCTGTTGCACAAACCGACCCACAACAAAGCTTGTTTTAAGCGTGCTTAATAAATCGGCGAACCCAAATTCAACTGCTGCAAAATTGTCGTTGAAATTTCTTCGATCGATTTGCTGGTCGAACTCAACCAGCTGATGCCCTCGCGGCGCATCATGAATTCAGCCGCTTTAATTTCCTGCCTGCAATTTTCCAGTGATGCGTATTTGCTCCCCGGTCGACGCTCGTTGCGAATTTCGCTTAAACGTTCGGGTGAAATCGAGAGTCCAAAAATTTTGTCTTTGAAAGGGGGTAGGGCAGTTGGCAATTCACCCCGTTCAAAGTCCTCAGGTATCAAAGGGTAGTTCGCGGCCTTAATACCGTATTGCATGGCCAAATACAGGCTCGTGGGTGTTTTACCTGAACGTGATACCCCAACCAATATCACATCGGCGGCTTGCAGGTCTTTGTGGGTTTGACCGTCGTCATGCGCAAGGGTGTAGTTGATTGCTTCAATTCGATTCTTGTATTGCTCGTTGTCTGCAATTGTGTGTGAACGGCCAATGCGGTGAGTGCTTTTGATGTCCAGCTCTTTTTCCAAAGGCTCTACGAAGGTGAGGAACAAATCCATGAACACGCCATCGGCCTGTTTCACCACGTCGTTAATGACCGAGTTCACCAAGGTGCTAAAAACAATCGGCTTTTGACCATCGTATTTTGCAATGTCATTGATCTTTTGCCGCGCCGAAATTGCCTTCACTTCTGAATCAATAAAGGGGATCCGAATTTGCTTGAACCGGATGCCTTCAAATTGTGACAACACCGAGTGGCCAAGGGTTTCTGCGGTAATGCCTGTGCCGTCTGACACAAAAACTACCGTACGTTCCTGGCTTACATTTTCTGACATGAATCAATCCTGTATGTATCGGTGGCAAAAGGTCGGGTTACAGTTACAATCATAAAAAGAAATCAGAGGAAATAGTCGATGCGTGTGCACCCAATTCGCCGCATTCACTATTTCTTTTGAACTACAAGGTGAATCAATGTCAACAAATCAAGGAGTTAGCCCAACAGCTCTTGTTGCACCATTCGAAAAACTTCGAATGGAAGATGTAGAAACTGTCGGCGGTAAAAACTCGTCTCTGGGGGAAATGATCTCCCAATTGGCAGAAACCGGTGTGCGTGTGCCTGGTGGCTTTGCCACAACAGCCCATGCCTTCCGCGAGTTTCTGAAAGCCAATAATCTGGTTGAACGAATCAACGCCAAGCTCGATGCCCTGAACGTGGAAGATGTTCGGGCGTTGACTCAAGCCGGTGCAGAAATCCGCAATTGGGTCATTGAGGCACCGTTGCCTGCCGATCTCGAAAAAGAGATTCGCGACTCCTACGCCACCATGATGGCGCAAAGCAGTGGTGAAATTTCAGTCGCTGTGCGTTCTTCAGCAACTGCTGAAGACTTGCCCGACGCGTCCTTTGCAGGCCAACAAGAATCTTTCCTGAACGTCACTGGCATTGACGATGTATTGGAAAAAATCAAGGAAGTGTTTGCATCGCTTTACAACGACCGTGCCATTTCCTATCGTGTTCACAAGGGCTTTGCCCACGCAGATGTGGCTCTGAGTGCGGGCGTGCAGCGCATGGTCCGCTCTGACAAAGCTGCTTCTGGCGTCATGTTTACCATGGACACCGAAAGCGGCTTCGATCAGGTTGTCTTCATTACCTCAAGCTATGGCTTGGGCGAAACAGTGGTGCAGGGCGCAGTTAACCCCGATGAGTTTTATGTGTTCAAGCCGACTTTGGCTGCGGGCAGCTACCCCATTATTCGTCGCCAAATTGGCTCCAAGCTGATCAAGATGGAATTTGACGCGCTGAAGGAAAGTGGTAAAAGTGTGCGCACCGTGGATGTACCTGCTGAGCAGCGCAACCGCTATTCACTGAACGACGACGATGTAATCGAGTTGGCCAAGTACGCCATGATCATCGAAAAGCATTACGGTCGCCCCATGGACATTGAATGGGGCAAAGACGGCATCGACGGCAAGCTGTACATTTTGCAAGCACGTCCGGAAACCGTGAATTCCCAGAAAGACAACGATGTACAGTTGCGTTACAAGCTCAAGGGCAATTCAGCAATTTTGAGTTCGGGTCGGGCAATTGGTCAGAAAATTGGTGCGGGCTCTGTGCGCGTCATCAATGATTCATCTGAGATGGACCGTGTTCAGGCTGGCGATATTTTGGTTACCGACATGACCGATCCCAACTGGGAACCGGTCATGAAACGCGCCGCAGCCATTGTGACCAACCGGGGTGGCCGCACTTGCCACGCCGCGATTATTGCGCGTGAACTGGGTATTCCAGCGGTGGTGGGTTGTGGTGATGCCACCGAGAAACTGACCGAAGGCATGCTGGTGACAGTGAGTTGTTCGGAAGGCGACACCGGTTATATTTATGAGGGTTTGCTGGAAACCGAAGTCAGCGAAGTGAAACGCGGTGCGCTGCCTGAAATTCCCGTAAAAATCATGATGAACGTGGGCAACCCACAATTGGCTTTTGAGTTTTGCCAACTGCCCAACAAAGGTGTTGGCTTGGCCCGCCTTGAATTCATCATCAACAACGCGATTGGCATTCACCCCAAGGCCATTCTTGACTACCCCAATGTAGATGCTGACCTGAAAAAAGCAGTTGAAAGCGTGGCACGCGGCCATGCCAGCCCGGTTGCATTTTTCGTCGACAAACTGGCTGAAGGCGTTGCAACCATTGCGGCCGCTTTTTATCCAAAGCCAGTGATTGTGCGGATGTCCGATTTCAAGTCAAACGAATACCGCAAATTGATCGGCGGCAGCCGGTACGAACCCGAGGAAGAAAACCCAATGTTGGGCTTCCGGGGTGCGGCGCGCTACATTTCTGAAGAGTTTGCCGAATGTTTTGAAATGGAATGCCTGGCTTTGAAGCGTGTTCGCGAACAAATGGGCCTGGACAACGTTCAAATCATGATTCCGTTTGTGCGTACTTTGAACCAGGCCGCCCGCGTGGTGGACTTGTTGGGTCGCAACGGACTAAAGCGCGGCGAGAACGGCCTGAAAGTGGTCATGATGTGTGAAGTGCCGTCCAACGCGGTGTTGGCCGATCAGTTCCTGGAGTACTTTGATGGATTCTCCATTGGCTCCAACGACCTGACTCAACTCACCTTGGGGCTTGACCGAGATTCTGGGCTGGATATTTTGGCAGCTGATTTCGACGAACGTGACCCGGCAGTGCGTGCCTTGTTAAGCAAAGCCATTGACGCTTGCAAATCCAAGGGCAAATATGTGGGTATTTGCGGGCAAGGGCCCTCGGATCACCCCGACTTTGCTTTGTGGCTGGCCGGCGAGGGCATTGAATCCATTTCATTGAACCCAGATACGGTTATAGATACCTGGCAGAAACTGGCGGACAAGTTCAACAAAAAGTAAAAAGGAGTCACACCATTGAGCAATTTCTCACTGTGGTTGGTATTGGCGGGTATTTTGTTGATTGCCGAGATCACCACAGGTACGTTTTACTTGCTCATGGTGTCTTTGGGTGCGGCCATCGGTGCACTGATGGCCTATCTGGGCTACGGACTTGAAATTCAAATTGGCACAGCCGCCGTGTTTGCGGTGGCTGGCAGCCTTCTACTTCGCAACCGCTCAGTCAAGCGGAGCAAAACAGACAAACAACATGATTTACTCGACATCGGCAACAAGCTTGAAATTTCCAGCTGGAATGCGGGTGGGCGTACCAATGTGCAATATCGTGGTGCCTCCTGGGCTGCAGAGAGCACTGACGCAACGCCTGTAAGCGGCCTGCATCAAATTGTCGATGTTCAGGGCAATGTCCTGAAAGTCAAAAGCATATCGACACACGCATAATCGGCCTGGTCTGGTCCCACGGACCTGCCAATCAAAGGAGAGTTTTCATGGAAGTTTCAATTGTCATATTGATTCTGGCGATTGTGTTCGTCAGTCAGGCCCTGCGTATTGTGCCGCAGCAAAGTGCATGGGTTGTAGAGCGTTTGGGCAAGTACGACCGCACCTTGCAGGCGGGTTTGAATTTCCTGGTGCCTTTCATTGAACGCGTCTCTTACAAGCATTCCCTGAAAGAAATTCCCCTCGATGTGCCCAGCCAGGTGTGTATTACCAAAGACAACACACAACTTCAGGTCGATGGCATTTTGTATTTTCAAGTCACAGATGCCATGCGGGCGAGCTATGGCTCCAGCGACTACATCAGTGCGATTACCCAATTGGCGCAAACCACTTTGCGTTCGATTATTGGTCGCATGGAACTGGACAAAACCTTTGAAGAACGGGACATGATCAACGCTGCGATTGTTCAGGCACTCGATGAAGCCGCCATGAACTGGGGTGTCAAGGTACTTCGCTATGAAATCAAAGACTTGACGCCGCCACGTGAGATTTTACTTTCAATGCAGGCGCAAATCACGGCCGAGCGTGAAAAACGCGCCCTGATCGCCGCTTCCGAAGGCCGCAAGCAAGAGCAAATCAACATTGCCAATGGCGAGCGTGAATCTGCTATCGCCCGCTCGGAGGGTGATCGAATTGCTGCCATCAACCGCGCTCAAGGTGAGGCCGGTGCGATCAAGGAAATAGCCGAAGCCACTGCAGAGGCACTGCGCAAAGTGGCAGCAGCTGTGGCCGAGCCTGGCGGCATGGAAGCGGTGAATTTGAAAGTGGCCGAACAGTACATTGAGGCGTTCTCGGGCGTCGCGAAGGTAGGCAACACGCTGATTCTACCCGGCGACTTGTCGAACATGGGTTCAATGGTGGCAGCGGCCATGCAGGTGGTGAAGCAGGGCAAATAATTGCCCGGCTTGTTGAATCAGGTGCGGTGAATCTTCATTAACCGCTCCTGCTCGCGCTTCCAGTCTTTGTCTTTCAATGTATCGCGCTTGTCGTGTTGCTTTTTGCCCTTGGCCAAGGCCATGTCCACCTTCACCCGACCATTCTTGAAGTGAAGGTTCAGTGGCACCAGTGAATAACCTTTTTGCTCCACCTTGCCAATCAAGCGATTAATTTCTTTCTTGTGCATCAACAACTTGCGTGTTCTTGTGTTCACGGGGTTCACGTGGGTCGAAGCACTGGTCAACGGTGAAATGTGGCAATTCAGCAGCCACAGTTCGCCGTTACGAACCACAATGTGGCTTTCCTTGATTTGAACCCGGCCATCGCGAATGGATTTGACTTCCCAGCCTTCCAACGCAATGCCCGCCTCGTACTTCTCTTCAATGAAGTAATCAAAACCTGCTTTTTTGTTATCAATAATGCTCATGAATTCGGCGAAAACGTCCTTTGGATGCGGCGCAGCGTGAAAAACGCTAAAATAGAGAGTTTAATCCTTTCTCCGAGCGGGAAACAAACCCTTCAGCATTCATGGCCATTGTAGAAAAGTCCGTGTTGGTTCATTTTTCCACGCAACAAATGTTCGATTTGGTGCGGGCGGTGGCCGATTATCCCCAATTCTTGCCGTGGTGCGGCGCTGGAAGCGTTGAGCCTTTGGGCGACAACACTGAAAAAGCAACCGTGGAAATTGCCTTCAAAGGTGTTAAACAAAGTTTTTGCACCATGAACAAACTCACACCACACCAGGAAATCCACATGACATTGGTGGAGGGGCCATTCACCCACCTTGAGGGCACGTGGCACTTCATCGAGCTTACGCCCGAGGCCTGCAAGGTGCATTTCAAGCTGGCCTACGAATTCTCCAGCAAAATGCTGGAGCAACTGGTTGGGCCAGTATTCACTAGCCTGGCCAATAGTTTTGTTGATTCATTTATTAAACGGGCCGAGTCGCTTCACAGCACAGGGGCAGGGTAATGCAGGTTCACTGGCTTGAGCTTGGCCCCAACGACACAGGCGTGCTTACTGCATCACCCAAATTACTTGAGTTGCCCGAGAAGGCCACAGTAGAACAGGCTCTCCATGCCATCGGTTTCAGCGCTGAGCGTATATCTTCTCTGTTAAATGAGCGAGCCGTGGCCGTTTACGGTTTGTATGCCACCCCGGGGATGCTTCTACATCCAGGCGATCGCATTGAAATTCTTGACAGTCTGTGCTTCGATCCCATGGAAAGTCGTCGCAGGCGAGCCCGACACAAAGTACTCACAAAACGACAGAAAGAATTGGCCAGGTACGAGCGCCGAAGCCGCAAGCAGTCAAAAACGACCACCTAAATCTTAAATTCCCCGGTTTTTCTGTTTGCAAACCAAAACAGGTGGGCTGGGTATCCTTTATAATTCGCTTTTGCGCAAGGAGAAATTGCATGCGTGTCACGCAGAAAGCGTTAACGTTTGATGATGTATTGCTGGTTCCTGCGTTCTCAGACGTTCTTCCCAAAGACACATCCCTGTCTACCCAACTGACTCGAAACATCAGCCTGAACATTCCTCTGGTGTCCGCCGCCATGGACACTGTGACTGAAGCCAGGCTGGCCATTGCCATGGCACAGGAAGGTGGGATCGGTATTGTTCACAAGAACCTGACAGCAACGCAGCAAGCAGCCGAGGTAGCGAAAGTAAAACGCCACGAGTCTGGCGTACTTCGCGATCCGATTACGATCGAGCCCGAACTCACAGTTCGTCAGGTCATAGCACTTACACAACAACACAAAATCTCAGGCCTGCCTGTTGTCAAGAACGGCAAGGTGGTGGGCATTGTCACGAACCGCGACTTGCGTTTCGAAACCAAACTGGATCAGCCCGTTTCCAACGTGATGACCCCGCGTGAGCGCTTGGTCACGGTGTCAGAAGACGACAGCCTGGAACAAGCCAAAGCACTCATGCACAAGCACCGCCTGGAGCGCGTGTTGGTGATGGATGCGGACAACACGCTGAAAGGCTTGATCACTGTTAAAGACATTCAGAAAGCCACTGAACACCCTTGGGCCAGCAAAGACATTCACGGCAAATTGCGCGTAGGCGCAGCTGTGGGCGTTGGTGACGGTACCGAAGAGCGCGTTGAAAAACTGGTTGCGGCTGGTGTCGATGTGCTCGTTGTTGATACAGCCCATGGCCACAGCAAAGGCGTACTGGAGCGGGTGCGCTGGGTCAAACAGAACTTCCCGCAGGTGGATGTGATCGGTGGCAATATTGCCACTGCCAGTGCGGCGCTGGCGCTGATGGAACACGGCGCAGATGGCGTGAAGGTTGGCATTGGCCCAGGTTCAATTTGTACAACACGCATTGTTGCTGGTGTGGGCGTGCCCCAGATTAGCGCAATTGCCAATGTGGCCAAAGCATTGAAAGGCACTGGCGTACCGGTCATTGCCGATGGTGGCATTCGCTATTCTGGCGATATTTCCAAGGCGTTGGCGGCGGGTGCGAGTGCTGCCATGATGGGTGGCATGTTCGCCGGTACCGAAGAAGCGCCCGGTGAGGTGGTGCTATTTCAAGGTAGAAGCTACAAGGCCTACCGCGGCATGGGTTCTTTGGGGGCCATGACGCAGGGCTCTGCGGACCGTTATTTCCAGGATCCAGCAAACAACGCCGACAAATTAGTACCCGAGGGCATTGAGGGTCGCGTGCCTTACAAAGGCTCTGTGTTGTCCATCATTTACCAGTTGGTGGGTGGAGTTCGCTCATCCATGGGTTACGTGGGCTGCAGGTCAATCGCAGAAATGCACGACAGGGCTGAATTTGTTGAAATTTCATCGGCTGGCATTCGAGAGTCGCATGTACATGATGTTCAAATCACCAAAGAAGCGCCGAACTACCATGTCGATTAACAAGGCCTGAAAATAGCGAAGTAGACATGCAAAAGCCAGACATTCCACACAACGAAGAAGAAAGAACACGAGCGATCCAGAATTTGGGGATGATTTATTCCCCCTCGGAAGCAAGGTTTGATCGAATCACGCGGTTGGTGTGTCGGCACTTCGACATCGACACCGCGTTGGTCACCATTGTGTATAAAGAAATACAGTGGTTCAAATCGCTGCAAGGCCTGAACGCATGCTCCACAGATCGAGAAGTTTCATTCTGTGGACATGCCATTCTCAGTGACGAGCCTTTGGTGGTTGAAAACGCCTTGATGGATCCGCGATTCACGGACAACCCCTTGGTAGTGGACGGGCCGCGAATCCGGTTTTATGCGGGCCAACCCCTTCGGGATTCCTTCGGGCTCACTATTGGTACGCTTTGCGTGATTGACAGCGTGCCACGCGTATTTTCCGTGGAAGACAAGCAGGATCTACGTGATTTCGCACGTTTGGTCGAAGTGGAAATTGCCAAACCCGTCGATGACAATGTGGTGACTCGTTTTGTACGCTCGCTCAACGAAAATCAACGTTCACTGCTAATTGATCCTGTTGTGGGCTCATGGAACCGGCGTGGCTTTGAAGCATTGTTAAACAAAGAGCTTGAGCATGCCTGCCGCCTGGAAGAAGACCTTTCTTTGATACACGTTAAGCTAAGTTCGTTCGATTTGATACTCAACCGGTTTGGTCGTGACCGAATTGTCGACTTCAGCAAATTCACTGCATCAATTGTGCGGGACGTATTGCCCAACGGTTCAAGTGTTGGCTCCCTTGGCGCTGATGCATTTGTGGCCGTTTGTTCTGGCATGACCAATTCCGAAATGACGCGTTTGCTGGAACAACTAAAAACCCGCTTCGGTGAAACCACACTCGAAACTCATGGCGTGAAGGCCTTGGTAGATGTGGACATCAATTTTCTCACCTTGTCTGGCGACGAACTCAGGTGCACCTCGGTGCAGGCAGTCGACCGCTTGTTGAGCCTTAGTTAAGCCCATACCGAATTTGTATTGGGCCCATTACCTTTAAGACATTCAAAGAACTCTTCATGAATCATCAAAAAATTTTGGTACTCGACTTCGGGTCACAGGTCACTCAACTTATTGCCCGTCGAGTTCGTGAAAGCGGCGTTTTCTGCGAAATTCTGCCTTGCGATGTAGACGCTGAGCGCATTCAGAATTACGGCGCATCAGGCATTATTTTGTCGGGTAGCCACCAGTCTGCTTATGAAGAGAGCACCGACCGTGCACCCGAAATTGTGTTCAATCTTGGTGTACCGGTACTCGGTATTTGCTACGGCATGCAAACCATGGCCATGCAATTGGGCGGCAAGGTAGAAGCCGGTACTGTTCGAGAATTCGGTCATGCTCAAATTCGGGCACGCGGCCACACCAAATTGTTTGATGGCATTCAAGACGAAACCAATGAACAGGGACATGGCCTGTTGAATGTCTGGATGAGCCATGGCGACAAGGTCACCGAGTTGCCGCCAAACTTTAAACTCATGGCATCCACACCATCTTGTCCAATTGCAGGCATGGCCGATGAGGACCGTGGCTTCTATGCGGTTCAATTTCACCCGGAAGTAACGCATACCCAAAAAGGCAAAGAAATATTGGCTCGTTTTGTACGCGACATTTGCGGCTGTAAGGGCGATTGGTCCATGCCAAGTTTTGTAGACGAAGCGGTTGAAAAGATTCGTGCCCAGGTGGGCTCCGATGAGGTCATTCTGGGCCTTTCGGGTGGAGTGGATTCATCCGTGGCTGCTGCGCTTATTCACAAGGCCATTGGTGATCAGCTCACGTGTGTATTTGTAGACCACGGCTTACTCCGCCTCAAAGAGGGTGAGCAGGTTATGGAAACATTCGCGAAACACCTGGGTGTGCGCGTGGTGCATGTGAACGCAACCGAAGAATTCATGGGTCAGCTTAAAGGCGTTACCGACCCTGAAGCAAAACGCAAAATTATCGGCAAGGCATTTGTCGATATATTCCAGCGAGAGGCCGGCCTGCGCGCCAACGCAAAATGGCTTGCACAGGGCACCATTTATCCCGATGTAATTGAGTCTGCCGGTGCCAAAACAGGCAAGGCCACCAGCATCAAAAGCCACCACAATGTGGGCGGTTTGCCCGACACATTGAACCTTAGCTTGCTCGAACCTTTGCGCGATTTGTTCAAGGATGAAGTGCGCAAACTTGGCGTGGAATTGGGATTGGATCCCGAAATGGTATACCGCCATCCATTCCCTGGGCCCGGCCTGGGTGTTCGTATTCTGGGCGAAGTGAAAGCCGAATATGCTGAAATTTTGCAGCGTGCCGATGCCGTATTCATTGAAGAATTGCGCAACACCAAGGCCACTGCAAAAGATGCGGCTGCCGAATTGTGTACGGCGGAGCAAATAGGCAAGTCGTGGTATGACCTGACCAGCCAGGCCTTCGCGGTATTCTTGCCAGTGAAGTCGGTGGGTGTGATGGGTGATGGCCGCACCTACGAGTACGTGGTTGCCATTCGCGCGGTGCAAACCCAAGACTTCATGACAGCCCATTGGGCACACCTTCCATATTCGCTGCTCGGGCGTGTTTCAAACCGCATTATCAACGAGGTGAAAGGCGTCAATCGTGTGGTCTACGATGTCTCTGGAAAGCCGCCTGCCACCATTGAGTGGGAATAAACATCGTTCTGTTGGACTGATCACTTACCCTAACCTTACAAAAAGGCCCGCACATGCGGGCTTTTTTACGCCTTGGGGGTGAGGTTTGCCCTAATTCCCGAATGAAAATACACATGCCACCATCGTTGACGATATTTAACCAATGGCGCAGCCCAGCGCCAATTGGCACAACGACAATGACAACATGGAGAACCCATGGCAGAAGTAGTGTTGGAGACAAGGGCGTTGACCAAGGAATTCAAAGGATTCACTGCGGTCAGCGATGTGAATTTGAAAGTACAGCGTGGTCATATCCACGCGCTGATCGGCCCCAATGGCGCGGGCAAAACAACCTGTTTTAACTTGTTGACGAAATTTTTAACGCCCACGTCGGGTCAAATTTTATTCAACGGCAAAGACATCACCAAGGCCAAGCCCGCTCAAATTGCCCGGCAAGGCATCATCCGTTCCTTCCAGATCTCGGCCGTGTTTCCGCACCTCACAGTGCTTGAAAACGTGCGTATTGGCTTGCAACGCCCTCTAGGTAATTCCTTTCATTTTTGGAAAAGCGAAAAGAAACTCTCTGTGCTGAATGACAAAGCCATGGAGTTACTTTCACTTGTTGATCTTGACGATTTTGCAGACACCATGACAGTGGACTTGCCTTATGGTCGCAAACGGGCACTGGAAATTGCGACCACCTTGGGGATGGAGCCCGCACTGATGCTGCTTGACGAGCCCACGCAAGGCATGGGCCACGAGGATGTAGACCGCGTTACCCAATTGATCAAGAAAGTTTCTGCCGGTAGAACCATTCTCATGGTGGAACACAATATGAATGTGGTCGCGGGAATTTGCGACCGCATTTCAGTGCTTCAGCGTGGTGCTGTACTGGCAGAAGGAAGCTATGAAGAGGTTTCCCGCAATCCAGAAGTCATGGAGGCCTACATGGGTTCCAGCACAGGCGTGTTGGAAGGGGCACATTGATGAGCACTGCACTTGAAATTTCTGGCTTGAACGCCTGGTATGGCGAATCACACATTCTGCACAATTTGAATCTCACCGTAAAAACTGGGGAAGTGGTTACGCTTCTGGGTCGAAACGGAGCAGGGCGGACTAGCACTTTGCGCGCCATCATGGGTTTGACAGGTGCACGCAAAGGGTCAATCAAAATCAACGGCACAGAAGCCATCAACATGGCCACTCACAAAATTGCGCACTTGGGTGTGGGTTATTGCCCGGAAGAACGCGGAATATTTTCTTCGCTGTCTGCTGAAGAAAACCTGATGTTGCCGCCTTTTGTTTCAAAGACAGACAAAGGCATGAGCGTGGCAGAAATTTATGACATGTTTCCCAATCTGGCCGAGCGTAAAAAAAGTCAGGGGACGCGGCTGTCGGGCGGGGAACAGCAAATGTTGGCCGTGGCCCGTATTCTGAGAACAGGTGCCAAATTGCTGTTGCTCGATGAAATTTCGGAAGGGCTTGCACCCGTAATTGTTCAGGCCTTGGCCAAGATGATTGTTACCCTGAAATCCAAGGGATACACCATTGTGATGGTGGAACAGAATTTCCGTTTTGCTGCTCCCTTGGCAGACCGTTTTTACGTGGTAGAACACGGCCAAATTGTTGAAGCTTTTGCTTCCTCTGAACTCGATGAAAAAATGCCTGTGCTGCATTCGCTGCTGGGCGTATAAAAACCAACCTTTCAAGGATTGGACTTCAACCAAAGGAGATGATGATGAAATTAAAACCAATCGCAACCGGACTGGCAGTACTTTTTGCTTTTGCTGCAGGCTCTGCCCAGGCGCAAATTTCCAACGACACGATCAAGATTGGTGTGATCACTGACATGTCTGGTTTGTATGCCGACATTGATGGCCCCGGCGGTGTAGAAGCAGTGAAAATGGCGATTGCTGATTTCGGTGGCACCCTGAACGGCAAGAAAATTGAAATCGTTTTTGCAGACCACCAGAACAAGGCTGACATTGCAGCAAGCAAGGCACGCGAGTGGTTCGATACCGAAGGTGTTGACATGCTGATTTCCGGCACCAACTCGGGTACAGCACTGGCCATGGCCAAAGTGGCCGAGGAAAAACAAAAACCGAATTTCGTAATTGGTGCGGGCACAGCCCGAATTACCAATGAGGAATGCAACCCATACAGCATTCACTATGCCTATGACACGGTGGCGCTTGCCAAGGGTACGGGTTCAGCGGTAACAAAGCAGGGCGGCAAAACATGGTACTTCCTGACGGCTGACTATGCGTTTGGTACTTCCCTTGAAACAGACACCACTGCGGTGGTGAAAGCCAACGGTGGTTCAGTGAAAGGCGCAATTCGTCATCCGCTGTCTGCATCCGATTTCTCCAGCTTCATGCTGCAAGCACAAGCTTCAGGTGCGCAAATTCTGGGCTTGGCCAATGCTGGTGGCGACACAGTTAACTCCATCAAGGCAGCCAATGAATTTGGTGTCACTGGCACAATGAAGCTGGCGGGTCTGTTGATGTTCATTAACGACGTACACGCCTTGGGTCTTGGACAAACCAAGGGCATGTACCTGACGGACAGCTGGTATTGGGACCAAAGCGATGAAACCCGCAAGTGGTCCAAGCGATTCTTCGACAAAATGAAGAAAATGCCCAGCAGCCTGCAAGCGGCGGATTACTCAGCAACCCTGCAATACCTGAACGCTGTGAAAATAGCTGGCACCGACGATGGCGCCAAGGTAATGGACACATTGCGCAAGCAAAAGGTCAACGACATGTACGCCAAAAACGGTTACTACCGTGCCGACGGCAGCATGATTCACGACATGTTCCTGATGCAAGTGAAAGACCCCAAGGAATCCAAAAAGCCTTGGGATTATCTGAAGGTAGTTCAATCCATTCCTGGCGAACAGGCATTCACCACCAAAGCAGAAACCAAGTGCGCTTCGTGGAAGTAATTCAATAAGACCAAAGCCCCCGGGGTGTACAAACGTCGGGGGCTTTTGCTGGATTCGTATTTATGGAAATTTTTGGAATTCCCTTGCAGGCTTTTCTGGGGCAGCTGCTTCTAGGCCTTGTAAATGGCTCTTTTTACGCCATGCTGTCACTGGGGTTGGCTGTTATTTTCGGCTTGCTTAACGTGATCAATTTTGCCCACGGCGCCCTGTACATGATGGGGGCATTTTTTGCCTGGATGGGCATGGCCTATTTCAACCTGAATTACTGGGTGATGTTGTTGCTTGCTCCCTTGCTGGTGGGTGCATTCGGAATACTGATAGAAAAAACAATGCTGCGGTGGCTGTATAAACTCGACCACTTGTACGGCCTGCTGCTCACCTTTGGCATCACCTTGATGATGGAAGGCGTGTTTCGCTCAATCTATGGTGTATCAGGTCAACGCTACTCAGTACCTGAAGCCTTGCAGGGCGCGACCAATTTAGGATTCATGATTCTGCCCAATTACCGGGCATGGGTGGTTGTGGCTTCACTTGTTGTTTGTTTTGCAACGTGGATCATGATCGAAAAAACCAAACTGGGTGCATTGCTGCGTGCCGGCACCGAAAACCCGCGCCTGGTTGAGGCATTTGGTATCAACGTGCCATTGATGGTGACTTTGACTTATGGCTTTGGCGTGGCTTTGGCTGCGTTTGCCGGTGTATTGGCTGCTCCAGTCATTCAAATTTCACCGCTAATGGGTTCGAATCTCATTATTACTGTGTTCGCAGTGGTGGTGATCGGCGGCATGGGTTCTATTCTTGGCGCGATTGTTACTGGCCTGACCTTGGGAATCGTAGAGGGGCTCACCCGGGTGTTTTATCCCGAATTGTCAGCCACTGTGGTGTTCATCATCATGGCCATTGTGCTCATGATTCGCCCGGCCGGTTTGTTCGGTCGCGAGAAATAAAGGGTTTCAAAGAATGAACAAAAATACAATCATCGCCATTGCGGCAGTCATTCTTGCATTGGCAGCACCGTTTTTCATGTACCCGGTGCTACTCATGAAGCTGTTGTGTTTTGCACTGTTTGCCTGTGCGTTTAATCTATTGATTGGGTACACCGGATTGCTTTCGTTTGGGCACGCTGCATTTTTAGGCGGCGCTGGCTACATGGCTGGATATGTGATTCGAGACCTTGGAATGCCCTTTGAATTGGGCTTGCTTGCCGGTGTTGCATTTGCAGCCCTGATTGGTTTGGTCATGGGGGCACTGGCCATTCGTCGACAAGGCATTTATTTCACCATGATTACCCTGGCCTTGGCGCAAATGCTGTACTTCATCTTTCTACAAGCACCTTTTACCGGCGGCGAGGATGGCCTGCAAGGCATACCGCGCGGTACATTGTTTGGCGTGGTTGATTTAAGCGACGACCTCACGCTGTACTTCGTGGTACTGGCCATTTGTATGTTGGGCTATGCATTGATTGTTCGTACCGTGCATTCTCCCTTTGGACAAGTTCTAAAAGCCATCAAGGAAAATGAACCGCGCGCCATTTCACTTGGTTATGACGTCGACAAATACAAGCTCCTTGTGTTTGTTCTGTCAGCAGCCTTGTCAGGGCTTGCTGGTGCCACGAAGGCTACCGTGCTTGGGTTCGAGACACTGACCGACGTGCATTGGAGCATGTCTGGCCTGGTGGTGTTAATGACACTCGTGGGTGGTTTGGGCACCCTGGCTGGCCCCGTTGTGGGTGCAATTGTGATCATTGCCCTGGAAAACCGCATCGGCGAGTTTGGCACCTGGATGGCAGTGACCACTGACATTGCCTGGTTCCGTTCGCTGGGTGAGCAAGTCACGATTGTGACAGGCTTCATTTTCATTGTGGTGGTGCTGGCATTCCGGCGTGGCATTGTGGGTGAAATCATTGCCTGGAATCAACGTCGTTTGTTGAAATCGGAGCAGTAATCTGAACGAGTCAACAGAACATGAACCCGGTCAAGTGCCGGGTTTTTTTATGTCAAACTGACAGCACCGTTTTGGCTTACTTTCGAAAACATGCAAACCAGCAATTTTCCCAGAAAATTTTCGGTGCTGACCCACCAAGGTCAGGCTGAAGACTTGCCCTGGATGGAACTTGCACTTCAACAAGCCGAGCTTGCCGCACAACACGGTGAAGTGCCGATTGGCGCAGCCTTGGTCATCAACAGCAAAGCAGTGGCCCAAGCGCACAACGCGCCGGTTTCATTGAATGACGCTTGCGCGCACGCTGAAATCCAGGTTATTCGACAAGCCTGCCAAAGCCTGGGCAACTACCGTTTGGGTGCACAGGCTACTTTGTACGTAACGCTTCAACCTTGCCTGATGTGCATTGGTGCCATATTGCACGCACGCATTGGGCGGGTGGTAGTGGGCTGTTCACAATCGAGATTCAACGGTGATCTGACTCAATCGCTTGCGGTATTTGAACAGGCCGAAGCCTGGCACCCGTGCGCCTTTGAAACGGGCTGTATGGCACAAGCCAGCGAAAAACTGCTGGGTAATTTCTTTAAAACACGCCGCAAGCAACGCGAACAGGCGGTTGCCGATTTGGCCAGTCTTTTGCACCTGCCCAATGCCAACAAGCAAACCATTGACGAACTTGCATTGCTTGGATTTCACACGCCGCAAGATTTTTTGCTATTGGGCCTGGAACAGGCTAGCCAAAGGTTGGCAGAACGAAGTGCCGAGTTGAAAACAGGCCCGCATGAACAACAGGCCGCCATACTGGCCAGTTTGTGCGATTATTTGAATGGTGAGCCTGTTCGCTCATGGAAACAGTATTTGTGAAATTACACTGGCAACCGGAATTAAATTGAACACAAAACCACACAACGCACCGAATCAAATTGTCATGTTTTCTCCCAGTGGCGCACTGGTCGATGAGGCCCTGCTGGATCGCGCTTGTTTTAACCTGCGCGATCAACACGGCTTTCAGGTGACTGAAATGCCTGAAACTCGACTGCGTGTGCAACGCTTTGCGGGCGACGAAACCACTCGTGTGCTCAGTCTGGAACATGCACTTTGCTTGAACACCCCAAGCGTGCTCATGGCCACTCGGGGAGGTTACGGACTTAGTCGTTTGTTACCGCTGCTGAACTTTCCTGAACTCGCGTCACGATTGAATTCAAATGCACATCTCTTGTGCGGTCACAGCGACATTACCAGCTTGCAACTGGCGCTGATGAAAGCAGGGGCCGAGCCATCTACTTTGTTGCATGGACCCATGGCCTGTTTCGATTTTGGGGCAGAGCAGGGCGCAGACCCACTGACTGCTGAACACTTTTTGCGTGCCGTCAACAAATACGCCGTGGATATTGAATGGCCTGCAGCGCATTTCGGGATCGACAATCACAACCCTGTAACCACGTTTGAAGGCCCTGTGTGGGGTGGCAACCTGACCTTGTTGTGCAGCCTGCTCGGAACGCCTTGGCTACCCAGCATGCCAGGCGGAATTCTGGTGCTTGAAGATGTGAATGAGCCCGCCTACAAAATTGAGCGCATGTTGCTTCAATTGCTGCATGCCGGTGTACTGGCCCAACAACAGGCTGTTGTTCTGGGTAACTTTTGCGAGCCGAAGCCCGGTACACACGACAACGGCTACACTTTAAGCAGCGCAGCGGAATTTGTGCAACGTCAGTTGAACCATGTGCCCGTGCTGCTGAACTTTCCTTTTGGCCACTGCACCCCCAAGGCATGTTGGTTTCAGGGTGGAATGGGCACCTTGATGCTTGGCAGCGGGCACTCTGCGCGCCTGACCCAAACCCCACGCTAGGGCGCCACTCAGAGCACCCACTTGGCGCACCTGAAGCTTGGGCATGTATAATGCCCCCTTCGTTAAAAATCACTGAATTTTCCAATACTTATGCTCACCGCAGCCAATATCACCATGCAGTTCGGCGCCAAGCCGCTTTTTGAAAACATCAATGCGAAATTCGGCGATGGCAACCGCTATGGCTTGATCGGCGCAAACGGCTGTGGCAAATCCACCTTCATGAAAATTCTGGGTGGTGACCTGGAACCCAGCAGCGGCAATGTGGACATTGACCCCCATGTGCGCTTGGGCAAGTTGAGCCAAGACCAGTTTGCATTTGAAGAATTCAGGGTGCTCGACGTGGTGATGATGGGCCACAAAGAAATGTGGGCCGCCATGACAGAACGCGATGCCCTGTACGCAAACCCGGAGGCCACCGATGAAGACTACATGCGTGCGGCCGACCTGGAAGCGGTTTACGCTGAATTCGGCGGTTATGAAGCGGAATCAAGAGCAGGCGAACTGCTGTTGGGCGCAGGCATACCCACTGACCAACACAATGGCCCCATGAGCGAAATTGCGCCAGGCTGGAAATTGCGCGTGTTGCTGGCACAAGCCCTGTTTTCAAAACCCGATGTGCTGTTGCTGGACGAACCCACGAACAACCTGGACATCAACACGATTGCCTGGCTTGAAAACGTGCTGAATCAGTATGAAAGCACGATGATTATTATCAGCCACGACCGTCACTTTTTGAACGAAGTATGCACCCACATGGCCGACCTGGATTACGGCACACTGCAGGTGGTTCCGGGTAACTACGACGATTACATGCTGGCTGCATCACAGGCCCGCGAACGGGCACAGGCTTCGAACGCCCGCGCCAAAGAACGTATTTCTGATTTGCAAGACTTTGTACGCCGTTTTGCGGCCAACAAGTCCAAGGCACGTCAGGCCACATCGCGCCAAAAGCAGATTGAAAAGATCAAACAAGACACTGTGATTTTGAAGCCCTCTTCACGCCAGAACCCGTTTATCCGTTTTGAGCAGAAAAAGAAGATGCACCGCTTGGCCGTGGAGCTGGACAATGTCAGCCTGGCCTATGGCGACAACAAAGTGATTCGCGACTTTTCAATCATGGTTGAAGCCGGTGACAAGGTGGGTATTGTGGGTGCCAACGGTGTTGGAAAAACCACCTTGCTGAAACTGCTGGCCAAAGCAATGGAGCCCACTTACGGTGAGGTGAAGTGGTCTGAAAACGCAGACCTTGGCTACATGGCGCAAGACGTTAGCGACGAATTTGATACCAAACTAAGCCTGCGCGAGTGGACAGAGCGTTTCTCACAAGAAGGAGACGACGATCAGGTCATTCGCGGTATTTTGGGTCGCTTGCTGTTTTCCAATGATGAAATTGGCAAGCAAGTGAAAGTGTGTTCCGGTGGCGAGAAAAACCGCCTGGTGTTTGGTCGTTTAATGCTGGGCAGGCACAACGTGTTGCTGCTTGATGAACCGACGAACCACCTTGACATGGAATCGATTGAATCTTTGCAGTACGCCATTGAGAAATACGAAGGCACTGTGTTTGTGGTGTCGCATGACCGCCAATTTGTTTCTGGCATTGCCACGCGCATTTTCGAGATGCGCGAAGACGGTATTACAGACTACCGCGGTACCTACGAAGAATACCGCGATAGTTTGGGTTTGGCTTAAAAGCGGATTAACAATTAGCCAACAGGCTTCACTTTTGCAGCAACCCGTTTGGCCTTTGCACGCGCTTCATCCACATTTGGATCGCGTGCAAGCGCCACACCCATGCGGCGCTTTACAAACGACTCTGGTTTGCCAAACAAACGCACATCCGTACCAGGCTCTGCCAAGGCATCGGCAACGCCCTCAAAAGCAATACCCACCTTTTCAACGCCACCGTAAATCACCGCGCTGGCACCTGGTGTTTTCAAGCTGGTGTCTACAGGCAATCCAAGAATGGCGCGTGCGTGCAGTTCGAATTCGTTTTGCCACTGGGTAATCATGGTGACCATGCCCGTGTCGTGGGGGCGGGGGCTGACTTCGGAAAACCACACCTCATCACCTTTCACAAACATTTCAACACCAAACAAGCCGGTGCCACCCAAGGCAGTGGTTACGCGGTCAGACATGTGTTTGGCGTCTTCAAGCGCTTTCGTGCTCATGGGTTGCGGCTGCCAACTTTCAACATAATCACCGCCTACCTGAATGTGGCCCACAGGCTCGCAATACGACGTTTCAATCGCACCGTTTTTTGGGTTGCGAGAACGCACGGTCAGCAAGGTAATTTCGTAATCGAATTCCACAACCGATTCAGCAATAACTCGACCGGAATTCACGCGACCCGCACTGCCTGCATAATCCCAGGCCGCCTCTAGTTCACCGGCGTGGTCTACCTTTGATTGCCCTTTGCCAGAAGAAGACATCACGGGTTTGATAATGCAAGGGTAGCCAACGGGCTTTTGCCCATCGATACCTTTTTCCACGGCACGCTTCAAGGTGTCAAAATCGTCTGCAAATGCATAGTGCGAACAACTTAACTTCAACTCTTCCGCTGCCAAACGTCGAATGCCTTCTCGATTCATGGTCAACCAAGCGGCATTGGCCGTTGGCACAACGCGCACTGCGCCTGCGGCCTCAAGCTCCTTCAATGCAGGCGTGGCAATCGCTTCAATTTCAGGCACAACAATGTGGGGCTTCTCTTGCGCAATCAGGGCTTTCAAGGCATTTGCATTCGTCATGTCGATCACATGAAAACGATGCGCAACCTGATGGCCGGGCGCGTTGGGGTAGCGATCTACCGCAATAACCTCAACCCCCAAACGCTGAAAGGCAATGATCACTTCTTTACCCAGTTCACCACTGCCCAGCAGCATCACTTTCAATGCGTTGGAAGCCAGCGGGGTGCCGATTTGTGTTGGAAATTGAATGGCTGTTGTCATGGTGAAACTCACTTGTTTAAATCATTATTTAATTGATGGACTCGGGGGTATCTTGATGATGCGCATGCGAGGCCTCATCAAAAAACACAACCAATAAAACCAGCAGCACCGGACCAATAATCAAGCCAACAATGCCCATGGTGATTACCCCGCCAAATACGCCAAACAACACGGCCAGGAATGGCAAATGCGTGCCACCCTGTATGAGCAAAGGCCGCACCAGGTAATCGGCAATCAGCACCACCAGCATGCCCACTGTGATCAGCACAATGGCCTCGGCCCCGTTACCGCTTAAAAACAGAATCATGCCCAATATCGCGAGCAGCCCAGGCGCAGCCATCGGGATAAACGCAATCAATGCCGTGATCGTGCCCAACAGCACGGGTGCATAAACGCCAGACGCTGCAAATAAAAGGGACAAAATAACGGCCTCTGCGAAACTTACAATGACCAAACCGTTGACGGCCGCGCGCAGGGCAGGGGGCATGTGCGATACATATGGCTTCCAGCGTTGCCCAAGCCAATCCGTGCCAATTCGGTTCATTCGAATGCTGATGCTGGAACCATCGCGGTAAAAAAAGAACAGCACCCACAAAGCAAAAAACAACGTCGCAACCCGCCCAAGCAATTCCAGCAAAATAGCTGAAGCTGTACCTTGTACGTCACCCAAACGTTGGGTCAGGGTTTCTCGCAGCAATCCGGAAATTTGTTTGGGCACACTCAAATACTCTTTCCAGCTGGCCACGAGCATGTCGCCGAGCACTGGAATTTGAGGCAACCAGTCCGGCACTGCAACGCCCGCATCGTCGGCCTGTCGCAGAAAATTAGTGATCTGAAGAATGTCTTGAACCATGAACACGATCAAGCCGATCATGGGACCTACCAACAGGAATGCAACCACCAGCGTGGTTAGAAATGCTGCGCCATTGGGCTTTCCGGGAAAACGTCCGCGGATGCGGCAGTGCAGTGGCCAGAATGCTGTGGCAATAATGCCAGCCCATAGAATAGCCAGCAGGAATGGCGACAATACTATTGCTGCCCCTACCAAAATCAACACAGTAAACAGGGTGCTGATCAGGGACTTCGGTTGTCTCAGGTGTTCTGCCATGTCAGCCAGTCATGCGGATTACGCGTTATTTGAATGCTTGTTTGTGGTTCAATCATTGTAGCAATGCCTGAATTGCAAATTGACTGTTATTTCACTTTCACGAGAAGACACATGAAATTATCCAACACCTTGCGAATCGCTTTACTTGGCACCTCAGTGGGTTTGCTAGCCCCATCGGCTGCGTACGCTGACCTGTGCGAGAAAACCCCCGCGGTCAACCTCAACGCGATTAGCAGTGAAGATGTGGACAACGACATGGTGCGATTGAACTGGCAAGTTCAAATTCAGGCGGGCACTGCGAACGAGGCCATGACTGCCGTCAATACGGTTCTGGAGAAATCGATCAATAATTTGTCGAAAAACAAAGACATCACAAAACTGAAAAACAACATTCAAACCTATCCGCAATACGGAAAAAACAATGTGATACAGGGCTGGCAGGGCGTGGGTTCACTTACCTTTGAAATGCCTGTGCAGGCATTGAAAACAGAGAAGAACTTGAATGTTGCCGATGGTCTTACGCTAAGTAATCTGGACTATTTCCCAAGCGAAGCCCGCATTGAACAAAGCCGTGAAAAATTATTGCAAAGTGCAATGAAGGAATTTCAAAACAAGGCAAGCGTTGCGGCAAAGGGATTTGGTAAAACCGGCTACACCTTGGGCGAAGTATCCATCAATGATGAAAACCAGGGCGCACCGACTTACCCAAGAATGTACGCTGCATCAGCAGACATGATGAGCAAGGGCATGGAAGTTGCCCCCGCAGCGGGCTCAAGCAAACTGAGTGTGTCAGTTAATGGGCGCGTTTGCCTGAAGCCGTAAAAGGAATCACGCGAGCCACATTGGCCACGGGTTCGGCTCGATCTGTAAGGCGATCAACCTGATCAACCAAGCGCAAGCCGTTTTGTTTCAAGGGGGCAGGGCTCAACTCCTGCTCCAGTTTTTGAACTTGTTCGCGCAACTTGCCAAAAGATTCCCACATTAATTTGGAAGACTCCATGGCCGATTGCAGCGGACTTTTAGAGCGCTGGCGAATCATGCGGATTTTAAACAGAGTTTGCTCTAGCGCCAAACGGTGCTCAGGATCGACACTGGCCACGTAACCTTCCAGTACGGCCTCACGGCGCTGCTCAAAAGCGACCGGGTCTACCTGATACAGGTCGGCCCATTCCTTGAAATCAAAATGTGTCATGGCTGCTCCTTGCTTTGCTCAATGAGCTTGGCTTTGTTGCTGTCTTGATCGTCTGTTCCCATCAAAAACGCATGCACTGCTTTTTGCAGAGTCCTTAAACGGGCAGTTTTTAGGTTAAGCTCATGTCTAAGAGCTTCGTTCTCTTCCATGAGTCTGTCAACCAGTGCGAGAGTTTCAAATTTCTTTCCCAAACTTTCTACCCGGTTTACTTCAACGCTTGAATGATGGCCCATGATGACTAGTAATGTTGCTATTAACCTTTGTACTGCCAAACACAGCAATTGGTTTTAGTAATACTCTTCAGTTACAACAATCGAATGACAACAACAATGGTGTTTATGAAAAGCGCTTGGACTTTTTCTTTTTTCTTGGGTGTATTCGCATGGGCGCTTGCGCCAGCCGCTTTGGCTCAAGAAGTGAGTTCAAATTTCACCCGCTGTGAAAACAGCTTTGGCAAAGAGCCCGTTGGCATCACTGTAGAGACTTGCAGACTTGAATTGACCGGGCCAGTTACACAAGAAAAACGGGTAAAAATTCTCGAAACCCTGGGAAAAGCTTACCTTGCACAAAACGAGGCAGATTTGGCGATATCCACATGGAATGAAGCCAGCCAATACAGCCCGTTGAGTCGTGAAAATCAGTCGGCAGCCGAGTCATGGACACGCCTGCAGGTCTTGATTGGCCAAACCTATGCGCAGTCCAACCGGGCGGAGCGCGCTGAAGAACATCTTCTGAAAACCTTGACCACGGTTGAACAGTCAATTGGACGATATTCGTTGCCAGCGGGTATGGTTCAAGACGCACTGGGCACTTACTATGCGTTACAAAGCAAGAAGGCACAATCTGAAGCGGCCTTCAAGCGCTCGCGCATTGTCTATGAAATACGACTGGGGAAAACAAATGCCAGAACCCTTGAAACACGCATGAATCACGCAGTGGGCCTGCTGGACATGGAGAAAGAACGGGATGCACTGGAGAGCTTTCAGGTGCTTGCTGAAATTATCAATTCTTCACCTGAATACAAAGTTGAACCCATTCGCGCTGAAATTCTGACATTTCTCGGCACACTTCAAATGCGCAGCGATCAATTACAAGAAGCAGCAAGAAACTACCAAACAGCCTTTGAAGTACGACAAGCGGCATTTGGTCCCAACGACATTAGAACAAGCCAATCTTTGAATAACCTTGGCGTGGTGCTGTACAGGGCAGGGGATTTAAAGCGGGCGGAGATCGCCTTGAGCCGGGCTTATATTATTCGGTCCGATGCCTTGGGGGGCGACGACCCTTTGACACAAAGCACACAAAAGAACTTACAGGCCGTCATCGCCGCGCAGAATGCGGCGAAAACTGGCCCTTCAGACAGTGTCAAACGCAATTAAGCTTTGTTGTTACGCGCCAGCTTACGGTTGAACTTGAATGATTTGAACTCATACACGGCCACCAAGAGCAACGCGGAGAACACACAGCCCAAAGCTGCCAAAATACTCGGACTTGCTACTTCATAGTTGATGTAATCCACAAAACCATGAACCAGCATGGCCGACGCGATCAACAACAACACCAATACACCTGGATAAGAACGAAGAGCTTTCATACAACACCTCTCAAAATTTACTGCATCAATTGCTGACCAATGAGTCAACAATTGAACTTTACCATTGAGTGATGTCACAGATTGGAGCGCCACTTCTAACGTTGTATTTACCCAAACAAGTTCAAATCAATCTTCATTTTTCCTTTTAAAACAATGAAGTAAAGAAATACAGGCTAACAAACCCAACAAATTCAAGGCGCCACCGCCACCGCCGCCGCCACTGCCGCCACTGGAACCAGTACCGTTGCCTGAATCACCAACAACGGCATCGCCAACGGCCGAGGAGGGTGCACCTGCACCCGCGGAAGCACCGTTAATCAATGGCGAAAGAAGACTGGCCAGTAAAGTAGGGGAGGTCGCCCCAGGATTGGCCACAATGACAGACGCTATGGCGGTTCTGCCACTGGCGGTTTGTGCACGCAAATCAAAACCACTGACACCCGCAGGCGCTGTTACATCCACAGTCAGACCACTGGCCGACAACACAGGATTGGACGCATCTGGAGACGATTTCAACACATTGATGACGTCAAAGCTGACAGAAGCGACTTCCTGTCCCGACGTATTCAGAGAACCGGTAGACGAAAAAGTTCGGGTTTGCCCGGGTGGAATCACATTGCCAGAGTTGGAAAACAAATTCGTCAGTCCACCGGAGGCTTGCGTATTAATCAGATTAGCAACGTCCAACATACCTGCGCCACACAAGGCTCGCGTGCAATTGCACTCAACCCCAAGGGTATCGCCAGTGCAGGTGGGGCTGCCACCCAAGGACAAAAATGGACGGGCCGTGGTTTTCAACAGATTTTCAACTGTAGCCACCGACGCAGAAGGATTCAAGGACCAATAAAGTGAAGCCGCGCCTGCCACCAAGGGCGAAGAAAAGCTGGTACCGATTTTGGTGTTGTATGTGTTGGTCAACGGCCCCGCGAAACCAGTATTGGACGCACTCCAAATGGGAAATGCGCCATCTCCACCCGGTGCAGAAAGCTGAATACTCGAACCAAAATTGCTGTAATTGGCCTTCAAACCTTCTTGATCAATCGCGGCAACGCCAAAGGCCCCTGGGCAATTCGCAGGTGAATCCACTGTGCTGCCATCGTTGCCTGCGGCAACCACCACCAATGAACCTGCCTGGCGAGCAGCCGCAATTGCAGCGCCCTCAATAGAAGGTACGCAAGCACCTTCTGCACCCAGGCTTAAGTTGATCACTTTGGCAGGGAAGGGGTTGTTGGGCACGCCTAACACACCAAGCCCTGCCGCCCAACGAATGCCATCGGCCAAATCACTCGAAAACCCACCGCACTTGCCAAGTACGCGAACTGGCACCACCACCGCATTCCAGTTGACCGAAAACACACCTTCGGCAGGAACCGGGTTACCGGCAAGCAATGCAGACACAAAAGTGCCATGCCAACTGGATTGACTCAAACTGGAACAAGCGGGATCAGCCAGGAGATCGGCTGGGCCAACACCGTCACCTGGATCGGTCGGGTCTGCATCGCGGTCAGAACCCGAGCTGCTTTGACCATCAGCCGCAATCACTGGGTCGGCCACAAAATCGTAACCGGGAAGCAAATGACCTTGCAACATGAGATGCGAGGGCAAAACCCCGGTGTCCAGAACTGCGACAACTGTGGGCGCTGTGCCATGAAAATTGGCCCACATGGCCCCGGTATTTATCGACGCTGGCTGCGTGCCAATGTCCTGGTGAAACCAGGAGCGGCTGCGGCGGGCCGGATCAAGCGCATTCAGCAATCCAATCAAGGGTGACTGCGCACGCAATTGGATACGGCGATCTGGCTGAACGGATTCAACGAGCGGGTCTGACAACAAACGCAAACGGAACTGTTCAGAATCCGCATGGCTTGGCGTCACAACCACCGCGCCAGACTCGCCAAAAGGGCGAACAAGCTGAAAGGTCCGTTTGTGGGCTTTTGTAAGTACCGCCAAGGTCGAGGAAATTGCAGCGCGACGTGCTTCAAGCGAAGTCTGGTTCGTGGCGCGATCGGTGTTTTCCTTGAATTGAATAACCCAGCGATCCGCAGACCATGATGCGGAGGAAAACAGGACAAGCAAAACGAACAAACCGCTATGAACAGACGAGCGCGACAGCATGGGAAGACCCTGAGTGTGATTATTATTAATGGTACTGGGAAGACGGCTGTTCTACAAGAGTTGTAAAGATGGTGTTCGACGCAAGTCTTTGATAATTAACACATTGATTGAGTGTGCTTGACAAGTGAGCTAACTTTCCTTGAAAGCACAGTTGTAAAGTAGACAGACTATAGATTAAAAAGGTAAAGTAAATAAACACGGTCCTGCCAAAGGTTCTACGATGGCCTCAGAGTCGACGCGACATATTAAAGGTTTAAGTGACACCATTTGGGCAGACTTCACTATTTGGCCAGGTTTTGACGAGGCCTCCCTAGAGCCAGCTACGCTCGCCAAATTTCTCAGTAGAAAAGAAGCAATCAAAGCCTATTTGAGCGGTAGCAAAGTCGCTGCGATTCGTGAAGAATACGGCATCTCAGAACCGCATATCTATCGGTTAATTACCGAAAGGTGTATTCGAGATCATCCAGACGGCCAAATTTACGGCTGGCGAGCACTAATTCCACAAACCAGAATTGTCCAGTTTAAAAGGCGAACACCAATCGTTATTAATCGTTGGGGGCATGGTGGTGTGGGCGCTTTTCAAACGCTACTAGACACTTATCCGGACGTCAGGGAAGCTCTACACAAAAAAATTCTTAAAGTCCCCAATACTCGAAAAAAGCTTGGAATGTTGTCAACTTCAAAACGATCGATTTGGCTCTGGTTTCTCCAAAGTCTTAGAGAGAAAGGTCTTGAAATCAAAGGGGAGTGGCCTTTTAATACTAAAACGAACGGATATCACTCAATCATTAAATACATTGATAAGGTGCTTCACGAAAACCCTGGCAAGGCAATCCTGATACACGGTGGAAATGAACTTCAAAGGAAAATGCAGGCGGGAGATGGTGTTGATCGACCAGTTCACCGCCCGTTTCAACGTGTAGAAATGGACGCCCACAAAATTGATGGGCGCTTCACCGTTGCGATTCCTTTACTTGAGGGTGGCTACCAGAACGTACTGATCCATAGAATCTGGGTGATCGTGATTATTGAGGTGGTGACTCGATTGGTGCTTGGATATCACATGAGTCTTCGAAAAGAGATTTCTAAAGAAGACGTACTTCGGGTCATTAAGAAGTCCCTGTCGCCTTGGACGAAAAAAAAGCTGCACCACACCGACAAAGACTTTTATATCGATGGCGCCGGGTTTCCTAGTGTTTTAGGGAAGCAATTTGTGGGCATATGCTGGGACGAAACCTCAATTGATGGTGCACTGGCCGAAAAAGCAAAGGTGGTCACAGAAGTACTAAAAAATTCGGTTGGGTCGATTCTTCTGACGCCAGAGAATTCGTATGCAATAAGACGAACAAAAGACGACCGACCTTTCATCGAAAGCTTTTTTAACAAACTCGGAATATTAGGATTCCAGAAAATCTCGAACACCACAGGGAACTACCCTGGTGCAACCAAGGGCAGAGATCCAATCGGAGTCGCGGTAGCCTCGGAGTTCCAGTACGAGTATGCGGAAGAACTCCTCGACATCATCATTGCTAATTACAACGCGAGAATCCACTCAAGACTTAGTGGTCGATCACCCCTTCAGTACCTGCAATATCTGGTTCTTAGCAAGACATTCCAGCCCAGAGTGATTGATCCACAACACCTTGACACTTTTTTCAGTTACAGAAAGCTGTGCATGGTTAAAGGTGGTCTGGACGCCGGAAAGAGGCCATACGTCAATTTCGAGAATGGTATTTACACCAGTCCAATATTGGGTCAAAGACTAGATTTGGCTGGGAAAAAAATCTGGATCACAGCCGATTCTGATTCAGACTCCAGGGTCATCAAGGCATCTTCACTGACTGGTGAACATATCGACAATTTACGCGTATCACCTCCATGGAATCGCGTTCCTCACAACTTTGAGACCCGAAGACTAATCTGCGGATTAATTCGTCAAGGCAAATTCTCTCTGCAGAATCAACAAGATGCGGTGGAATCCTACATTGCCGAGGTGGAAGCATCAGGAGGTAAGTTTCCTCCTCATCCAGCCTATCTAACAGCTCGAAATTTTCTGGTTCAATCCAACGACACTATCCATCAGGTCCCTGACAACGAAACCATACAGTCTGATATGGCTTCAAATGAAACCAATAAAAGCATGGAAAGCCGGATTACCGACAACACTGAAGATAAAGCCAAGTCACGCTCTACAACCAAAAACAATACTGCTAGCAGGAATAAGCAGAATATCGCACCCCACACCTCCGACGCTACAGCGCATACCCAAAATTCCGCATCACTTCCACCACGACGAAAAGCTGAAAATAAATAGAGACGACGATGACTGAGATTTCACGTGATCATCCGGTTTGCACACAAGAATATGCGATTTATACCCCTCCTATTCATGAAATGTGCGAAACAATCACCAGATGGATTGAGCAACGTCAGACTGGTGGCTACATTTATGGACCTTCTCGATTCGGAAAATCGAAAGGCATAAAATCCTTCTTGGCTAAGATACTCAATGAAAAGTTCGATACTGAATTCCCTTTGATGATTTGGTCACATCCAACCAATAGCAAATCCGAGAGAGAATTTTGGAATCTTCTTCTAATGGCCTCAAGATTTGAGTTCAAAAATCCAATCAAACCAAAAGCAAAAATGGAGGCAAAATTCCTATTCAAACAACATCTTATTACACTAGCCAACAGAGTCAAATACAACTACATCGTAATACTGATTGATGAGGCTCAATTGGTTTTACTAAATGAATGGCATTGGCTATTGAGCTTACAAAATGAGCTCGATCTAGAAGGGTATAGGTTAAGTATCATTTCAGTAGGCTCACATCAAATTTCATTCCAACCCAATTTTTTTGCAAGAACGGGTGATGCACATATCGTAACAAGATTTCTAATGCACCATGCTCGATTTCACGGAATTAGATCATTAAATGAACTGGAATACATTCTAGAAGGATACGATGAGGATTCCGAGTGGCCAGAAAATAGCGGTGTAAGTTATACAAAGTATTTTTTATCAAACGCTTTTGATGATGGCTTTCGTTTAACAAGCTTGGCATTCTTAATTTGGAATGAACTGATTGAAAAGTACAATTTAGCATTCAAATCGTTTAAACCAAAATCGGATCAGATTGAAATTCCCATGAATCAAATCGCAAATTTAATTGAGAGAATATTAAAAGATATGGGCAACAAGTCATTTGATCATCTGGAGTCGAACCTGAATTCACAATATATTTCAAATATACTTGTTCAACAAAACCTTACGTCACAGATATGGACAACTTCCACAGATTGATTGAGATAAATTCTCATAAAGAACAACAATATAAATATCAACTCTTCAACTGGAGATCAGAGCTGTACGATACTAATGACAATACCTATTTTTTGTTGGCGAAATTTGCATTACTAAATAAATTAAAAATTGAACAAATCAATGAATTTTTTAACCAATACTTTTTCATTGATATCTATAATCTTGGTTTATCCGAGCATCGTTCTTTAAAGTATCTTTTCTCAATCTTTAGTAACCAGGCTTACATACAAAATAATTTAATTACAAAAAGTTCTGGCGATTTAAATATTCTTGGAATTCCTTTAATACAAGACTACTACGTGAATACACGTCATCAAGAAAAAATTATTCGTTATTGTCCAGAATGCATTAAAAGTTACAAACTGCCAGAACATGCGTCATTGAAGTACTTAGATCGATGCCTATTTCACAACGTAAAGTTTGAAATTTTCTCTTGTAATCATCGAGTCATTCGGTTAAAGGAAAGAAGTGTCAAATGCCACATAAACTTTATTCGCATTTTTTGCCCAGATTTCCCTACACCACAAACGAAAAAGCATAATGTACCAAGTCAGTTCTCCACTGTCCTTAACGACCTAGACAAATGGAATTTTTCTTTGAAAGAAATTTGCGATAAAAAATTAGGCAAACATCTTCATACATTCAAAAATATGGATTGTGCTATTCCCGAACAATGCGCACATTTCGTTTTAGTAAAAGAATTATCACTCCCAGAGTCTCTTCGTGAGTTTACGATTCCAACTAACGCGATCAGAAAAATAAATTCACTCTCAATTTCTAACAATTCTGGTTTTTCATTTTTTGAAAACTTCACATATTTCCAATATCTAGCCCTTCCTGTAGTTTATTCATCTTTCTGTTACCTTCATCGAAAAAATGAAGCGTCATTTATTAAATCTTTACTCAATTTCTTCGACGAATTAAAATTAGATTTATTGAATAAAACTGAAAAATTCTGGTACTTGCATGAAAATGATGGGATATGGACATCTTCTAATATCAAGGACCTATATTGTGGCGTGCTGATTCATGATCTATTAATAGATTGGCTTACTGAGTTATGGCTTCCCCCTCTTTACACCAGCATTCGTAGCAGGCGCTTGCAATATTTTAATAATTTTCATTTAATGAATGAGGATTTGGTAAAATCCGCCTCATTCATTCCAGTAAAAAGGAACATTTCTGAAAATAAAATCAATACTCTTTTTAGTTTTAACAGGGTAAAATTTCAAGAATTTTCTATACCCAACTTTTCTTCAGAACAGATGCTTGCCTTAGATTCTATGTGCGATGAACTTGTAAAGTCTTACATTCATGATGCTAGGGTATGGCTTAATAGAATTGAATCTGGAGAAAAACCAGATCACTTTCCACCAAGAAGTCGGGCGTTGCTGTCACTTCAAAAAGTTCAGAATCAATACCGTTTGTTTAATGTTCAAATTGATTGAAATGTAACATTTATCTAGTGCATCATTCACTTAGTTTATTGAATGTCGAATCTTGAGGTTCTAGTATATGAAAATCAGCGAAGTAGCTAAGCAACTCGGCTTGAGTCCTAAAACTATTCGATTCTACGAGGACCAGGGCTTGATTGCACCGAAAAGGGCTACTTCTGAGTCTTGGTTTACCTCCGGCAAAAACCGCGTTTTCGGGCAAGAGGACTTATCCAGACTTGATTTTGTCAAAAAGGCACGCGAACTTGACTTCTCGATCAAAGACATTCAGTCAGTTCTAGATTATTACAATCAGGGACCAGCCTGCGGTTGTGGCTCCAGAGCGAAAGTAGACGAATTAATCGCGTTAAAATTAGTTGAAGTCCAACAAGTGAAGATTCACCTCGAGGCGCTAGAACAAAAGTTGACGGACATTCAGGCGAATAATGCTGCAATCGCGCATGAACTTGCACAAAACCCGAATGAACCAGAAGGTGAGTTTCTAATTGCTGACTACATTATTCCCATCAGAAACGATGCCAAAAAATAGCGCTTGACCTTCCAGCGGATGGAAGGTGCACGATCGATATGGGAGTGTTCCCTTGTCTTGTTAAAGGAGATTTTGCGATGAAAGTTAAAATGTTCGCAGCCGCGGTTGGTGTGTTTGGTCTTGTAGGGGTAGCCTTGGCAGCATGCCCACTTTGCGCGTAAAGCGTTAGTTAGACCGGGCCGCATCGGCCCGGTTGTCTTTTGGGTAGAGTTTCACGTGAGTGAAAAAACGAACTGGATGGGTGACTTGTTGATTGCAGACGGCATCGGTGTATTCCGAGGCAATGTCGGAGACAACACAATGCATCGGCACTGGGCAGCCCAAATCACCATCGCGTTAGAGGATACTTTTTATGTGGAGATACCAGGTTTAGACTGTTTATCTGTTCAAGCTGCATATTTCAGACCCAACGTCGAACATCGCCTTGTGACCGGAAAAGTTTGCTCGTTTTACTTTGACCCAGCATCCCGATTGTTCGACCATTTGGTTGACCCAAGCTCAGGTCTAAATGACAGTTGGGGGGCTTTAGAGCTCACAAGTTGCCTTAAGACGTTGGTCAATGCAAAAAACCCTCTAGAAGCGATACTGACTGTCTTGCGTCCAAGTCAAACAATGGATTCAAGAATATATTCTGTACTTTCCCGCATAAATTCTGCTTTGAATGAGGAAGATTACACAAACCGCTTCTCTTTGGCAGAGATCGCGGGTATGTCGCCTTCCAGATTCTCACATTGGTTCGTGGAACAACTCGGAATTCCGGTTAGGAGTTACAAAAAATGGCTAAAACTCCGTTTGGCGATTAACGCGATGCTAGCGGGAGAGTCTCCAATCGACGCAGCCCTCGCTGGAGGATTTAGTGATCAGGCTCACATGAGCCGGGCGTTTGCACATGCGTTTGGAATTACCTACATGAGCGCCCAAACGGCAATAACAAGCCATAAAAATCGGTAGCTCTTTCATTCAATACAAAGGGAACAGATTCGTTGAGTATTGGCGTTCATCAACAAATCTTGGGGAATCCGTCATGAATGAATTAGTTCGCTTGGGCTCATATCCGATTATTTTCGGTATCACCGCCTTTGCTCAGCTCTTATTAATTGAAGCAGGTGTTTCTCATTGGCCGTATGCCTCTTGGTTGCTGGTGCTGGCATGAGCGCAGTGGCCGTCTTGGAAAGGGTCTTGCCGTACGATCCATCTTGGAACCTAGACCATGAAGACACCCTTCCTGATACTCTTCACGCAACATCACACGAGGGTAACCGACTCGTTTCACTGTTGCACGTTCCAGCGACGGCACACGTCCATGAACCGAGACAGGCGTGCCGATAGCAACTTGTGTTTTCGATGTACGAGGTAGAAATGACGCTGCATGGGCGGCAGTGCCGTTCTTATCTCCACCAGCTTGCCCATGTCGATTAAATCCGCGACCACTAGCCGGGGCAGGCACGCCACGCCCATGCCGGCTGCCGCAGCGTGCTTGATCGCCTCCGAATTGCTGAATTCACCTGTCTCCCGTAAGACGTGCAGATGCGGAAGCAAGGCATTTTGCACTGCTTCGCGTGTACCCGATCCCGGTTCACGCAGCAGCCAACCCGTCTCCCGCATGCGGTCGAGCGTAACCTTGCCATGCGTCTTGCCGTCGACCAGTGGATGCGACGGCGCGCACACGATAATCAATTCATCGATGATCCAGGGCTCAACGTGCAGTTCCGGCTGCTGGCATGTTCCCTCGATCAGGCCAACGTCCACGGTGAAATTGGCTACCGCCTGCGCCACATCGGCGCTGTTGGCCACCATCACCCGTGCAATGCCAGGTGCACTCTGCACCCCAAGATTTGCCAGGATCTGCGGCAAGACATAGGTGCCGATGGTCGTGCTGCTACCAATATGCAGCCCCGTCGCATCATCTGCACCGGATGGGCCAAACTGCTGCTCTATGGTAGTCGCTGCGTCAAGCACCTGCCGCGCCTGGGGCAATAAGAGGCGGCCACTGTCGTTAATCAGCAGGCGTTTTCCCACCCGGTCAAACAAGGGTGTGCGCAGCAATGCTTCCAAGTCGTTAAGAGCAGCACTGACCGCCGACTGGGACAGGGCGATCGCGTGCGCTGCCGCCGTCGTGCTGCCGTGGTCGGCCACGGCGATAAAGATCGATAACTGGCGAAGAGTCAAACGCATTCAATTAACCTTAATTTAAGGTAGATATTAGCTTATTAATTTGTTTTATTGTTTTTGCTTCACGGCGCACACTGGGCTTTGTTCGGACCAACCCTTCATCCCGAGATCCACATGAGACCATCCAACACCACATCGACCCCCTGCTTGCCCGCAAAACTTCAGGGCGCCTCCGTCTGGCGCTTGCTGCCTGGATTGGCACTCAGCGCGGTCATCGCAGCATGCGCGATCGCCCTGGCTCAACTCCCATGGCTGCAGGCGCATGGCTTGAGCGCGCTGACGCTGGCGATTGTCCTGGGCATCCTGGCGGGCAATACCGTGTTTCCACGAATGGCTGCAACCTGCGGCCCCGGCGTGAATTTTTCCAAACAAAGCCTGCTGCGCGTGGGTATTATCTTGTACGGCTTGCGGCTGACGTTCCAGGATGTCGGTCAGGTCGGACTGGCTGGCGTTGTCATCGATGCCTTGGTGCTCAGTTCGACATTTGCGCTCTCCCTCGTGCTCGGTACCCGGCTGTTGAAGCTCGATCGCAACACGGCCATGCTGATCGGCGCCGGCAGTGCGATCTGCGGCGCGGCTGCGGTGATGGCGGCTGAACCGGTGGTGCGTGCGAAATCGGAGCAGGTCACGGTTGCCGTGTCGACAGTCGTGGTGTTCGGCAGCATTGCCATTTTCCTGTACCCGCTGTTGTATGAATTGAACCAGCAGTGGCACATTCTTGGCCGGTCAGCCGCCGATTTTGGCATCTACATCGGCTCGACCGTGCATGAAGTGGCGCAAGTTGTGGCGGCTGCCAAATCAATCAACCAGGAAGCAGCCAACGCCGCCGTGATCGCGAAGATGGTCAGGGTAATGATGCTGGCGCCGTTTCTTGTCCTGCTGTCGGTGTGCATGGGCCGCGTTGTCGGCGCCGGCACTGCATCGGGCATATCGAAACCGCGTCTGGCGATTCCGTGGTTTGCCTTCGCTTTCGTTGGCGTCGTCGGCATCAATTCCTTTTCGATACTGCCACAGCGGCTGGTTATCGAAGCCACGCAGCTTGATACGCTGTTGCTGGCAATGGCGATGGCGGCCCTTGGTTTAACTACGCATGTGTCGGCGATCCGACGTGCGGGTCCGAAACCGCTGATTCTGGCAACGTTGCTATTCTGCTGGCTGATCGCTGGCGGTGCCGCAATCAACCGGATTGTCGTGTTTTTAATGGGTTAATTTTTTCAAAGGATCCAGTCGCCGGAACACCAAGATAAAAATATTTTAAAAAATATGGAATAGATCGCCACGCAACGCGTTTACCTTCATGTGAGCACACTCAACCACCCCTTCGTAGGCAAGATCATGAAACAATTATTTATCGCGGCATCGCTTTTCGCACTTTCTATCGGCAGCGCCCTGGCCGGTCCCGCGGCTGACGCGGCGCAGACGCATTTCGCGGCAATCGGTGCCGGCGACATACCAATCATCATGCGCGGCTATGCCGATAACGCCCAGCTCAACTGGGTCGGCGGCCCTCTCGATGGCACCTACGTTAGTCAGGACACCATTCGCGGCACCTGGGAGAAATTTGGCAAGGCAGTCGGCCCGCTGAAAGTAACGATCAACAATCTGGAAGAATCGGTCAATCCGAAAGGCGCAACGGTACTCGCTAATGTCCAGTTCGAAGGAAAAATGCCAATCAAGGTACGGTATGTGTTGACCTACCGCGATGGCAAGCTGGTGAGCGAAACATGGCAGATCGATCCGAAGCTGGCAATTGCCGCGTACTAACAACTCGCGATGGATGTGATGCCAACTGCTCGCATCCGTCATGGCCAATTGATGTTCGGCCCATGTTTATATTGAACCGGAACCTCCGATGAAAACTTTTTACAAATCGTTGTCAGCCATTGCCGCGTGTCTGCTTTATGCAGGTGCAGCATTGAGTCAAGCGGCACCCGCCTTGAAAGCGGATGGGGTCTTGGTCAGCAACGCCGGCATGACGCTGTATACATTTGACCAGGATGTGCAAAACAGTGGGAAATGCGCCTGCAACGGACCTTGCGCAGCCATCTGGCCATCTGTGCCTTCGGCTGCAGGATCGCAAGTATCTTTGCCGTATTCTGTCGTCACGCGTGACGACGGCGCAAAACAGCTTGCCTACAACGGCAAACCGCTCTATCGGTATGCTGCCGATACCAAGCCAGGTGAGCGCGCCGGAGACAACTTCAACAATGTGTGGCATGTTGTCAAAGACTAAGGTTTAATATTTTTTGGAATGGGCATTGGTTTTTTTGACTAAGGTGACGGAACATTCATGCAAGATGCAAGTACGCAGTTGCTAGCCTGTATTCCTCGCCTTCGCCGCTATGCGCGGGCGCTGATCGGCAATCGCACTGGCGCCGATGACCTAGTGCAAGATACGCTGGAACGTGGATTGCAGAAGCTGGCCTTGTTCCAGCAAGACAGCAACATGCGCGCTTGGCTGTTTGGCATCATGCACAACATGCATGTCGACCGGATCCGCAAGCCGACACTGATGACCGAGGAGTTGGACGACAACACCCCGATGCCGCACGTCAAAGCGACGCAGACACAGGGACTGGAAATACGCGATATGGAATATGCTCTACGCCAGTTACCAACCGAGCAGCGTGAAATCCTGCTTCTGGTTGCGCTGGAAGAAATGACTTATGACGAAGTCGCGGCAAGCTTGGGGATCCCTGTGGGCACTGTCATGTCCCGCTTGTCCCGCGCCCGGGAAAAACTGCGCGCGGTGATGGAGGGTCGCACCATTATTTCGCCATTGAAAGTCGTGAAATGAATAATTTTCCTGTTACCGAAGCCGATCTGCACGCCTATGTCGATGGTTTGCTGCCTGCTGTGCGGCACGCGGAAATTGACGCCTATCTCGCCTCACGTCCCGATGAGCTGGCTCGGGTACAGACGTATCAGGCGCAAAATGCGAGCTTGCGCGCACTGTTCGACCCGGTACTGGATGAACCCGTTCCGGCGCGCCTGTCGGCACCGCCGCGCAAGGTTGGCTGGATGCTGCAGCGCCTGGCAGCCGGTCTGGTGATCGCCGTTGCCAGCGGCGGTGCCGGCTGGGCGCTGCATGGACAGCAAAACGCCCAGCTTGCGCGCAGCACCGTCGCGACGCCGGCTGCGACGCAGCAGTTCGCCAGCCTTGCGCGTCAGGCTGCCATTGCGCATGTCGTTTTCAGTCCTGATGTAAAACGTCCGGTTGAAATTGGCGCGGACCAGGAAGATCAGCTCGTGGCGTGGCTGTCGAAGCGTATCGGCACCCCGATCCGGCCACCCAAGCTCGGCAAGCTCGGCTATGAACTGATCGGCGGGCGCTTGTTGCCTGGGCAAAGCGGACCGGTGGCGCAGTTCATGTATCACGATGCGACCGGTCAGCGCCTGACCTTGTATGTCTCGACCGAACAGGCGCAGAACAAGGACACCGGATTCAAGTTTGCGCAGGAAGGTCCGGTCAACGTGTTTTACTGGATCGATGGCAAATTCGGTTATGCGCTGTCAGCTGGCATCAATAAAGCCGAGCTCACGCGTATTGCCACGACCGTTTACGAACAACTGGAGAAACCATAATGAAATTATCCGCATTTAAATCAGCCTGCCTGCTCCGGACCCGCCGGAGTCGGTTGTTGGTTGTCGGCATCGCCTGCTCGCTAAGCGTTGCGTGGCTGCCGGCCGCTGCACAAGATAGGCATCAGCATCAGCATTCGGCACCGACACAAAAATCGCCGCCGCGGTTCGTGGCCAGTACCGCCAAGCCGTTTTCCGCGCTGATGGACGATGCGATGGCGGTCATGGACGACGGCATGCGGCGCGCGCCGATGAGCGGCGTGGCCGAACACGACTTCGTCACGATGATGATTCCCCACCATCAGGGCGCCATCGACATGGCAAAGGCGCTGATGCTCTACAACAAGGACCCTGAGTTGCAAAACCTTGCGCAAGGCATCCTGACCGAACAACAAAACGAAATCAAGCTGATGCAGGCATGGCTGACGCGCTACCAGGCGCGGCAACCGCGCGTGCCGGTCCCCGCCAAATAATCTAATCCACTCTGGAAGAATTCTCATATGAAAAACTCGTCCCTTCTCTGCGCATTGACAGTCAGTGTCGCGCTAGCCCATTCTGCCCACGCCGCACCCGATGGCCGGGACCGCGTCTATACCGCTGACCAGAACAGCAACACGGTGTCGGTGATCAATCCGGTTACCAACACGTTGCTGGGTCAGATCAAACTCGGCAATCAGCGGCCCGACGTCTTGTCGCCACTTTACAAGGGTGAAATCAACGTCCACGGGCTTGGCTTTTCCCCGGATCACAAAACACTGATCGCCATTGCCAACGGCTCCAATTCGGTCACCTTCATCGACACCGCAACCAACAAGGTCAAAGGCGTGACCTACATCGGCCGCTCACCACATGAAGGCTTTTTTACTGCCGACAGCAAGGAAGTCTGGGCGGTTGTGCGTGGCGAAAATTATATTTCGGTCATCGATCCGATTACCTACAAAGAGACGCGACGCATCGAGACCACCGCCGGCCCCGGCATGGTGTTGTTCCATCCGAACGGCAAACTGGCCTTCGTCGTATCGAGTTTCAATCCGGTAGTCGATATCATCGATGTCAAGTCGCACAAGATCGTCAAGCAGATCAAGGTGGTCAGCCCGTTTTCGCCATTCCTGCAGTTTTCGCCGGACTTCAAGGAAATGTGGATGACGCACAAGGACGTCGGCAAGGTCACGCGCATCGACACCGACAAGCTGGAAGTAAAAGGGGTGTTTGACACCGGCATGATTACCAACCATCTGGCGTTCGCCAAGGTTGGTGGCAGCACCTATGCGTATATCACCATTGGTGGCGAAAACGCCGTCAAGGTCTACACCACCGACGACACACCCAAGCTGACGGCGACGATTCCCACCGGTGCCCTGCCACATGGTGTCTGGACCTCGGATGACGGCAGCCGGGTCTATGTCGGACTGGAAAACGGCGACGCCGTTGATGTCATCGACACCGCCAGCAACAAGGTCATCGCCCGCGTTCCCGTAGGCCAGGCGCCGCAGGCGTTGGTGTACGTATCGAAAGCGGTACCAGAAGGTGACGGCATGGCCAACCTGACCCCGCGCGGCAACAGTGAACCGATCAATATCGCGCTCAAGGCGGTCGCCGGAGACGCCAAGGGATTTGTGGTGTCGCGCAACCTGGGCGTGGTCGACGCGCTCGAAGTGTCGCTTTTCAAGCTCAAGCCGCAAACGGTGTACAACGTCTATGTGACAGGTCAGAAAGCAGCGGTGGCCAGCTTCAAGACCAACCCGATGGGCGGCGCCAACGGCACGGCGATCGGACCGTTGCGCGACATCACCACGACGCTGTCCGACAAGCAGCCGACACCGAGCAAGATCGTCGTGATGGAAGGCGACGCGCCAGCAGATGCAACCAAAGCCGTGCTGGTAAGCGCAATGTAAGCCTGCTTATGATCGGTCGGTTTATAAATAACGATGGATTGTGAAACAAAACAACAACGATGCGGTAGCCCAGCAAGGAAAAACTAGTGCTTCACTTGCAACAAGAACGGCGCAGCAGCGTAGCTTCCTGCGCCAGGCCGGAACATTGGGCGCCGCGTCCGCGTTCGGCAGTACCGCGCTGCCTTTCGAAAACGGCGTGCGCGACCGACCTCGTTGCGGTGAACCAGTGCTCGGGTAATAGCCGCGGCCATTTTGCGCCGCGCGCCAACGGCGGCCAACTGTCCAACGGCGCCATGGGCAATGCCCGCTGGACCGGCGTGCCTTTGAAAAAAGTACTAGAAAAAGCCGGCGTCAAGGCCGGCAGCGTTCAGGTATCGTTCAATGGCTTTGACAAACCTCCGGTTGGTGACGGTCCGGATTTTGTCAAGGCGCTCAACATCGACCATGCCCTGAACGGCGAAGTGATGCTGGCCTGGCAAATGAACGGTGCCGATTTGCCGTTGTTAAACGGCTATTCGGTACGATTGATCGTGCAGGTGTGGCTTTGCAGCCGCAACGATGCCATTGGAAACGTAGCCGTGGTTGCAGCCGCCGGCTTGGTTGCCTGGACCGGCAGTGCATGGCCTGATTTGGCGGTAGCGGTGTTGATGGCCACTTTGGGTATTACCGCAGCTAGAACCATCATCACTCAAGCATGGCGCGAATTGAACCAAACCAGTGTGTGATACTCTTACTCTCATGAAAAATTTTTTCCTTGTCCTTCTTATGTTGGTACTACCGCTTCAAGCAGCGCTTGCAGCGGTGGAAACCTATAACGGACACGGCGTAGAACATGAATCTGCGATTGAGGCAGTGCTTCATACCCACGATGGGCATGATCACCACGCCGCACATCACGAACCAGACAATAACAAGCAGCAAGACCAAAACTGCGATGGTGATCACCACCATTGCCATGCACACAGTGTGAGCGTATTGCCTAGTTTGTTGACTTTTGCCACACTTCCCAATGCCTTGGACCAAGCACCCGAAGAGTTCAACGGCTTTCAATCTGTCTCGTCAAACCGCATCGAACGCCCGAAATGGGTCTGAACAAAACCTGAATTAGCCACCCTTTGACGCCTGCTTGTGCAGGCCAAAAAGGGCAGTTCACCTGTTTTGTTCGGAGAATTTACCTATGTATTCACCACATCGTGTGGTGTCCACTTGCCTGGCTTTATTGTTTTTAAGCGCTGCTCTGCCTGCGTTTACTCAGCAAGCCATGCCTGTGGAAACCCCAGTGACGGTTCAAGATGCCTTTGAATCGGCCTTGAGCATTGATCCTGAAGTGCAGTCGGCACTGAAGCGCATTGAAGCATTCAAAGCAAGAAGGAGTGCAGCCAGCGCCTTGACTGCCCAACCACTTTCACTGGAAGGGTCGTATCGATCGGATCGGAACTACAACAACCAGGGCTTGCGAGAAATCGAGCTCGGTGTGTCCGCACCCATCTGGAACTGGAATGAGCGGGCGCGTACCCAATCATTGCGAGACACCGAAATTGAGTTGGTGCAGTTGCAACTTGAACAGAAAAAACTTGAGCTCGCTGGTCTTGTACGTCAAACGATTTGGAATACTTTGGCAGCGAACCTTGATGCGGAAATCTCACAGGCGCGACTTAAATCTGCGAAAGAGTTGATGGTGGATGTTGAAAAGCGGGTGAAGGCTGGTGATTTGGCCCAAACCGATTTTTATCAGGCTTCTGCCCTGTATGAACAGACCCGAGCAGAATTTGCTCGAACTCAAAGCGCTTTAAGTGATGTGAGTGCAGATTACGCGGCCACCATCGGTTTGCCTGTTTCAGTGCTTTCACAGATTCAAACCGAGAGCACCGACATTCCCAATGGGCTGAAACCGCTGGATCATCCCGCGATCAAACTGGCGCAGCTTCAGGTGTTGGCCCAGCAACAACAAAGCGATTTGGTGCAAACCCAAGCGCGGGCGAATCCTGAGGTGGGTTTGGCCATCATCAGCGACCGTGGCGCATTCACCTCGGCCAGCGAGAAGTCTTTGGTGGTTTCCACGCGAATTCCTTTGGGTAACTCGTCGGAATACCAAAGCCGGGTGTTGCAGGCAGAAAGTGAAAGCATTGCCGCCGAAGCGGTACTGACAAAAACCCAGCGGCAAATAGTTGTTGTTGGCCGTGCCGCCGAGAGCAACTTGGACCTGTTCGCGCAAATCAGGGTGTCAGCCCAAGAGCAGGCCAAGCTGGCCGCAAAAACCTTCCAGTTGTACAAAAAGTCATTCGATTTGGGTGAAACCGATTTGCCCACTTTGTTGATTGCCGAGCAAAAGGCCTTTGAGGCCGACAAACTGGCCCGGAAATCTGCCATTGAATATGCCGCAAAAGTTTCAGCCTACAAACAGGCCTTGGGACTTCTACCATGAATAACATTGAGATCAACGTCATGAAACAGAGCAAATTTTTAACCAATGTATTGTCAGCCGCAGTGCTTGCCGGCTCGCTCCTCTTCACGACAGCTTACGCAGGCCCGGGTCATGACCATGGTGATGAAGCACCGGTTGCAGTTGGTGAAGCGTCGCCCCGCGTGGTCATGGAATCGGAACTGTTCGAGGCGGTTGGCATTTTGAAAGGCCGCATGCTTGAAATTTACATTGACCATGCAGCCACCAATGCCCCCGTGCAAAACGCCAAGGTGGAATTGGAACTGAACGGTCAGCAAGTGCCAGTTGAGTTGCACAGTGAAGGCGAATTTGATGCGCAGTTACCCGAGGGAATCGAGGATGGGACAGTGGCTGTCAGCATGACTGTATCCGCAGGCGAAGACATTGATCTTTTGGCTGGGGATCTGATTGTTGGTCACCACGATGATCTCGATAGTGTTGAAGAAGTGCAGTCACGTCTTTCGAAAATAGTCTTGTATGGAGTGGGTGGTTTATTGATTCTCGCTTTGATTGTGTTTGGGTATGTTCGTCTGAAATCAAAGGGAGGCAAATAATCATGCTGAAGAAAAATTTTATTCTCTCGGTGGTGGCGTTTGGCTTGTTGGCACCGCTTCCCTTGTACGCAGGCCCTGGGCACGATCACGGCGACGAAGCAGCCGTTGCCAGCACTGGGGATGGTCCCAAGCGACTTGCTACGGGTGAAGTGTTCCTGCCAAAACCGGCACAACGGCAGTTGGATTTGCGAACACAAATTGTGCAAGTAAAACCACAGGCCAAGGTAATTGAAATGAATGGTCAAGTGGCGCTGGATCCCCAATCGGGCGGTGTGGTGCAAACCAGCCTGGGAGGTTTTTTTGTGCCTTCCAGCAATGGTGTTCCGAAACTTGGGGAGCCGGTAACGAAAGGACAAATTTTGGGATTTATCCAGACCCCCCAAGCCCCCCTTGAAAAGTCTGCCCAACTGGCGCAATTGTCACAATTGAAATCTGAATTGGCGTTGGCCAAACAACGCTTGGATCGGTTAACCCTACTGGCTGACACCGTACCCAAGAAAGAAATTCAAGCCACCCAAGCGCAGGTACATAGCCTTGGTGAGCAAGTGTCTGCGGTATCTGGCGGTATTGGCTCGCGCGAGGAGCTTCGTTCTTTGTCAAACGGTGTTGTTGCTTCGACAGCAGCTATTGCTGGCAAGGTTTTTTCTGAAGGCGATGTGCTGTTTGAAATCGTGAATCCCAAAGTGGTTCGTATTGAAGCCACTTGGTTTGAGCCCAACGCTGTTCCCCAGTTTTCCTCCGCTCAGATTCCTGCAGGTGAAAAAACTTTAAAACTAAATTACGTGGGTGCAGCCAGCAGCGTAAAAAATCAGTCGCTGTCTTTGGTATTTGAAGCCCGCGATGTTGAGAGTATCCGCTTTCCGACAGGGCAACTTTTGAAAGTATATGGGGAGCTAGTAGATCAGATAGACGGTATTGCCATACCCAGTGCTGCGGTGGTTAAAAACGCTGCCAATCAAACCATTGTATGGGTCAAGAAAGAACCGGAACTGTTCGAGCCCAAGGTGGTGTTGACTGAGCCGTTGAACGGCGTTGAGGTTTTGGTACGAAGCGGTCTGACCGGTGATGAACGCGTGGTGATTCAAGGTTCGACCTTGATCAACCAGGTTCGATAAGGGGGCGCCGACATGTTTCAAATGTTATTAGACAGCAGCCTGAAGAACCGGCTGCTGGTACTTCTCGGCGCGCTTATTTTGACCGTGTATGGAGCCTATACGCTGACCCAAACACCGGTTGATGTATTTCCCGATCTGAACAAACCAACGGTCACCGTGATTACCGAAGCTGGTGGAATGGCATCGGAGGAGGTCGAACAGTTAATTACGTTTCCATTGGAAACAGCCTTGAATGGCCTTCCGGGTGTCGAGGTCATTCGCTCGGTATCCAGTGCCGGGCTTTCATTTATTTACGTGACTTTCAATTGGGACACTGAAATTTATCGGGCACGTCAAATGGTGTCGGAGCGGCTTTCCAGTCTGGAGGAATCCATTCCTGCTGGCGTGGCACCGGTGATGGGGCCGGTTAGTTCGATCATGGGCGAGATCATGCAAATCGCCATACCGATTGATTCGAGCAAGACCACACCCATGCAAGTGCGCGAGTATGCCGATTGGGTGCTTCGCCCCCGATTGTTATCGATTCAAGGCGTGGCACAGGTGATCCCGATTGGTGGCGAAGTACGCCAGTTTCAGGTTCAGCCAGATTTGCAGCGGATGGTTAATTTGGGTATTACCATTGAGGACCTGCAGCAGGCCTTGAGCGGTTTTGCATCCAATACATCGGGCGGATTTTTGGCGCTTAATGGCCGTGAGTACCTGATTCGAAACCTTGGAAGAACGTCCTCTTTGGAGGACCTTGGAAAGGTGGCTGTAGGTTCAAAAGACGGTGTGCCAGTGCTGCTCAAGCAAGTCGCCAAGGTGGATTTTGCGGCCGCAGTTAAACGGGGTGATGCCGGGTTTGAAGGCAAACCCGCTGTAATTTTGGGCGTACAAAAGCAGCCAAGCGCTGACACCATTGCCTTAACCAAAAGGATTGAAGAGGCCCTGGTTTCCATGGGCAGCAGCTTGCCAGAAGGAATGGAAACACCGCGTGTGACTTTCAGACAGGCCAGTTTCATTGAGGCCTCAATTTCCACCTTGCAAGGAAAGCTGATTGGCGCTTCGATATTTGTAGCTGCAGTGCTGTTTTTTTTCTTGGGTACGATTCGCCCGACCGTGATCGCACTGGTTGCCATCCCTGTGTCTATTTTCATCACCGCCTTGGTGTTTGAGTATTTTGGACTTTCCATCAACACCATGACGCTGGGTGGGTTGGCCATTGCCATTGGTGGTTTGGTCGATGATGCCGTGGTAGACGTAGAAAATATTCTTCGCCGTTTGAAGGAACAACGGGCGAAACACCCTGGTGTTGCTTTCGACCTGGTGGGCCTTGTGCGCAAGGCATCGCTTGAAGTAAGAACAGGTATTGTGTACGCCACGGTGATTATTGTGTTGGTGTTCATCCCCTTGTTCGCTTTGCCTGGCATTGAAGGCAAGTTGTTTGTGCCCTTGGGCATTGCGTTTATCGTGTCTACCCTCGCATCGCTGGTGGTTTCTGTCACGGTGACACCCGTGTTGTCGTATTACCTGTTGCCAGGCATCAAGGATCTTGATCATGGCGATACTCGCGTGTTGGCTTGGTTAAAGTCCAAGTATCAGGTTGGCTTGTCTGGAGTGCTGAATAACCCGAAAGCGGCGATTTGGGCGGGTGTGATTGCGGTAATTGTTGCAGGCGCATCAGTACCATTTTTTGCTAAAACATTCCTTCCGCCTTTCAATGAAGGCACCTTGCTGATCGGTATGAGGTTAAATCCTGGCGTCACCTTGGAAGAGTCCTCGAAATTGGCCTCTCAAGCGGAAGTGTTGCTCAAAGACATTCCAGAAATTACACACATTGGGCGGCGAAGTGGTCGTGCGGAGCTGGATGAACATGCCGAAGGTGTGCATGTGTCCGAACTGGATTTGGGGTTGATTCCTGCCGGTGACATGACTCGCCCCATGGCGGAGTTACAAGCGGAAATACGCGAACGACTCCAGAACTTGCCGGCGGCTATTGCGGTAGGGCAGCCCATTTCACATCGCATTGATCACATGCTTTCCGGTGTACGTTCGCAAATCGCGATCAAGGTATTCGGGGAAGACTTGGATACCTTGCGTGGCACCGCTGAAACTCTGCGTGCAGAGCTGTCAACAATCGATGGACTGGTTGACCTTGAAGTTGAGAAGCAGGTGCTCGCACCAGAGATCAAAGTGCGGATCAACTACGATGCCGCATCCCGGTATGGTGTGTCTTCATCGGAAGTGTTGCATTCTCTACAGGCTTTGATTGAGGGCGAGAAAATCACTCAGGTGGTTGAAGGCAACCGGCGTTTTGCCCTGGTTTTGAAACTGGCAGAAAAAGACCGCAGTTTGGAGCAACTCAAGACTTTGCTGATACCGACCCCCTTGGGTGCAGTTCCATTGTCTTTGTTGGCCAGCATTGAAGACAGTGATGGCCCCAACCAGATAAGTCGTGATGATGGCAAACGGAGAATCGTGATTTCTGCCAACGCCCAAGGCAGAGCGCTTTCCGAAGTGGTTGAAGACATTCGTACCACAGTTGCAAATACTAATTTACCGGAAGGCTATTTCATTACTCTGGGCGGCCAGTTTGAGGCTCAGGAAGAAGCCACACGCTTAGTCGGTTTTCTGTCAATCATTTCACTCGTGCTGATGTTTGCGGTGCTTTACAGCCGTTATCAGTCGGTGCGCTTGTCGGCCATCATCATGGGCAATATTCCATTGGCCATGGTAGGTGCAGTTCTTGGCTTGTGGTTATCCGGACAGCCTTTGTCAGTGGCGGCGCTAATCGGGTTTATCACCCTGGCGGGCATCTCGGTACGGAACGGCATTTTGAAGGTAAGCCACTATATCAACTTGATGCGATTCGAACACGAGCAGTTTACGCAGTCCATGATTGTGCGCGGATCGATGGAACGGTTAAGTCCCGTCTTAATGACAGCTTTGGTCACTGCATTTGCCTTGGCGCCACTTTTGTTTGAAGCAGAGCGCCCGGGTACTGAAATTTTGCATCCGGTTGCAGTTGTAATTTTTGCTGGTCTGATCAGTTCAACCTTGCTGGATACCTTTTTAACGCCAGCATTGTTTTGGGTTTTTGGGCGCAAGGATGCCGAGAGGTTAATGGAGCAATCCGATGCTCAAGCGCTGTAATTTTTTTTTAACAGAAAGGAGATGAAGATGAAATCAATCAAATTGCTGACAACAACTTTCGGCCTTGTTTTGGCCTTGAGTTCAGGTTTTGCTGTGGCACAGGAAAAAGATGAACACAAACTTGAGCCCAAACATGGTGGTGTAGTGGTTGAAGCCAACCACATCGAGTATGAATTGGTGGTGAAGCCGGAAAATGTTCAATTGCATGCAGTTGATCACGGCAAGGTGATGGACTTGAGCAAAGCCAAGGCCAAAGTGGTGTTTCTGGTGGCTGGTCAAAAAATGGAAAGAACACTGGCGGGCCAAGGGGCGCTGTTGTCGGGTGAGGGTGTTGACTTGAAGGGCTCCGCCTACACTGCAGTGGCTACAGTAGAATTCGCCAACAAGAAGAAAGCCACAGTTCGATTTAAAACAAACTGAGTTTGGGAAATGGAGCTGATCAAATTTTCCGCATTGTTTGCAGTTACGGCCGTTTCTGAAATTTTGGGCTGCTATTTGCCTTGGCTAATTTTGAAACAGGACAAGTCCCCATGGTTGTGGCTCCCAGCCATCGGATTTCTTGTTCTGTTTGCCTGGCTGTTGACTTTGCACCCTTCGGCTGCCGGCCGCACGTATGCCGCCTATGGCGGCATGTACATCACCGTGGCTTTGCTTTGGCTTTACTGGATCGAGGGTATCAATTTGACCCGGTGGGACATTGCTGGCGCAGGCCTGGCTTTGGCGGGCATGGCGGTTATCATGTTGCAACCAAGCCCGTAGCGCGAACAACTATCGCAATCAACTCGAGTGCATCCCTGACCCAATTTTTGATTATTTTTTGGAAAGACATGTGGCACAACATTCTTAATGCACAAAACCGCTGGATCATCGGTGTTTCAGTTTTTCTTATGCTGGTAGCCAATGGCAGCTTTGCAAGCCGGTTGCTGTCGGCCTATCCGCTTAGCGACGGTAACTTGTTGTTCGTCAGTTCGGTACTTTTGTTGTTTACCCTGGCCACAACTTTCATGCTGCTTTGGTTTTGCCATGGACGAGCAGCCAAATGGGTTTTGGCCTTTTATTTGCTCACCTCAAGCATGGCGGCATATTTCATGTCGGCTTATGGCACAGTGATTGATCAAACCATGCTTGAAAACACCTTGCAAACCAACGCGGCTGAAGCAGGCGACCTGTTCTCGATTTCCATGTTGCTGTACCTGCTGGGTATGGGTGTGCTGCCTGCCTGGTATGTGTTGCGCCGCATGCCCAAGAATGCAGGCTTCGTGACAGAACTACGTGCGAAAACACTATTCAGTTTGTGTTTGCTCATTGGCATGGTACTGCTGATCGTGCCATTTACTTCTCAATACGCTTCGTTTTTTCGTGAACACAAAAGCCTGCGCTTTTACGCCAACCCAACTTACCTCACTTACTCGGCCATTCGCCTGGCAAGCAGCAAAATCAAAGGCAGTGCTGGCCCCGTGGTGGTGCAAGCCGTTGCGCCAGACGTTGCATTGAATGATGAACCCCCGCAGCACCCTAGGGAACTGATCATTTTGGTGGTGGGCGAAACGGCGCGTGCCGACCGGTTTGCACTGAATGGCTACACCAAACCCACTAACCCGATGTTGAGCAAAGAGGACGTGGTGTCGTTAAGCAATGTCACATCCTGCGGCACATCCACCGCAGTGTCAGTGCCTTGCATGTTCTCCTTAGCCGGGCGCGAAGGCTTTGATGGCGAAACCGTGCATGAATTTGAAAATGTACTCGATGTGCTGAAACGCCAGGGTGCTGAAATTTTGTGGCGCGACAACAATTCCGATTCCAAGGGTGTTGCTGTTCGTTTGCCCTACGAGAATTTTCGAGACCCTGTTGTCAATCCGGTGTGCGATTCCGAATGTCGGGACACCGGTATGCTGGTTGGGCTGGAGGAACACATACGCAAACACCCCGGCAAAGATCTGCTGATTGTGCTGCACCAAATGGGCAATCATGGTCCTGCCTATTACAAGCGCTATCCGCCAGAGTTTGAACGGTTTACGCCTGTGTGCAAAACCAATGAATTGTCAAAATGTACCGACGAGGAAATCAACAACGCCTATGACAACGCAATCTTGTACACCGATTATTTTTTGGCGCAAACCATTGCATTGCTGAAAAAGTTTGATGCAAGCCATGAGACCGCCATGCTGTATGTGAGCGACCACGGTGAGTCCTTGGGTGAAAAGGGTATGTATTTGCATGGTGCGCCTTATGTTTTTTCACCCAAGGAGCAAACCCATGTGGCTTCGGTATTATGGTTCGGAAAAAACTTTGACTACCGCACGGAAGACTTGAGTCTGGTCAAAGATTATCCCTTCACGCACGACGATTTGTTTTGTTCGCTCATGTTGACTTTCGAGGTGGAAAGTGGCGTGTGCGCTCAGCGCACCGATGCTCTGAAAGCGTATTTTGAGCAGCAAGTGCGATCTGCCCAATAACCTACATTATTTTGACGAGCCAAAACAACAAGGTGACTTCAGGCACCTTGTTCAGTAAAAATTTCCCGATACCGGGTTGATTGCCGTTGTTCATGTTGTTTCCCCTTCGGTGTGTCACGGTGCATGAATAATATTCAGCAACACTTAGGGAAACATTAGTAGGGTTAAGGTCGCGCAGGTTCCGCGTTGTAGTGGTGATCCACATCCGCAAGCCCACAAGGTGTTGCTTCAAGCTGAATCGTGGTGTGATGCAAATCGAACCGAACCGCCAGCATGGCGCGAATTTGTTGAAGCAAATCAGTCCAATCCACTTCCCGGTGCTGGCATACAACATGAACTGACAAGCTAGATTTACCACTGGAAATGGACCACACATGCAAATCATGAATGCTGTCCACGCCCCAGTGGCTTGATAGTGCTTGCTTGATCTCGTCGATGTTCAAATGCTCTGGTGTGCCCTCCAGCAAAATATGTGTGCTTTGTTTTAACAGGGCCCAGGCACGTGGCAGCACCCATAGGCCAATGCCTACCGCAATCACAGAATCAATCCAGCCCCAGCCTGTCCATCGAATCAACAAAGCACCAACGATCACGCCCACTGAACCCAGCATGTCGCTCCACACTTCAAGGTAGGCACCTTTGACGTTCAAGCTGTCATCTTTTGACTGGCTTAGAAGTTTCATGGCAATCAGATTCACAAGCAGGCCCAGGGAAGCGATCATCAGCATCAAGTTGGATTGAATATCTGGTGGATTCGAAATTCGCAGGAATGCTTCAACAAGAATATAGATGGCCACTCCAAAAAGCAGAACGGCATTGAAAGCCGCCGCCAGGATTTCAAAGCGATGGTAGCCAAATGTACGTTTTTTATCCGCTGCTTTTTTACCAATCTGGATTGCCAGCAGGGAAATAGCCAATGCCGCCGAGTCGGTGAACATGTGCGCTGCATCAGAGATTAAGGCCAGGCTGTTGGTCAATATGCCCCCAACAACTTCGGCCACCATGAAACTGGCGGTCAATATCAAAGCAATCCACAATGGCTTTTCATATCCCTCAACTTTCACGTCATGTGAATGTCCTGCACCCATACAACTTACTCCCTATTTAAACCAAAGTTGAACACCAAAACCCGCAGCAATTTTCACTGTCATTGCAAAGCAAAGTAGCGTTAGCAAGGCGCTGCCTGCCAGTGACATCAGAAACCCCACCCTAGGTAACAGCCAGGGGAAGACCAAAAACATGGGCAGGGTAGGTAGTACATACCAAAATGTCAGGTAGGCGTGGTTCGCAATTTTTTCCTGTGGTGCTTTTTCAATGGCAAGCCAAATCAGCGTCAGCACAGTGACCATGGGCAACGCTGCGATCAACGCGCCCAGCTTGTCGCTGCGCTTGGCCACCTCGGAAATCAGAACCACCAGGCCTGCGGTGGTGAGGTACTTCAAAATAATCCAGCCCATGTTGGTAACCTATGTGGTGTAAGCAGGTTTTGCTTGTTGATCCGTAATTTCCATTTCCTCTTCCTTGCGGTGGGTCAACCGGTAAAGAATTGGAAGGACCAGCAAGGTAAGGGCGGTTGATGACAGAATTCCCCCGATCACCACTGTGGCAAGGGGTCGTTGGACCTCCGCACCTGTGCCAGTGGCAATCGCCATCGGAATAAAGCCAAGTGAAGCCACCAGCGCGGTCATAAGCACCGGGCGAAGCCTAGTCATAGCACCGTCATGAATGGCCCTGTCCAGGGGCATGCCTTCTTCGCGCAGGCTGCGGATAAATGAAATCATTACCAGCCCGTTCAGCACCGCCACACCAGAAAGTGCAATAAAGCCAACGCCTGCGGAGATTGACAATGGGATGTCACGCAACCACAAAGCAAGAATACCGCCAGTCAATGCAAACGGCACACCCGTGAACACAATCAAGCCATCCCGAACGTTGTTGAACATGATGAACAACAACAGGAACACCAGAAACAGTGACAGCGGAACTACAATTTGCAGTCGTTTGGAGGCCGATTGCAACTGTTCAAACGTTCCACCCCAACTGATCCAGTTGCCTGCCGGTACTTTCACCTTCTGCTGAATCTGGTTTTGCGCGTCAGCCACAAATGAACCAATATCACGGCCACGTACGTTGGCAGTCACCACTACACGGCGCTTGCCGTTTTCGCGGCTAATTTGATTGGGGCCAGGTGCAATGTCCAAGCTGGCCACATCGCCCAATTGTACGAAAAGCGGCATGTCACTTCCAGAAACATTGCCGGGCAACTGAATAGGTAGTCGGGCAATGGCTTGCAGGTCATTTCGAAGTTCCTCGGGTAATCGCACCGTGATGTCAAATCTGCGATCGCCCTGAAACAGCACGCCTGCTTCTTGCCCGCCAACGGCCATGGCAATAGTGTTTTGAACATCGGTCACATTGATACCAAACCGTGCGGTTTTTTCACGGTCAATCTGAACGGTCAGCATGGGTAGGCCCGTGGTTTGTTCTACTTTCACGTCTGCTGCGCCATCGACTTTCTCCAGCACTTCGGAAATTTCTCCAGCAACGGTATTCAGCGTGTCCAGGTCGTCACCAAATACCTTCACAGCCACATCGCTTCGCACACCCGACAACAATTCATTGAACCGCATTTGAATGGGCTGGGTGAATTCATAGTTGTTGCCTGGTATTTTCATGACAGCGGTTTGCATGGCATTAACCAAGTCAGTTTTGCTGCGGCTGGGGTCTGGCCACTCCGAAGTAGGTTTCAGCATCACGAAATTGTCCGCCACGTTTGGTGGCATCGGGTCGGTTGCAATTTCAGCCGTACCAATTTTGGCAAACACACGGTCTACCTCAGGAAACTGCTTGATCGTTTTTTCAAGTTCAGTTTGCATGCCAATGGCCTGGCTTAAGCTGGTACCGGGTATGCGCAGGGCGTGCAGGGCAATATCGCCTTCATTCAAACTTGGCACAAATTCGCTGCCCATGCGTGTTGCCAGCAAACCCGACAAAACCACCAACACCACGGCAATTGAAAGCACCACTGGTTTGTTGGCCATTGACTTGACCAGTGCAGGCTCGTATCCACGCTTGGCCCACGTCATGATACGGTTTTCTTTCTCGCTGACATTGTTGGTGATCAACAAGGCCACCGCGGCTGGAATGAAAGTGATCGACAGAATCATGGCACCCAGCAAGGCGGCCACTACTGTGAAAGCCATGGGGTGGAACATTTTTCCTTCCACGCCGGTGAGCGCGAAAATGGGCAGGTAAACCACCATGATGATGAGTTGGCCGAACAGCAAGGATCGTCGCGCTTCCTTGGAGGCCAGAAACACTTCATGAAAGCGTTCCTTGCGCGTGAGTGTTCGCCCCGCTTTGCTTTGTGCATGGGCCAGCCTGCGTACACAGTTTTCTACAATCACCACAGCGCCATCGATGATGATGCCGAAGTCCAGTGCGCCAAGACTCATCAAGTTGGCACTTACCCCGTTGTTGACCATGCCGAAAAACGTGAACAACATGGACAGAGGAATGACCATGGCCGTGATAATGGCTGCACGAATATTGCCTAGGAAAAGAAACAAGATCGCAATGACTAGAATGGCGCCTTCAATCAGATTCTTTTTTACTGTGTTGATGGCTTTGTCCACCAGCACTGTGCGGTCGTAAACGGTTTGTGCTACTACGCCATCAGGCAGGTTTCGGTTGATTTCCTCCAGCTTTTTCGACACCGCCTGAGACACCACACGGCTGTTTTCGCCGATCAGCATAAACACTGTGCCCAACACCACTTCTTTGCCGTTCTCTGTGGCGGCACCGGTTCGGAGTTCTTTGCCAATATAGACCTGCGCCACATCTTTAATTCGAATCGGCACCCCCGAACGATTCGACACAATGACGTTTTCGATGTCGGCAATATCGGTTAGTTGACCAGGTGCCCGTATCAAGTATTGTTCGCCACGCTTCTCGATGTAACCAGCACCCACGTTGCTGTTATTTTGTTCAACAGCCCGCAGCAGATCGTCTAGGGAAATACCTTGGGCAACCAGTTTGTCGGGCGAGGGTGCAATCTGGAATTGCTTGGCGTAGCCACCGATGGTGTTTATTTCAGTCACACCAGGTACATTTCTCAGTTGGGGTTTGATGATCCAGTCCTGAATTTCCCGAAGATCCGTGGGGGTGTAGGGTATGCCGTCATCTTTCACAGCCCCTTCTTTGGTTTCCACAGTCCACATGAAAATTTCACCCAAACCCGTGGAAATTGGCCCCATCGCGGGGTCGATTCCAGCGGGCAGTTGCCCTTTGGTTTGCTGAATGCGTTCATTGACCAGTTGGCGCGCGAAATAAATGTCGGTTCCTTCCTTGAAAATCACGGTGACCTGTGACAAGCCATAGCGTGAAATGGAACGGGTTTCCTGCAAGCCAGGCAAACCCGCCATGACAGTTTCTATGGGATAAGTGATGCGCTGTTCAGACTCCAATGGCGAGTAGCCAGGAGCGGAGGTGTTGATTTGAACCTGAACGTTGGTGATATCGGGTACAGCGTCGATTGGCAATTTTTGATAACTGTAAATACCCAGGGCAATCAGGCCCACGGTCCCAAGCATCACAAACCATCGTTGTTCGATGGCAAAACGGATTATTTTTTCAAACATGATTCGGTACTTCCTCTGTTCGCATGCAGTGGCAAAGGTTTGAGCAGGTTTTGGCAAACATTGAATCAATGGTCATGGCTTGCCCCTGATTTGCCGATATCCGCCTTGATTAGGAAGCTGTTGGTAGCGGCGTATTGCTCACCCGCGTCCAGGCCGCTCAACACTTCAACGGTTTTGCCATCGCTGCGGCCCAGTTCAACCGGGCGTGCCTCGAACTGTTGGCCATAGCGGCCAAACACGGCGGGTCCATCCAGAATGGTTTGAAGGGCTTCGGTTGAAATGGCCACAGGTACTTCACTTTCCTCGGCCACCAGTTCAACTTTCACTGGCAGGCCGGGGCGCCACACAGAATTGGGGTTTGGCAACACAATGCGTGCAGTGGCGGTGCGGGTTTGTTCACCCACTAGGGAACCCACATACGCCACTTTGCCGACGCTTTCCGATTCAAATGCCGTGGCCTTCACGGTGGCTTGCTGGCCCACTTTCACTGTATTCAGGTCTTTGGGGTAAATCGTCATTTCAGCCCACACGGTGGACAAATCGGCCACCGTGAAAATATTGGCGTCTTCCTTCAACGCCTGCCCCAAAGCAATGTTTTTTTCCACAACAGTGCCCGATATCGGAGATAGAATTTCATAGCGGGTCAGTTGGCTCCCAATGGCGGCGCCACCATCAATAGAAGCCAGCTTTTGTCTTGCGTTCAGCACCGCAATTTCAGCCTCTTGTTTGACATTGCGCGCTTGCAGATAATCTTGCTCGGCTGAAATTTTGTCTTCCCACAGTTTCTTTTCTCGCTCGAATGTGGTGTTGGCCAATGCCAAGCGTTTTTGCGCAGCCAGCAACTCGGTTCGCTGATCTGCCAGGGTTTGGCTGGAAATTACCGCCAGCACTTGTCCCTTTTTAACCTGATCGCCCGCGTTCACGGGGGCAGATTCCACAATGCCACTCAAGCGTGGCACCACGCGTACCGTGTTGTCGCTGTTGAACTGGATTTCGCCAATCAATTCAATGCTGCTTTTGATTTTGGCCGGGCCGGCTGTGGCCAGTTCAATGCCGCTTTGTTTCATTTGCTCGGCGCTCATGTCGATTCGGAACTCGATCTGGTCATAAGCGAAGCGGTATTGCTTGCCTTCATGTTGCGTATTCACGGCAACACGGAATGAATGGGGCTCAAACACCACGGCATCGCCGCGCAGGAAATCGTTGGCGGGTGCAAAGTTGATGGTTTGAGTTTTTCGACCCAGTCGTTCAAGTTCAATGCTTGCCTTGGTGACCTCGGGGGGCAGCAAAGTGTCGTCTTTGTAGGTGTAAATCCTGAATTCAGGCTCAACGCCGTCTTCAAATATGGTTACCTCAACACCATAGCCGTCTTGAACAAAATATTTACCCCCCTTGGGGCCTTTAACCGGTTCATTGGGGTTGGCTTGTTCAAGTTGTGCGTCTTCGGTTTGCCCAGGTTGGGAGTTGCTGGTGTTCAAGAAAACTGCGGGCAGCAGGGCACCCACTGCTACAAGCAGTGCGATGGAAATGATTTGTTTCTTACTGAAATTGCGTTTCATGATTAAGTGGTCCTACTGAATATTGGCTGGTGTTTGCCCAAGAATTCCTTGCAGTTCGGCGGCATACCGGTGGGATTGGGCGAGCGATTGCTGGCTTTGTGCAATGGCATCAAACAGGGTGCGTTGTGCGTCCAGCACTTCCAGAAAACTGAACTTGCCCATCTCGAAACCCTTGCTTGCAGCGTTGTAGGCGCTTTCTGCACTGGGCAAAATGCTGTCACGCAAGGCTAGGAATTCCTCTCGGGACGCGCTCAGGTTTTCGTATGCGGCTTGTAAATCGCGAGACAAGCGGTATTGCGTTGCCGTCAGTTCATCTTTGGCCTGGTCAGCGCGTCGCAGTGATTCAAGCAAATTGCCTTGGTTGCGGTCAAAAACAGGAATGGGGATAGAGACCCCGAAAACAGCCTGATTAAGCCCGAGCTCCTGATTTTTTCGCCCGCCGAGGCTCACCGTCACATCGGGCACGCCTTTGCTGCGTTCGACCTCGCTGATCGCCTTACGACGATCTACTTCGATTTGGGCTTTTCGATAAGTGGGTGATTGTGTCAGCCTTGCTTCCAACGTCTCGATTGTGGGTAGCTCCGGCGGCGTTTCCAGATTTCCTTCGACACTTTCAAAGTTCACCTGAGGCTCGCCCATTGCGGTGGCCAAGCGTTTTTTGGATGATTTCAGCGTGCTTTCTGCGCGTGCGTAGTCTACGCGTGCACCCGCCAGTGCAATACCCGCTTTGGTGGCCTCAACAGGCGAAACCTTGCCAGCCTCGACGCGCTTTTGCGCAGTACGCAGGGCACTTTCGGCCAGAGCGATGGAGGATTGAGCCAGCCTCACTCGTTCCTGTGCTACCAAAGTGTCGTAAAAAGCTGAGGTGACTTCGGTTTGAATTGAAGCCTGAACAATTTCAAGTTCGGCTTTGGCAAGATCTCTGCCACGTTCTGCCGCGTCAATTCGTGCAGAGCGCTTTCCACCTAGTTCAATACGCTGATTGAGTTGCAGTGTACTAGTTCGGGTTGCACTGCGCGTGTCTTCGACTGTGGCCTGCAGCTCGGGATTAGGGCGAGTTTCGGCCTGCAGCACCGTGCCATCCAATGCCAGCAGCGCATTTTGGGCCGCTGCCAATTCAGGGTTTGCAGCATAGGCCTTTTCAAGTGCAGTGTTCAACGTAAGGTTTGTTGTTCGCGGCAAGCTGGCTTGCCCAGCTGGGGAATTAAGCCCATTGCTGGTGTATTCGGGGGTGTTGTCCAGTGCCATGGCGGCACTTGGCAGCAACGCGGTCGCAGCCAGCGTTAGCAATATTTTTCGCATCGATTTCTCCGGTGTACAAAGGAAAGAATCGGCGAGACGAATTAACGCAGTCGTTTAAATGTGGGTAAAGACAGGAATCGTGTCGCCGGTATTAGGCAGACACGGGCCATTTGGGGCGTTCGGGGCGGGTTTGACAGAAAAAAGAATACTTTGAAGTGCTCAGCACCTGCTGGGGCGAACTGAAATCAATGACAACGCTGTGCGCATCGTCAGCAGAAAAGCCGACGAAGCTGGATGAATGCGAATGGTCGTGGTTTTGCGGATATTGGCTATCTTGATCGTCACCGGCATCAGCTTGGCTATCGTGGGCATGATGTTCATCTTGATGGTGACCGAAATGTGATGATTGTTGCGCAAGCTCGTCATGCGCGCAATAATCCGCGACCGCGCCCCAAGAGGCCTGGAGCGGAAGCAGAAACATTAAAACCATGAAGATTACTGAGCGATGCATAATATTAGGATGTCATTGTTTGTGTGTTGATGTCAATCGTCGTTCTTGCTTGATTGAAAAGCCAATCACCGTAACTAGATCTTCGCTTCTCGCAAATACCTCACCACCATGCAGTTTCGCAATGGCTGCCACAATAGCTAGGCCAAGCCCGTGATTGCTTCCTGTGTCACTTCGCCCCTCTTCAGCACGAAAAAAAGGTTCAAACAAACGATTCAATTTGACTGGGTGAATTGTCGGGCCTTCATTCGAAACCTTGATCCACACCCACTCTGCTTCTTGGGCAATGTCCACGGTAATAGTCGTACCGTTTTTGGCATAGCGAATGGCATTGGACAGCAAGTTGCTCACCGCTCTTTTAATCAATTCAGTTTCAACCTCCACAGTGGCATCGCCTTGAACCGTAATGCAAAGCTCTCTGTCTTCAGCCAACTGTTCAAGGTATTCAGCGACTGATACCACCAATTGACGAAGGCTGGGGATTAGTTGAAGTTGAAGTTCTCTGCCTTGGTTCGCATTGGCCAGGAAAAGCATGCTGCGAATAATTCGTGCCATCCGGTCAAGTTCGTCGAGGTGGTCCCCCACAATTTTTTGAAGTTCCTCGCCTTCGATAATTTTGCGGCGTTGAAGTAGCTCATGGCTGATGGTCAAACTCGACAAAGGAGTGTTTAGTTCATGCGCGACGTTGCCATTAAAGAGTTTCAATTGCTCGCGATTCTCGCGCAGTTGTCCCAGCAGGCGGTTAAATCCGTCGATGAATGGTCGCAATTCCTCGGGCGCTTTATCATCATCAAGCACAACATCAAGCGATCGTGGCCCCAAATTGTGAATGCGTTCTGTCAGTCGATTGATGGGGCGCAAAACCAGGCGAATCAGTCGCATGCTGATCAACACCGACACCAGAATCCACAACACAATGGACGATGCAAATATTCCTGAAATGAAGTTTAGAAAACGTTCGTCATCTACGGTGCTCACTGCCAGTTCAACTCGTTTGGCTTGCAGTTGGGGAAGTTCGGCATCAAACACTTGCGAGAATTCCCGAATAGATCCCTCTGCATTGAAGAATACCTCTGGCCCGAACATGCGATTGTCCCGGCTGTCATAAACTTGGACCTGGGTTCGGCCTTGCCCACCCAACACCTCTTCCAAGCCATGTTTCACATCTTCTGGTGAATATTCGGAAGTGGGTTTTAGTAAAAGGTGTTCAACAGCATGAAGCGCGCGGCTGGCAGTTTCCTCCTGTTGCTTGGCCTGCCAATAGTGGATGCAACAATACACAAGTACAGCGAGTAAAACCACGCCCAGTACACTGACTGAACTGGTCAACCCGATGGTGGCCCTGGAAATTGATTTCACGCTCACTCCTTGCCCTGCGTCCTGATTTCGAGAACGTACCCCATACCGCGAATGGTATGAAGCAAAGGGATTTCATAAGGATCGTCCAGCTTGATCCTCAACCTGCGAATGGCTACATCAATCACATTGGTCTCGCTGTCAAAATGCATGTCCCAAATCAGCTCAGCGATTTCTGTGCGGCTAATGACTTCTCCTTTGCGGCGGAGCAGCAGCCACAGCAATGAAAATTCTTTGGCCGTTAGCCGCAAATCCTTGCCGCCGCGTTTGGCCGTGCGGCGCACCGCATCCAACTCCAGGTCCAGCAAGGTCAATACGGTGGTTTGGCTTTCTGCTGCAACTGTTGAAGTTCGGCGCCCCAGGGCGTGAAGCCTGGCCACCAGCTCGGCAAACGCAAAGGGTTTTACCAGGTAGTCATCTGCACCGGCCTTCAGGCCGCTCACCCTGTCTTCAACCATGGCGCGGGCGGTAAGCATCAGTACCGGAATACTTTTGGATTGGCGTAACGCACTTAATACGGCCAAACCATCAATGTCGGGCAACATGCCATCAAGAATGATCACGTCGTAAAGGCCTTGGGTGGCCAAATGCAAACCGTCAATCCCGTTGCGTGCCAAATCGACAACGAAACCTTCCTCGGTCAATCCTTTCTTTAGGTAATCGGCCAGCCGCAGGTCGTCTTCGATCAAAAGCAGTTTCATCGACTTTTTTTGGTTGTTATGCAGGTGCCCAGTATAACCACCCCGAATTTGGTGAAGATTACATATTTGTAATGTACCGGGAAGGTAGCTGACAGGTGCCCCTGACTAGACTAAGGGCATGGGTCTAGAAAAACAACCCTCCAATTCGAATCAATCAGGAGATCATCATGAAAAATATTAAAATTGCCGCTGTTCTGATTACCACCTTCGCCATTACTGCACCTTCATTGGTCCTTGCAGATGCTGCCTTCCACCCCGGCAAAGGCGATGCGGTGTATGAACCCCATCTGGGATACAAAGATCCAGCGAAATCTGCGTCACACGCCAGCAAGGGATTTCGCGGCTACAGCGCAAACATTATTGGTTCTGAAGCCAGCGGTGATGGGACCACACACGGTGATTGGGGCAACTCTAGGTCTGGAAAAACCCGCCAAGAGGTGTTGCGTGAATTGCAAAGCCAAACTGTAGAAGAGCGTCGTTTGGCTAATTCGAACTAAAGGCAAGGTTTGACATCTGCGAAAGCGATGTTATTCTTTTGAACAACCACCAGACCGCACAACCATGACCAAAGTGATCAAATCACTGTTGATGTTTGTAATCGCCGCCTCTGTTATTTTTCAGGGTACGGCGTTTGCGGTCATGGTCGGATGTCATACCGGTTCCTTCAAGCAAACCTCGGATGAGTCGGATCCTTCATCACTTTCGTCCGAGCATTGCATCGAGCACATGTCAGACCAAACTGCCCACCATGCTGTTTCGGACGAACAAGAGTCCAATGAAAGGCCCTGTTGCAGTTGTGATGCCATTTACAAAGCCAAGCTCGACCTTCCAGTTGTTCAAGTTGGTTTGATCCAATCCAACCTTCTCATCTCCGTTCCTTTCTCTTCAATCCTGCCCAGTACCGACCTGGCGCTGCCTTACCGACCGCCCATCCTGGCCTAAGCCAATCCTGAATTTCGTTTAATGATTTCAATTCATTTGGTGGAGGTACGTGTATGCGTACGGTTATGCAGTTGTTGTTAGCGGGTTCAATTCTCGCAGCAAGCACAGGATTTGCAAACGCCCAGTCGGAAGGTTTGCAGATTGAATATCAATCAGCTTTTGAGAACTACTCAGCATGGAAGCCCAAAGAAGGCGACCGTGATTGGGTGGGGGCCAATCAGAATGTAGAGAAAATTGGTGGCTGGCAATATTACGCCCGTGAGCCTTACCTGAAAAATGGTGAAGACCAGCAACCCATGCAGGACGGCGGTATGGGGCATGACATGGGCAAAATGAAAAAGCCCATGAGCCCCGGCGACGCTCACCAAGGGGGGCACCGATGAGAACTTTGAAATACACAGCAATTGCTTTAGCGATTGCAGGCTTGACCGGCTGCGCCACAGTGAACATGGATCAGTCCATGGCCAACCTGAATGAAACCACTGCGTCGATGACCGAAAAGAAAGTGGTTCTTGCTCTGAACGATGAGCAGCGCAATCAGTTGCGCGCGCAAGCAGATGAGTTGTTGAAAACCCCGCTCGGATTAAATTCCACAGTGGAGCTAATGTTGGTGAACAGCCCTGAATTTCAGGCGCTGTTGGCTCGGGGTTACAGCGAGTCTGCATTGGCCGCCCAATCGGGTCGAATCCCCAATCCAATTTTCAATTTTGAACGAATTACCGTTGGAGATGAACTTGAAATTGGGCGATTGTTCAGTTTTGGCCTGTTGGATTTAATCACTCTTCCTTGGCGTCAACAGGCTGCAACTTTTCGAATTGAGCGAGCTCAACTGCAGTTGGCTGGTGATGTGATTGGGCAAGTGGCTCAAGCGCGCTCAGCTTGGGTTGATGCGGTGGTCGCCCTGCAAAAACAGCAATATGCGGAGCAAGTATTCGAGAATGCTCAAGCCAGTGCCGAATTGGCCAAACGCATGGAAGAAGTGGGTAACTTCACGATTATTCAACGTATTCGTCAGCAAATGTTTTATTCCGATGCCGCGCTTGGCTTGGCCATGGCACGTCAAGAGGCTACATCTACCCGGGAAAAGCTGGTTCGCGTACTCGGGTTGGATGCACAGCAATTTGAGGAGCTAAAACTTCCAGATCGCTTGCCAGACTTGCCCGCTACTGTGAAAAAGCCTGAAGAAGTTTCAAAACAGGCCACCTCGCGGCTGGATGTTCAAATGGCCAAGCAGGCTTACGACGCGGCGCTGAAAGTGTCTGGTGCTGAAACCGTGAGCTCCTTTGTGGACATTGAGGCTGGGATTCGCCGCGATTCTGTATTTGACAGAGACTCTGGCTCCAAAACCAACCCAAAGGGATATGAACTGGACATTCGATTGCCGCTGTTCGATTGGGGTGGCTTGCGGCGTGACGCGTTTTCTGCTGAGTTACTGGCCAAGGCCAACACGCTTGAGGCTGTCATGAGGAATGTTGATTCAAACCTGCGGGAAAGTTACACCAATTACCGCACAGCTTATGACATTGCCAAGCACTATCAAACTGAGGTGGTTCCAATGCTCGATACCTTGGCCGAGCAAAACACACTGCGTTACAACGGCATGTTGATTGGTACTTTCGAGCTACTTGCCGACAGTCGCAATCAGGTGCGTTCCATCGAGTCATCCATTGACGCATCAGCGAACTTTCTGCGAGCTCAACTGGCCTTGGATGCTGCATTGATGGGCAGTCCAAGCAATGTAAAGCTTTCCATGGGCACCCAAAGTCCAGCGGCTGAAGCCGCTGCTGGTCATTAAAAGATTTGGAGTAAGAGCAATGAATTCCAGAAGAGATTTTTTCAAGTTTGCCGGCATGGCCGGTGGCGCAGTGGCGGCAGCCAGTGTCAGCAAAGTGGCCATGGCCGCGCTGCCCGAGCCCGTCATTCAAACCTCGCCGGACACCATGGACCCTTTGACCCCAAACACAGGGCGGCCTTACAACCCGGTTGTTACCCTGAATGGCTGGACCTTGCCTTGGCGCATGAACAATGGCGTGAAGGAGTTCCACCTTGTGGCGGAACCCGTGGTGCGTGAGATGGCACCAGGTATGGTCGCTCACCTTTGGGGCTACAACGGACAAAGCCCAGGCCCCACCATTGAAGTGGTGGAAGGTGATCGCGTGCGTATTTTTGTGACGAACAAACTACCCGAGCACACCAGCGTGCACTGGCATGGCCAGCGCCTGCCCAATGGCATGGACGGTGTTGCAGGCCTGAACCAGCCGGCCATTCCTTCCGGCAAAACCTTTGTGTATGAGTTCGAGGCCAAGCGTCCCGGTACCTTCATGTACCACCCGCATGCCGATGAGATGGTGCAAATGGCCATGGGCATGATGGGTTTTTGGGTGACTCACCCCAAAAACAAACATCCCTTGATTGATAACGTGGACCGAGATTTCTGTTTTCTGCTGAATGCCTACGACATTGATCCTGGTGCGTACACACCAAAGATCATGACGATGCTCGATTTTAATTTGTGGACGTGGAACAGCCGCGTGTTTCCCGGAATTTCGCCCTTGTGTGTTCGAAAAAACGACAAGGTTCGGATACGAATTGGTAACTTGACCATGACCAATCACCCCATTCATCTGCACGGCCATGAATTCGAGGTGAGCGGCACCGACGGCGGCCCAACACCCAAAGGAAGTCGTTGGCCCGAAGTGACTACCGACATCGCCGTTGGGCAAATGCGGCAGATTGATTTTCTGGCCAATGAGGAAGGCGACTGGGCCTTTCATTGCCACAAAAGCCACCACACGATGAACGCGATGGGACACGACCTTCCCACCATGATCGGCGTGGATCACCGGGGAATAACGAAAAAAGCCCGAGGGCTCGTTCCCGAATACATGGTGATGGGTGAACGGGGTATGGCCGATATGACTGAGATGACGATGCCGATTCCAGATAACACCATCCCCATGATGACAGGCGATGGCCCGTTTGGCTCAGTGGAAATGGGCGGCATGTTCAGTATGTTGAAAGTGCGCAAAGACCAAAAGCCTGGGGATTATTCAGACCCCGGTTGGTACAAACATCCTAGCAAAACCGTGGCTTTTGAATACGAAGGCCCAGACATGCCCAAGCCCGTAACATCCGACAAGGCGGGAAAGCCCGCCATGAAATCCAGTAATCGACCTCAGGAAACAATCGAGTTGAAGGTCAGAAAACCTCAAGGCCATTCCGGCCACTAAGGAGTCAACCATGAAAAAATCATTCGCAAATCATTCCCTATCGCTGCTGCTTGGCGCTGGGCTTTTATTGCCCGTGGCCGTATTGGCGCACGGTACTCAAGAGCACAAAAAGTCAGCTTCCAATGCACAACCAGTTTTTGAGCAAACCGACTGGGGCATTGCCGGCACTCCGACCAAGATAGACCGCACTGTCAAAGTCGTAATGTCCGACAGCATGCGCTTTGAGCCATCCTCGTTGCAGTTCAAGGAAGGTGAAACTGTGAAGTTTGTTGTCAAGAATGAGGGAAAACTGATGCATGAGTTTGTTCTGGGGACAAAAGACAAGAACCTGGAGCATGCAGACTTAATGAAGAAGTTTCCAAACATGGAGCATGAAGAGCCCTATATGGCACATGTGGCTCCGGGCAAAACCACTGAGATGGTGTGGACTTTCAACCGAAGTGGCGAGTTTGAGTTTGCCTGCTTGATTGCAGGCCACTTTGATGCAGGTATGCGCGGACCACTGCGCGTAGCCAAATCCTCTGGAGCTGAAAAGTGAAGCGAATTGCTTTTGTTGGTATTGCAACTGCAATTTTGGCATTGGGTGTTTTTGCTGCCATCAAACCTGAGACTTTCTCAACTGTTGAGAAAGTCTCAGTGGCTGCAACAGAATCTGATGCCAATCAAGTTTTACCCATTCATGTACACAAAACAGCGACCTGCGGTTGCTGCGGCGAATGGATTAAACACTTGGAAAAATCGGGGTTTTCCGTGAAGTATTCGAATCACGAAGACCTAGACAGCATTAAGGCGCAGTTCGGTATCGAAAACAATTACCAATCCTGTCACACAGGAGTATCGGCGAATGGCTTTGTGTTTGAAGGCCATGTTCCAGCCAAGTACATAAGGGAATTTCTGAACGAAACACCCGAGGATTCACTTGGCCTGTCCGTTCCAGCGATGCCAGTTGGCTCTCCTGGCATGGAATATGGCAACAAATTCATGCCGTATCAGGTATTACTCCTGAAGAAGGATGGGAGCGCTTCTGTTTATGCGGAAGTAAAAACCTATCAAGATCAATTTTGAAAAAACACCCGACTTAACAAAAACTGAAAGGAAAAAAATCATGAAAACCCATTTAATCAAACTTGCTTCAATCGTTGCGCTGTCAATTTCGACTTCGGTCTTTGCCGGAGGAGATCACGGTTCCCATTCAAGTAAAGCCGGTGAGCAAAAGTCCATGGAAGGTATGCAGATGAAGCAGTCCGAGACCATGGAAATGACGCAGGGCGAGGTGAAAAAAATTGATCCGAAGACTGGTAAGGTCACCTTGAAGCATGGCGAAATCAAGAACCTTCAAATGCCACCTATGACTATGGTTTTCTCGGCCAAAGAGGCGGCGCAACTGGAAGGCCTGAATAAGGGCGACAATGTTCTCTTTGCTGTGGATCAAAACATGAACATCACCCACATCGAGAAGAAACAGTAATCAGGAGAAGCACCATTGCAAAGTAAACCTGGATTTCCCAATGGATCGGTCATTGTGGGTAAATTGGGATTGATGTTGAGTTTGCTGGGTTCCGCAATGGTGCTTTGCGCCTGTCAAACAGTCGGAAATTTTGTTCATCCGGAAAGTCACAAACCAACGGTTACAGTAAAGAAGGAACCTTGGTTTAGCGCCGAGCGTGCTACCCGCACACAGAAAATGGAGGAGGGCTTTATTTTGGTTCTCTCCGGTGGAGGGGTTCGTGGCTTTGCCCACATCGGAGTTCTTAAAGCCCTGGAGGAATTGGGGCTTGAGCCCCGAATGGTGATTGGCACCAGTGCGGGTGCTGTCGTGGCTGCGTACTGGGGCTTGGGCTATACAGCCGATCAAATGATGCAACGTGCAGAATCACTAAATAACAGTGATCTGTTTGTACCCGTGTTACCGAATCTGGGACAGCCAGTTTTAAAGGGCGAGGCTGGAGTTTTTTCGGGTCAGTTTCTTGAACGGCAATTGCGCAGGGATTTCGGCATTCAAACATTTGAAGATCTCCCGAAACCAATTGCCATAGTGGCCACAGACCTCCAAACAGGTCGTCCCGTGGTCTTTAATGCAGGTGATGTCGCCCAGGCAGTGCGGGCATCTTCAACAATTCCAGGTATCTTCACGCCACCTTCCATTAATGGCCGTCTTTACATCGATGGTCAGGCCAGTTCTCCACTGCCGATAGTTCCGGCAAAACGCTTGAGTGATCTTCCAATTTTTGCCGTAGACGTGGTGTATCCCCCCGAGCTTGCTGAGGTCTCTACGCTTACCGATTTGATGTTTCAAACCTTTTTGATATCGAGTTTTAGAATCAAAGAACTGGAGATGTTACAAGCGACAATGATCATCGCCCCTCAGTTAACCAATGTTGGTCAACTGGGTTTGAATGATCGTCATTGGGTATTTAAAACAGGTTATTTGGAAGCCAAAGAAAAACTTCGGAAAGCTGAAAAACTGCTGAAGTGATTTGTTAATTATGCACGGGTTGGCGGCGAATTAACACCAACCCTTAACCCCTTCATTAGCTTGCATCGCCTTCTGTGAGATCAACGCTTTTGATCTCACTCAGTACCTCAGCCCGTGACTTCGACGATTCGAATTCGTGTACCAACACTGTCGAATCTCCGGCCAGAGGGTTGAACTGATCTGCTTTTACCGCTTGTTGATACTCTTTTAGCACCGTTGCTTGGGTGGCCAGTTTGCCTTGGCTGATCAGTGCCACATGGTCGGTGCCATCACCGTGATCTGTAGGGCCGCTGGCCAAGGCAAAAGCTGGAACTGTTGCGGAAATAGCAAGCACTGTGGACGCGATCAATTGACGTGTTTTCATGGTAATTCTCCTTGAGTGAATCAGTTTGGGTTTCGCCTTGGCTTTCAATCAAGCGTTGGCATGACTCACACTTTACGCAGGGACGAATGACCAGATCCTCTCAATTGAATTACAAATTTGTAATGAAAATAGGCCGTGAGTTTGCTTGTTGATGTAATTGGCAATGTGCTACATTTAATGCAGTCTATACCTGTTCGGGTTTCATTCGACCCGCATAGTCGGCAATGGCTTTTGCTGCCGTCGGTTCTCCCGACGCTGCTGCCAGACTCATCCACTTGTAGGCCTGAACTTGGTCGCGCGCGACCTCACCGCCCCCCTTTACAAACAGCTGAGCCAGCCTGACTTGCGCCTGAGTATGCCCTTGCTCGGCAGAGAGGCGATACCACTTGAACGCTTGTGCATCGTTGGCAGGAGCCGCACGCCCATTCTTATACATACCGTCGACTTCGCTTCCGTAGAGGCGCCCCAGGTTGAACTGCGCATCAGCTTCACCCTGCTCGGCCGCCCTGTGGAACCACTTGATGGACGCCGCGTGGTCTTGCTTCACGCCCATGCCGCATTTGTAGGCGAGACCCATGATGTTCTGCGCCATGGCATCGCCAGCCTTGGCTTTCTTTTCCCAGTCATCGACGGTCTCCGGCGACAATGTCTCGATCGCTGTTCCCAGCTTTGAAAAGTCATAAGCCGCCAGCGCATTGTTTGACAAGCCAAATGCTGCAGTACTCGCCAGCAGGATTGTTAAGGAAGCACGTGCGCAACGTGCTGTCAGTCTGATGTCGCAAAACATAAAAGCTCCTCTGTCGCTGTTTTCGTGTCTCTGGTTTAGCCGGCACAGCACGATAGCTGTGTCACATCTTTCGAGAAAGTCTGCGCCACCAGTTTGAGACCCTCAACCATGGTGAGGTAGGGGAAAAGTTGGTTGGCGAGATCTTGGACGGTCATGCGGGCACGGATCGCAATTGCGGCAGTCTGGATGATCTCGCCTGCTTCCGGTGTCACAGCCTGAACCCCAAGAATGCGTCCAGATCCAACTTCAGCGACAAGCTTGATAAACCCGCGCGTGTCGAAGTTGGCGAGTGCGCGCGGCACGTTGTCGAGCGTGAGGGTACGACTGTCGGTTTGCAGGCCGATGCGCTGCGCCAGGATCGTGAATTCGCAGATCGGACGAGCGTGGTGTAGGGACATAGAGTCAAGGTCGGTGTAGTTCTCGGTGGGCGCTGGTTCACAAACTGTCGGGG